>JAZJZQ010000605.1:0-2312 GCA_040389625.1 Pseudomonadota bacterium | reverse complement strand
GTCGGCCTCGCGTTCCTACCAGACCAATGTGGAAACCATGAACGCGGCCAAGACCTTGTTGCTGAAAACCCTGACCATCGGCCAGTAGGCCACCCCCTTTTAAACCGAGGCTTCCATGTCCACCGTACAAAGTATCGCCGCGCCGTCCGCGGCCCTGCTCAACGCCGTCAACGCCAAACCGGCCGCGGCCACCGACAGCACCCAGGCCGACACCGACAAATTCATGACCCTGCTGGTGACCCAGCTCAAGAACCAGGATCCCCTCAATCCGCTCGACAACGCACAGGTCACCAGCCAGCTGGCCCAGCTGTCGACGGTGACAGGCGTCAACAAGCTCAATACGACGCTGGAGTCGCTCAAGTCCAGCTACCAGTCCAGCGAATCGATGCAGGCCACCAGCCTGATCAACCATGGCGTGCTGGCCCCCGGCAATCAGCTGACTCTGTCGGGCGGCAAGGCCGTGTTCGGGGTAGACCTGGCCACGGCGGCCGACAGCGTGCAGATCGATGTCAAGAACAGCAGCGGCGCCGTGGTGCACAGCATCGCCATGAAGGGCGTGGACGCGGGCACCCTGCCGCTGGTGTGGGACGGTAAGCTGGACGACGGCACCACGGTGGCGCCGGACGGCAACTACACCTTCGCCGTGACGGCCACCACGGGCGGCAAGGCGCTCACCGACGCCACTGGCCTGACCTTCGGCACGGTGGCTAGCGTGTCGACCGGCAGCGCCGGCGTCAAGCTCAACGTCCCCAGCATCGGCCAGCTGTCCATGTCCGATATCAAGCAAGTTTTGTAAGCGTCAGTCTCGACCAGTTTTGTAAGCCACCTTATCAGATAGGGGAATACCATGTTCCAACAAGGACTCAGCGGCCTGAACGGCGCGTCTAAATCGCTCGACGTGATCGGCAACAACATCGCCAACGCCAGCACGGTAGGCTTCAAGGGTTCCCAGGCCCAGTTCGCCGACTTGTACGCCAATTCGCTCAACGGCGTGAGCGGCAATTCGGCCGGCATCGGCGTGTCCGTGTCCCAGATTGCCCAACAATTTACCCAGGGCAATATCGAGACCAGCAACAACCCGCTCGACATCTCTATCAACGGCGGCGGCTTCTTCCGCACCTCCGTCAACGGCGCCATCCAGTACTCGCGCAACGGCCAGTTCCAGCTCGACAAGAACGGCACCCTGATCAACGCCCAGGGCGCGCAGGTGACGGGCTTCCTGACCAATTCGTCGGGCGTGATCCTGCAGGGCGCGCCGGTGCCGATCACCATCGATTCGTCCGATTTGACGCCGGTCGCGACCACCAAGGCCAACTTCTCGCTCAACCTCAATTCCAACACGCTGGCGCCGACCAAGGTGCCGTTCGACGCGAACGATCCGCTCACCTACAACAAGCAGACCGTGCTCGACGTGTACGACAGCCTGGGCAACGCCCACACCATGTCGACCTATTACGTCAAGACGGGCGCCAACAACTGGGACGTGTATGCCGGCGTGGACGGCACCGAGATCACGGCCAAGGCCGTGGCGACCTCGATCCTGGCCGACCCCGGTGTGCAGGCGGCGCGGCTGCAATACCAGACCGACGTCAACGCCTTGCCGCCGGTGCAGGCCACCATCGACGCCGACGCCCTGGCCTATGCCCAGGCGGCCGGTCCCGTCATGGTGGCGGCGGCCACGGCTGCCGGCGCCAGCCAGGCCCAGATCGACGCCTTGACGGCCGCCTTCGACCCCGTCAATGGCGCCGGCACCAAGACCGGCACCAACCTGGACCAGATCGACGCCGCGCTGGCCGCCGCCGTCAGCGTGCCGGCCGTTAAGGTGGGCAGCCTGGTATTCAACAACAACGGCGCCCTCAGCGCGGCCGCCATGGCCAACCTGCCCACGCCGCAAACGTTGCCCATGACAATCAGCCTGCCCATCTTTCCCGATACCGGCTCGCTGCAGCCGCTCACCATCAAGGCCGACTGGCAGGGCACCACCCAGTACGGCAGCACCACCAGCGAGAAGGCGTCGACCCAGGACGGCTACTCGTCGGGCCACCTGGAGCGCTTCGCGGCCGGTGCCGACGGCGTGATCCTGGGCCAGTACAGCAACGGCAAGTCACGTCCGCTGGCGCAGGTGGTGCTGGCCAATTTCGCCAACGTCAACGGCTTGACGCCGCTGGGCAACAATGCCTGGGCCGAAAGCTCGAATTCCGGCGTGCCCCAGGTCGGCGTGCCGGGTGCGGGCAGCCTGGGGCAGTTGCGCGCCAGCTCGGTGGAAACGTCGAACGTGGACCTGACGGCCGAGCTGGTCAACATGATCACGG
>JAZJZQ010000604.1:0-3263 GCA_040389625.1 Pseudomonadota bacterium | reverse complement strand
CCAGATACACGCGACGCACCGATTCGTTGGCGATGATGTCGTCTGGCCGGCCTGACGCCAATACCGTGCCCTGGTTGATGATATACGCGCGATCGCAGATGCCCAGCGTCTCGCGCACATTGTGATCGGTGATCAGCACGCCGATGCCGCGTTCCTTGAGGAAACGCACGATGCGCTGGATCTCAATGACGGCGATCGGGTCGACCCCGGCGAATGGTTCGTCGAGCAGCACGAAGCGGGGGTTGGTCGCCAGTGCGCGCGCGATTTCGACCCGGCGCCGCTCGCCCCCGGACAGGGACAGCGCCTGGTTCTCGCGCAGTTTCTCGATTTGCAGATCGGCCAGCAGGGTATTGAGCCGTTCATCGATTTCGGCCTTGGATAAAGGCTTGCCGTTCACTTGCTGGATTTCCAGCACGGCGCGGATGTTTTCTTCCACCGTCAGCTTGCGGAACACGGACGCTTCCTGCGGCAGGTAGGACAGGCCCATCACGGCCCGCCGGTGGATGGGCAGCGACGAAATGTCGACGCCCGAGATGTCGATGGTGCCCGCGTCCGACGGCACCAGGCCCACGATCATGTAGAACGAGGTGGTCTTGCCGGCGCCGTTGGGGCCCAGCAGGCCCACCACTTCGCCGCACTCGACCTGCAGCGAGACGTCGTGCACCACCTGGCGCTTGCCGTAGCTCTTTTGCAGACCGCGCACGATCAGGGTGCTGCCGCAGCGTTGCATATCCATGCTCATTTCCCCGCCGGCGGCACGGAAGCCGCTGCCGGCGCCGGGCTCTTGTTGGACGGCTGGATCACCATGGTGCCGCGGCCGGCGCCCGGCTTGCTCTCGCCGGTGGCCGTGTTCTTGACGGCAAAGAATTCCTTGCGGCTGTCGTAGGAGATGAATTCGCCCTGCACTTCGTCGCTGGGCTTGCCCGCTTCCAGGCGCCGGATCCGGGCCTTGGCGAACAGCTTGACCAGTTCCGTCTTGCCGTCGTATTCGATGCGTTCGGCCTGGCCTTCCACCCACTGGTCGCCGGCGCCGTCGCGCTTCTGGCGGAACGTGGCCGGGGTGCCGGGGGTGCTGGTCATGGTCACGTACTGGTAGCCTTCCGGATCTTCATGCACCACGGCCTTGGGCGACTTCATCTGCAAGGTGCCGCGGGTCAGGATCACGTTGCCGGTGGCGATCTTGATCTGCTTGACGTCGTCCACTTCCAGCTGGTCGAAGGCGATTTCAGTCGGCTTGCTGGAGTCCGCCTTTTCAGCGTGGGCCAGGCCGGCCGCCGCCCACAGCAGGGCCGCCGACAGGATGAGTTTTTTCATTGCGAATCCGTTCTATATCGTTCTGTATCAATGCGCCGCACGGGGCGGCAGGTGGATCTGGCCGCGCCCGCCCAGCGCGATCTGGCGCGTGGCGTTGTCGGCCTTCATGCCGGTGCCGCTGGCGCTGGAAGCGCCCACCTGCAGCACGACCGGCTGGTCCGTTTCCATTTTCTCGTCGTCCGGGTACAGCGTCAGCGCGGACGTGGTCATGCGCATGGCCTGGCTGTTGGCCGCGGCCGGGCGGACCACGCGCACGTCGCCGCTGAGCTTGACGCGGCTGTTGTCCTGGTCCACCCGGGCCTGGTCGGCCCGCACGTTCATGGGCGGCTGGTCGTCCGACAGGCTGTGCACGGTGGGATGCTCCACGTCGGACGAATCGTCGGCCGGGTGGTGGGTCAGCTTGTCGCCGGCGATGATGTAGCTGGGCTGACCGGCCTTGTTCAGGCGCACGAAGCTAAAGCGCTCGATGATGTAGTCCGGCTCGTTGCGGTGGCTGTCGGCCTCCGCCTGGCGGCCCGCCTGGTTGACCACCTGCACCAGCCAGAACGTGCCGAGCGCGCAAGCCACGCCGAACAGCAAGATCAGGGTCAAACGCCAGCGGTGTGCCGTTTTCTTGTGCATGATGCCGCCTCAGACCAGGAACTGGGCCATGATCTTGTCGTAGTTGCCCTGGGCCCGCAGCAGGAATTCGCACACCTCCCGCACAGCGCCGCCCCCGCCCCGCGCTTCCGTCACGTGGTGCGCGCGGCTGAGCACATCGGCCCGGCCGTTGGGCACGGCCACGGCAAAGCCGACCCGGGTCAGGATGGGCAGGTCGACCACATCGTCGCCGATGAAGCCCACCTGGTCGGCCGTCAAGCCCGTCTTGGCCAGCAGGGCGTTGAACGGGGTCAGCTTGTCGTGCCCGCCCTGGTGCAGGAAACCGATGCCCAGATCGGCCGCCCGCTTGACCACCTGCGGCGACACGCGCGCGCTGATGATGGCCGTCTGCACGCCCGATTCCTGCAGCAGCTTGATGCCCAGGCCGTCGTGCACATTGAAGGTCTTGAGCGCCTCGCCCTCGGCGCCGTAGTGCAGGCTGCCGTCCGTCAGCACGCCGTCCACGTCGAAGATCATCAGCTTGACCTTGGCGGCGCGGGCCACGTTTTCCAGTTTGTAGGCGTCCTTCATCAGATCACCTTGGCGCGGGTCAGGTCGTGGATGTGCAGCGCGCCCACCAGCTTGCCCGCCTCGTCCACCACCAGCATCTGGTTGATGCGGAACTGCTCCATCACGGCCACGGCGTCCACCGCCAGCTTTTCGGGCGTGATGGTGCGCGGGTTGGCGTGCATCACGTCGCGGATCACGACCTGGGTGAAGTCCTGCACCTTCTCGATCATGCGGCGCAGGTCGCCGTCCGTGAACATGCCCACGGGGCGGCCGTCCGCGTCCACGATGGCCGTCATGCCCATGCCCTTCTGGGTGATTTCCAGCAGCGCGTCCGTCAGCTTGACGTCGGCCGTCACGCGCGGCACGGCGTCGCCGCTGCGCATCACGTCGCGCACATGGGTCAGCAGGCGCCGGCCCAGGGCGCCGCCCGGATGGGAGCGCGCGAAATCCTCTTCCTTGAAGCCGCGCAGGTCCAGCAGGGCCACGGCCAGGGCGTCGCCCAGCGCCAGCGTGACGGTGGTCGAGGCCGTGGGCGCCAGGTTGAGCGGGCACGCTTCCTTGGCCACCGACACGTCCAGGTGCACGTCGGCCAGCTGCGCCAGGCTCGAATTGGGCTTGCCCGTCATGGAAATGAGGGCGCTGCCCATGCGCTTGACGACGGGCAGGATGGCCATCAGTTCCGCACTTTCGCCCGAATAGGAAATGGCGATGAAGGCGTCGTCGGCCGTCACCATGCCCAGGTCGCCGTGGGCCGCTTCGGCCGGGTGCACGAACAGCGCCGGGGTGCCGGTCGAGGCCAG
>JAZJZQ010000603.1:0-5087 GCA_040389625.1 Pseudomonadota bacterium | reverse complement strand
GCGCTCAGGCACTTCTTCATGAAGGCTTTGCGCTCGTCGCCTTTCATCGGGCCGGCGTCGGCATTGCAGGTCTTCATCTTGCTCTGCTGGGTGACAGGCTCGGCGGCGGCGGCCGGTTTGTTGCTCAGGCACTCTTTCATGAAGGCCTTGCGCTCATCGCCTTTCTTGCCCGCGGCGTCCGCGTTGCAGGTGGTCATCTTGCTCTGCTGGGCAGTCTTGGAGGCGGACGCCGCTTCAG
Organism: Pseudomonadota bacterium; assembly: GCA_040389625.1. Classification (GTDB taxonomy): domain Bacteria; phylum Pseudomonadota; class Gammaproteobacteria; order Burkholderiales; family Burkholderiaceae_D; genus Rugamonas. The sequence continues at coordinate 4,849 of JAZJZQ010000603.1, read as the reverse complement.
GCGCCGCAGCCAATGCGGCGGTCGATACCAGGGCGGCCAGATATACGGCGATTATCTTTTTCATGAAATTTCCTTTTTCTTGAATTGAATTAAAGTTATTACTGCACCCGCCACACCGCGCATACAGCGCCGCACGGTTATCCCAACAATCTTCCCGCCAGCATGCTCAAGCCTTGCGCCAGCATGCCGCCTTCGGGCATCTGGCCACCCGGGCTCAGCTGGTCGATGAATTGCGGCAGCAATTGCGCCAGGCCGCTGGCAGCATGTTCCGGCGCCACACCGGCTTGCTGCGCCACCTGCGCCAGCTGGTCCGCGCCCAGCGCCTCGGCCAGCTGGCCGGCCGACACCGGCAGATTCGCCCCGCTGCCTATCCACGACGCCACATGGTCGCCCAAGCCGCTCGCCCTGAGCTGTTCCAGCAGGGCCGGCACGCCGCCCGCATTGTCTATCATGGTCATCACGCCGGCCATCAGGCTGCCTTGCGGCGCGCCATCCTGGCCTTGTGCTCCGGCCGCAGCCGTGATCTGCCCCACCAGCTGATCTAGCAATCCCATCATGTTCTCCTGAATTAGCGCTGCGCGGAAAGTGGCCGATATGCCGCCCCGTCAAACTTGCGGCATATTAACAACCTTATGTTACTGCAAATGGATGAGCTGGTAACACGAATTTCAATTGGGACAGCGCCGTGCGCCGCGTCTGCCCAAATTGCGTTAGATTGGCCAGTACGCAAGCATTCTTGGCTCGAGGAGGAAGACGATGTCGCTGACGTTGTACTATCACCCGCTGGCATCCTACTGCCACAAAGTGTTGATTGCGCTATATGAAAACGGCACGCCGTTCGAGAAGCGGCTGATCGACCTGGGCAAGCCCGAGGACCGGGCCGAACTGCAAGCGCTTTGGGCGCCGGCCCGTTTCCCCGTGCTGCGCGACCATGGGCGCGCGCGCGACGTGCCGGAATCGACCATCATCATCGAATATCTGGACCACCATTACCCGGGCCACCGTCCGCTGATCCCCGCCGAATGGGACGAAGCGCTCGAGGTACGGCTGTGGGAACGCTTGTTCGACGGCTATGTGCAAGACCCCATGCAGCGCATTGTGGCCGACCGCCTGCACCATACGCAGGCCGACATGGCGCCCCAGCACACCATGCTGGCCACGGCCTACGGCATGCTGGAGCGGCAACTGGCATCGCGCACCTGGGTGGCGGGGCCAGGGTTCAGCATGGCCGATTGCGCGGCGGCGCCGGCCCTGTTCTATGCCAGCACGCTGCATCCCTTGCCGGAGGACCACCACCACCTGCACGCCTATTTCACGCGGCTGATGGAGCGCCCGTCCGTGCGTCGGGTGCTGGAGGAAGCGCGGCCCTATTTCCAGCTCTACCCGTTCCAGGAAGCGATACCGCAGCGCTTCCGTTAGCAACCTGCCGGATGGCCGGAGTCGACGTTTTTGCTGCGACCACGCTGAGTCCGACAGGCTGCTAGCGCTTGCCGCGCGACGACACGACGATGCCGCCCACGATCAGCGCGAACGCGGCCACGTGGTAGCCGTGCGGCGCCTCGCCCAGAAAGGCCGACGACATCACGGCCGCGAACAAGGGCGTGAGGTTGACGAAGAAGGCGCCGATGGCCGGCCCCGCCTCGCGCACGCCCTCCCCCCAGCAGCGAAACGCGATCACGGCCGGGCACACGGCCACATACAGCAAGGCCGCCGCCAGCGTCCAGCTCCACTGCACGGGCACGCTGCCCAAGGCCCACTCGCCGGCCGCGAACGCGCCCGACCACACCGTGCCAAAGGCCACCTGCGCCAGCAGGAAACTGGCCCAGTTGGCCCGCAGGTCGGCCGGTTCATGGGCCCGCGTCAGCAGCCAGCTGTAGAGCGACCAGGCGATGGTGGCCAGTATCATGAACATGTCGCCCGCCACCAGCCGCAGCGCCAGCAGATGCTGCCATTGGCCGCGCGCCAGCACCAGCAGCACGCCGGCGATCGACAGCACGGCGCCGGCCACCTGGCGCCGCGTGACCCGCACGCCGAAGAACAGCCAGCCCGTCAACATCATCCACACCGGCATGCCCGAAGCCACCAGCGTGACGTTGATGGGCGTCGAACTTTGCAGCGCCATGTATTGCAGCGCGTTGTACATGCCGATGCCCAGCAGTCCCAGCACGGCGAAGCGGCGCCAGTGCGGCCACAGGCTGCTGCCGCGCCGGAAGATGGGGCCGGCCAGCGGCAGCAGGATCACGCAGGCGATCAGCCAGCGCAGGAAATTGAGCAGGATGGGCGGCACCATCTCGTGCACCAGGCGGCCGACGATGGCGTTACCGGCCCATAACAGGGGCGGGATAGTCAGCAACAGGGCGGTCCGGGGCGTGAGGCGGTGAGTCATGCGGCGTGTCCAGAAAGGTAATTCGAGCAAGATTGAACCCTTGAGCATAACCGATCCCGCCCGGGCTTGCCGGCCGCGCGCTGCCACCTGCCTGTACCGGCGCCGCCACAGTGCCGGCGCGATCGGCATTATTCGCGTCAATTGAAGGTAAAATAAGATTCCGCCTTTTATAACATTACGTGCGGCGACCGGCTATTCGGGACGCGCCGCCCTGCCCTTCGCCCGCCGGACTGAAAGGATTTGCCATGCGCCCTACCCTGTCCGGCCTGCCGGCCGCGATGTTGCTTTGCCTGCCCGCGCTGTGCCTGGCACAACAGTCCGATGTGCGGGTCTATGGCATCCTCGACGTATTTGCCGGCAACTCCAACAACAGCGGTGGCGTGGCGACCAGGGCCATCAACAACGGCGGCATGACGACATCCTATTACGGCATCGGCGGCCATGAAGAGCTGGGCGGCGGGCTGAAGGCCGTGTTCGCGCTGGAAGGCGTGGTACGGCTCGATACGGGCGAATCGGGCCGCTTTCCCAACGACCCCATGTTCTCCCGCGCGGCCTACGTAGGCTTGAGCGGCAGCGGCGGCACCTTCAAGCTGGGGCGGGTGCCCAATCCCCTGTTCCAGGCCTCGGCCGCCGTCAATCCCTATGCCTTCTCGACCCGCTTCTCGCCATTGATGACCCAGCTGTGGAGCGCGCCCTACGGCAGCGCCGTCACGGGCGACACGGGCTGGAGCAACGCGCTGCACTACACCTCGCCCACCTTGGGCGGCGTCACCATCGTGGGGCAATACGCCCCGGGCGAAAATCCCGCCACGCCCAGCCATAACGCGGCCGCCGTGCTGCGCTACGAGGCCGGGCCCCTGCTGCTGGTGGCCGGCGGCCAGCGGGTCGAGGCCGGACTGGGCATCACGGCCGCCGCGCCGCGCCAGGACACGTGGCTGACCGGGGTGGCGTATGACCTGCACGCCGTCAAACTGTACGGCAGCTACGACCGCAACCGCACCGACGGCACGGGTCGCCGCACCCGCACCGCCCAGCTGGGCCTGCAAATACCGTCCGGCGCCGGACGCTACCTGTTGTCCTGGGCCCGTTCGCACGAGGAAACCCTGGCCAAACCGCAATTTCGCCGCGACACGGCCACGGCCGGCTACGACTACAGCCTGTCGGTGCGGACCGACGTGTATGCCGTGTTCGTGTACGACAAGCTGAGCACGGCCAGCGACGGCAACACGACGGCGCTGGGCATACGCCACAAATTCTAGCGGCCGGCAGCGCGCACTTTCCTGGCGGCAGCGATAGAATTACCGCCGCCGCGCCGGGCGCGGTAAAATACGCGCTGCAGACTCACCCACCTAGCCAATATGAAACTCACTAAACAACACCAGTTGTACGAATCCGACCACACTTTGTTCATCAAGTCGCTGAAGGCCAAGAACCCCGGTATTGAAAAAGGGCAACAAGAAGGTCGCGCCCTGCTGTGGGACCGTCCGCCCGTGCCGCTGGCCGAGCAGGAACGCCAGCTGGCTTCGGCGGTCAAACAACAAGCCTACGTTTACCAGAACAAGCTCTAAGCACCCCAGGCGGGCACCATGTTGCCAGAGGAAACGGCGAGCGCCGACGCGCTGACGCCGGCCGGGGAAGCCGCGCTGGCCGTGGCCGAACCGCTGGCCGCAGCGCTGGCCGCCACGGCGGCCGCGCACGAAACGGTGACGCCGGCAGCAACTGCAGCGAGCACCGTGGCGGCAACCGCGACGGCAACCGTCGAGCAGACGGCGGCGGCCACCGTGCCGGCAACGGAAGCGAACACGCTCACGGCGGCCACTGCCCTTGCGCAAGCGGCCGCATCGGGTGACGCATCCGGTGCCGACGGCGTCCCGGCCCCGGCCGGTGGCGCCGCCTTGGCACGCCTGTACGGCGAACCGCTGCTGCGCCTGCCGACCGACCTCTACATTCCGCCCGACGCCCTGGAAATCTTCCTGGAAGCGTTCGAAGGTCCGCTGGACTTGCTGCTGTACCTGATCCGCAAGCAGAATTTCAACATCCTCGACATCCCGATGGCGCAGGTCACCCTGCAATACCTGAAATATGTCGACCAGATCCGCCTGTCCAACCTGGAACTGGCGGCCGAATACCTGCTGATGGCGGCCATGCTGATCGAGATCAAGTCACGCATGCTGCTGCCGCAGAAGAAGGCCGAGCATGAGGACGAGGCCGGCGATCCCCGTGCCGAACTGGTGCGCCGCCTGCTCGAATACGAGCAGATCAAGCTGGCCGCCTACGACCTGAACACGATACCGCAGGTGGGGCGCGACTTCGTGCGGACCCAGATCTTCATCGAACAAAGCCTGGTGCCCCATTGGCCCGACGTGGCCGCCATCGACTTGCAGCAAGCCTGGCTGGACGTGCTCAAGCGCGCCAAGCTGACCCAGCACCACAAGATCAGCCGCGAGGAACTGTCGGTGCGCG
>JAZJZQ010000602.1:0-9329 GCA_040389625.1 Pseudomonadota bacterium | reverse complement strand
TTATATGAAAAACCCCCCATCAGCCTGAACGCGCTCAAGATCGCGTTCAGTGCAGATGGGGGTTTTTTTTCGTCCCAAGGCTTCATTCCTGATGTTGCAAGACCGGGTGAAAACTTTTCACTTCAGCGGTCAATTCATTTCATCGGCAGGCGGCGATCCAAGCGGGCGCGCGCGACATACACTTCCTCCAGTTCAAAAAAATCAACTGGAGGAGATAACATGCAAGCCTGGAACCAGATCTACACGCCGCTAGGCAGCCTGGGGCTATCCGCCCTGGCTGCCGCGATTCCCATCATTTTCTTCTTCCTTGCGTTGGCGGTGCTGCGCATCAAAGGCCACGTCGCGGCCGCCATTACGCTGGCATTGGCGCTGGCAGTTGCCATCGTCGCCTACGGCATGCCGGTGCCGCAGGCGCTGGCTGCCGCCGGTTTCGGCTTCGCTTACGGCCTGTGGCCGATCGCGTGGATTATCGTGACCGCCGTTTTTCTCTACAAGATCGTGGACCAGACGGGCCAGCTCGACATCATTCGCGCCTCCGTCCTGTCGATCACCGACGACCAGCGCCTGCAGATGCTGCTGATCGGCTTTGCCTTCGGCGCCTTCCTGGAAGGGGCGGCCGGTTTCGGCGCGCCGGTGGCGATTACCTCCGCGTTGCTGGTGGGCCTGGGTTTCAATCCCCTGTACGCCGCGGGTCTATGCCTGATCGCCAATACGGCGCCGGTGGCATTTGGCGCCATGGGCATTCCCATCATTGTCGCCGGCCAGGTGACCGGCATTGACGCGATGCAGATCGGCGCCATGGCCGGCCGCCAGCTGCCGCTGCTGTCGCTGGCCGTGCCTTTCTGGCTGGTGTTCATGATGGACGGTAAGCGCGGCATCAAGGAAGTCTGGCCAGCGGCCCTGGTTGCCGGCGGCAGCTTCGCGGTGACCCAGTACGTGACCTCCAACTATATCGGCCCTGAACTGCCGGACATCACCTCGGCCCTGGTCAGCCTCGTGTCGCTGACGGCGCTGCTCAAGGTCTGGCAGCCTGCCGGCGCCAAGGCCGGCGCCCGCAGCACGATTTCGCTGGGTGGCGGTACCGCCGCGATGGCGACCTTCGGCGGCTTCCCTGCCGTAGGTACGGCACCGGTTGGCGGCCGCACCAAGTCGCCTTACTCGACGGCGCAAACCATCCGCGCCTGGGCGCCGTTCGGCATCCTGACGGCGATCGTGACGGTATGGAGCCTGCCCCAGTTCAAGGCGCTGTTTGGCGCCAAGGGCGCGCTGGCCGGCACCGTATTGAAGTTCCACGTGCCTTTCCTCGACCAACTGGTCGTCAAGACCGCCCCCATCGTAGCGGTCCCCAAACCCTACGAGGCGCTGTACAAGCTCGATCTGCTGTCGGCCGTCGGTACCGCCATCCTGCTGACGGCGTTCATCTCGATGCTGCTGCTGCGTATGAAGCCCAGCGCCGGCGCGCGCGCCTTCCGTGCCACAGTGGTTGAGCTGCGCCGTCCTATCCTGTCGATCGGGCTGGTGCTGGCCTTTGCCTTCGTGGCCAACTATTCCGGCATGTCGTCCACCCTGGCGCTGGTGTTGGCCGGCACCGGCGGCGCGTTCCCGTTCTTCTCACCGTTCCTCGGCTGGCTGGGCGTGTTCCTGACCGGTTCCGATACGTCATCGAACGCCCTGTTCTGCTCCCTGCAAAACACCACGGCGCACCAGATCAACGTATCCGACACGCTGCTGGTAGCGGCCAACACGACGGGCGGCGTAACGGGCAAGATGATTTCGCCGCAATCGATCGCCGTCGCCTGCGCCGCCACGGGACTGGTGGGCCGCGAATCGGAGCTGTTCCGCTTTACGCTCAAACATAGTCTGCTGTTCGCCTCCATCGTTGGTATCATGACCGTGTTGCAGGCCTATGTGTTCACGGGGATGATTCCGCATTAAGTCTCCCTGTGGTCCCTCGCAACGCCCGTCCTTCGCCGGACGGGCGTTGTTGCATTTAATGTACCGCCGGTGAGATCACCATGCCACGTCGTTTTCCCCCAGTTCATGCCCTGTCCGCGTTCGAAGCGGCGGCCCGCGCCGGCTCCTTTGCCGAAGCGGCCAACTCGCTTTGCATTACGCCCTCCGCGCTGTCGCACCGCATCCGCCTGCTAGAGGACTTCGTCGGCGACCGCCTGTTTATCCGCGATGGCCGGGCCGCGACATTGACCCCGTTCGGCCGCAGCTATCTGGACGTGGTGTGCCAGGCGCTGCGCACGCTGACCGATTTTCCCCTGCCGCACAAGGCGACACTCACCCAGCCGCGCGTGAAGATCACGGTACCGCCGACTTTCGCGCGCTATCTGCTGATGCCCAAGCTGGCCAGTTTCACGCAAGCGCATCCCGACATCGTGGTCGAAGTCTTCCTGTCGGTGCCCCTGTACGATTTGTGCCTGAACGAGTCGGACCTGGAAGTGCGCTTCGGCGCCGGCAAATATCCGGACATGGTGACCACCAAGCTGTTCGAGGAACCCGCCTTCCCGGTCGCCAGCCCCGCCTACCTGGAGCGCATCGGCGGCATTTCCACGCCGGCCGACCTGGCCAAGGCCACGCTGCTGCGCTCCGCGCTGGAGCTGTGGCAGCCATGGTTCAAGGAGGCGGGCCTGGACTGGCCGGAGCCGGCCACCGCGCTGCGCGTGGACGACCTGGGCTTGCTGCTGGAAGCGGTCCGCCACGGTCACGGCGTCGGTCTCACGCGCCAGCATTTCGCGCAGCAGATGATCGCCAGCGGTGAAGTGGTGGAGCTGTTCGACGTGCGCCTGGCGTCGCCGCCCCACGCCTACTACATCGTCTACGAGCAGACACCGCGCCAGCGGCCGGAGGTGGCGCTGTTCATCGACTGGCTGATGGCCACCTACGCGGGGACATGAAAATAGTTAAGCTCTGCGGTTAATTCTTTTCACCGCAGTGCGGCAGCATGTATCGCTACACTGGATGGCATCAACATCGCGAGGCCATCCATGAACGCGCCGTCCCCCGACATTCCATTTACCGCAGAACGCCAGCGTGCCGTCGTCGCCGCGCTGCGCGCCGCGTTGCCGGCACACTGTGTGCTGTTCAACGAAGAAGACACCCGTCCCTACGAATGCGATGGCTTGACAGCCTATCGCCAGCTGCCCATGGTGGTGGCGCTGCCCGAGACCGAGCAGCAGGTGATCGCCGTGCTGCAGGCATGCCGTGCCTTGCAGGTGCCCATCGTGCCGCGCGGCGCGGGCACCGGCCTGTCCGGCGGCGCGATGCCGATCGCGGACGGCATCGTGCTGTCGACCGCCAAGATGAACCGCATCATCGCCGTCGATGCCAACGCCCGTACCGCCGTGGTGCAGCCAGGCGTGCGCAACCTGGCCATTTCCGAGGCGGCCGCGCAACACGGCCTGTACTACGCGCCCGATCCCTCGTCGCAAATCGCCTGCACCATCGCCGGCAACGTGGCCGAAAATTCCGGCGGCGTGCACTGCCTGAAATACGGCCTGACGGTGCACAACGTGATGGGCGTGCGCATGGTCAGCATCGACGGCGACATCGTCGAACTGGGCGGCGGCGCGCTGGATGCGCCCGGCCTGGACCTGCTGGCCGTATTCATCGGATCGGAAGGGATGCTGGGCGTGGTCACGCAAGTGACGGTCAAGCTGATACCCAAGCCACCGGTGGCGCGCGTCATCATGGCGTCGTTCGACGATGTGGTGCGCGGGGCGGAAGCGGTGGCCAGCGTGATCGCGGCCGGCATCATCCCGGCCGGCCTGGAAATGATGGACCGCACCAGCGCGCGCATGGTGGAGCCGTTCTGCAAGGCTGGCTACGATACCGACGCCGAAGCCATCCTGCTGTGCGAGTCGGACGGCCTGGCCGAGGAAGTGGAGGAGGAAATCGGCCGCATGAGCGAAGTGCTCAGGCAGTCCGGCGCCACCGCCATCGCCGTGTCGCAGAACGAGGCGGAGCGCATGCGCTTCTGGTCCGGCCGCAAGAATGCCTTCCCGGCGGCGGGCCGCATCTCGCCGGACTACTACTGCATGGACGGCACCATACCCCGCAAGCGGCTGGCCGAGGTGCTGCTGGGGATCGCTGCCATGGAAACCAAATACGATCTGCGCTGCGCCAATGTATTCCACGCGGGTGACGGCAACCTGCACCCGCTGATCCTGTTCGACGCCAACCAGCCCGGCCAGTTCCACCGCGCCGAGCAGTTCGGCGAAGAGATCCTGGCGCTGTGCGTGGCGGTGGGCGGCACTATCACCGGCGAACATGGCGTGGGCATCGAAAAGATCGATTCCATGTGCGCCCAGTTCTCGGTGCAGGAAGTGGCGGCCTTCATCGGCGTCAAGCGCGCGTTCGATACCGCCTTCCTGCTCAATCCAAACAAGGCCATCCCCACGCTGGACCGCTGCGCTGCCTACGGCAAGCGTCAGGCGCGGGGCGGGCTGTTCAAGTTCGTGAAAGGATGACCGGCATGCAATCGCAGCTGACCCAATTCCGCGAGCGCATCGCCGCCGCCACCGCCACCCGAACCCCGCTGCGCCTGCGCGGGGGCGGCAGCAAGGACTGGTATGGCCAGGCGCCGCGCGGCGAGCTGCTCGACACGACTGCCTACAGCGGCATCGTCGCCTACGAGCCGACCGAACTGGTGATCACGGCGCGCTGCGGTACGCCGCTGCGCGAGATCGAGGCGGCACTGGCCGGGCAGCGGCAGATGCTGGCGTTCGAGCCGCCGCACTTCGGCCCCGGCGCCACCGTGGGCGGCATGGTGGCCTGCGGGCTGTCCGGGCCGCGCCGCCCGTCCGTGGGCGCGCTGCGCGACTTCGTGCTGGGCGCCGTGCTGATGGACGGCCATGGCGAAGCGCTGCGCTTCGGCGGCCAGGTGATGAAGAACGTGGCCGGCTATGACGTATCGCGCCTGCTGGCCGGTTCGCTCGGCACGCTGGGCCTGATCCTGGAAGTGTCGCTGAAGGTATTGCCGCTGCCGGTGGCGGAAACCACGGTACGGCTGCAAATGGACCAGCAGCAGGCGCTCGATAGCCTGAACCTGTGGGGCGGCAAGCCGCTGCCGCTGTCGGCCAGCGCCTGGCAGGACGACGTGCTGACGTTGCGTCTGTCCGGCGCCCAGGCTGCCGTGGCCGCGGCGCTGCGCCAGATCGGCGGATCGGTGATGGATGCGGCCGAGGCGGAAGCCTACTGGCGCGGCCTGCGCGAGCAGAGCGATGCGTTCTTCGCACCGGAGCAACTGATGCCTTTGTGGCGGTTATCCCTGCCGTCCGTGGCGCCGGCCTGCCCCCATGCCGGGCCGCAGCTGATCGAATGGGGTGGGGCCCAGCGCTGGCTGCGCTCCGCCGCCGACCCATCGTCGGTGCGCGCACTGGCCGCTGAACTGGACGGACACGCCACGCTGTACCGCGGCGGTTCGCGGGACGGCGGCGTATTTCATCCGCTGGCGCCGGCCGTCCACGCCATCCACCGCAACCTCAAGAACGCCTTCGACCCGGCACGTATCTTCAATCCGGGCCGCATGTACCAGGACCTGTAGCCATGCAAACCAATCTCGCAGCCCAATTTCTCAACACCCCGGACGGCGACGAAGCCGAAGCGATCCTGCGCCAGTGCGTGCACTGCGGCTTCTGCACGGCAACCTGTCCCACTTACCAGCTGCTGGGCGATGAGCTGGACGGCCCGCGTGGGCGCATCTACCTGATCAAGCAGGTGCTGGAAGGCAGCCCGGCCACCGCCAAGACCCAGCTGCACCTGGACCGCTGCCTGACCTGCCGCAATTGCGAGACGACCTGCCCATCCGGCGTGCAGTACAGTCGCCTGCTCGACATCGGCCGCAAGGTGGTGGACCAGCAGGTGGCGCGCCCGGCCGGGCAGCGCTATGCCCGCACCCTGCTCAAGGAAACGCTGCCGCGCGCCTGGCTGTTCAAGCCCGCCATGAAGACCGGCCAGTTCTTGCGTCCGTTGCTGCCGCAGGCGCTGCGCAACAAGGTGCCGCAAGCCCAACCTGCGGGCAGCTGGCCCCGTGCCCGGCAGGCGCGGCGCATGCTGCTGCTGGACGGTTGCGTGCAGCCGTCCATGGCGCCCAACATCAACAGCGCCACGGCGCGCGTGCTGGCCGAACTTGGCGTCGAGCTGGTGGTGGCGCCGCGCGCCGGCTGCTGCGGCGCCATCCGCTACCACCTGGACGACCAGGATGGCGGCCTCGATGACATGCGCCGCAATATCGACGCCTGGTGGCCGGAAGTGGAGGCGGGCGTGGAAGCGCTCGTCATCACCGCTTCCGGCTGCGGCGCCACGGTCAAGGAATACGGGCACCTGCTGCGGGGCGATCCGGCCTATGCCGACAAGGCGCGCCGCGTGTCGGCGCTGGCCAGGGACGTGAGTGAAGTAATGTGCGAATTCGAGGACGCGCTGGCATCGCGCATCCGCGGCAAGCTGGCGCAGCCGGTTGCCTATCATCCGCCCTGCACGCTGCAGCACGCCCAGCAGATCCGGGGCAAGGTGGAAGGGCTGCTGCGCGCGATCGGGGTGGACGTGCGCCTGTGCGCCGACAGCCACCTGTGCTGCGGTTCGGCCGGCACCTATTCCGTGCTGCAGCCGGAGCTGTCGTACCAGTTGCGCGACAGGAAAGTGGCCAATCTGGAGGCCACCGGCGCAGCGCGCATCGTATCGGCTAATATTGGTTGCCAGACCCATTTGCAGTCCGGGACGGAGCTTCCGGTCGGCCATTGGATAGAACTGGTGGACCAGTTGCTGGCACAGTCAAGATAGAAAAAACCATAACAAGGAGACGAGCATGAAGACGATATTGAGAGGCCTGGCCTGCCTGTTCGCGGCGCTGCTGATGCAGGCCAGCGCGTTGGCGGCCGATACTGGTGGCAGCGCCGACGAAGCGGTGGCGCTGGTCAAGCGCGCCGTCGCCTACATCAAGGCCAACGGCACCGAGAAGGCCTACGCGGAATTCAGCAATCCCAAGGGCCAGTTCGTCGATCGCAACCTGTACATTTTCGTCTACGACCTCAATGGCGTCAGCCTGGCGATCGGGAACGGCAATGCCGCCCGCATGGTGGGCAAGAACCTGATGGACATGCGCGACGCGGAGGGCAATTACCTGATCAAGGGCCTGGTCAACGTGGCCAAAACCAAGGGCCAGGGCTGGTTCGACTACAAGTGGCCCAACCCGGTCAGCAAGGCCGTCGAACAGAAGTCCAGCTATGTAGAACGGTTGGACGACACGCTGGTCGGCTGCGGCATCTACAAACCCGCCAAATAGCGCGCTAGGCGGCGCCCTTGCTCATGCTGTCGCCGTCGCCCTTGCGCAGGGTCCAGAAGGTGAGCGACGACAGCACCGTCAGCACGGCCAGCGTGAGAAAGGCGTGGTGCAGGGCGCCCGTCAGCGCCGCCTTGTCGCTTTGCGGCAGCCCGCCCAGATACCAGCCCGTGACCAGCGAACCGCAGGCCAGGCCGAAGCTCATCGACAGCTGCTGCATGGAGCTGGCGATGGTGCTGGCCATGCTGGTGTCGCGTCCCTCCACGTCGGCGTAGGCGATGCTGTTCATGCTGGAGAACTGCAGCGAATTGAAGAACCCCAGGCACAGGCCGATGGCGACGATGGCATAGATCGGCGTGCCCGCCTTCACCAGCGAATACAGGCTGATGGTCAGGCCGATCAGCACCGTGTTGACCACCAGGACCTGGCGGTAACCAAAGGTGGACAGCAGGCGCACCGAGATGAACTTCATGCCCATCGCGGCGGCGGCGGCCGGCATCATCAGCAGGCCCGATTGCCAGGCCGGCAGGCCCAGGCCCAGCTGGTACAGCAGCGGCAGCAGGAAGGGCATGCCGCCCATGCCGAGCCGGGTGAGAAAACCGCCCGCCACCGACACGCGGAAGGTGCGGATACGCAGCAACGCCAGCCGCAGCAGCGGATGGGCCGCATCCCTGGCGTGCCAGGCATAGGCGCCCAGCAGGCTGACTGCCAGTAGCAGCAGGATGCCGGCCGACGTGGCATCGATCTTGTGCTCGCCGAATATCTCCAGCAGCCACGATAGCAGTGCGATGCCGGCGCCGAACAGCACCAGGCCGACCAGGTCGAGCGGCCGTTCCTGTTCGCCGTAATAGTCCGGCATGTAGCGCAGCGCCAGGGCGATGGCCGCAACGCCCACCGGCACATTGACGAAGAAGATTTCGCGCCACGACAGCCAGTGGACGATCAGGCCGCCCACGGTGGGCCCCAGCAAAGGGCCGATCAGGGCCGGCACGATCACGAAATTCATCGCCCGCAGCAGCTCGGACTTGGGAAAGGTACGGATGATGGTGATGCGCCCGACCGGCATCATCATGGCTGCGCCAAATCCCTGCAACAGCCGCGCCGCCACCAGCATGGGCGAGTTGACGGCCAGGCCGCACAGGATGGATGCGATGGTGAAGATGGCCACGGCCGTGGTGAATACGCGCCGGGTGCCGAAGCGGTCCGCCATCCAGCCGCTGACGGGAATGGACACGGCCAGGCTGAGGATGTAGCTGGTGACGACGGCCTTCAGGCTCAGGGGCGTCACCTGCAGGCTGGCGGCCATGCTGGGCACGGCCGTGTTGACGATGGTGGAGTCCAGCTGTTCCATGAACAGTGCGGTGGCCACCACCCAGGGCAGATAGCGTTTGGCCGCGGAACTTGTCATCTCGGTCATGGTGTCCTGTGCGTGCGCGTGGAGCAATGGCCATGATTGTCACACAATTGGCCGTTCCGTGTCGGCGCCGCCACAGTATGCGCCGGCGCTGACGGCGTGCCTCGATGACGTCACGAGGCCGTCACGAATGGGGCGTAAGTTGCGTCTCATCGACATGGCGGACGGAGGCGCAATGGACGGCAAGGCTTTGTTTCCACCAGCGGCTGCGGCGGGACGGCGCGGCTTCATGCGGCAGGTGTGCTCCACGGCGCTGCTGGGCGCGGGCGGGCTGGCGCTGGCCGGCTGCAGCAGCACCGGCGGCAGCCCGGGCGAGCATGCCGCCGCCAGCTTCGGCCATGGCGTGGCCAGCGGCGATCCGCTCACGGACCGGGTGATCCTGTGGACGCGGGTGACGCCGCATCCTGCGCCACAGGGAGCCGGCGAGGCAGCCGATATCGCCGTGCGCTGGTGGGTGGCGACCGATCCGGCCATGCAGGCGGTGGTGGCGGGCGGCACGGCCGTCGCCAATGCCGGCGCCGACTACACGGTCAAGGTGGATGCGGCTGGCCTGCTGCCGGGCCACGTGTACTACTACCAGTTCGCGGCCGATACGGTGAAGTCGCCCGTGGGCCGCACCAGGACGCTGCC
>JAZJZQ010000601.1:0-2936 GCA_040389625.1 Pseudomonadota bacterium | reverse complement strand
GCCGCCGCGCAGTTGGCCGCTTCGGCCGCCTTGCGGCGCACCTCGTCGGCGCTCTTTTTCTCGGCCTGGGCCGCCTCCGTCTTGCGTTTGTTGAAGTCGGCGTTGCGCTCGCTTAGCGTGGGTGCGGCCTTGGCCTTGGATTCGGGTGCTTCAGCCGCATCGGCCGCGGGCGCCGGCGCCGGTGCGTTGGGATCGAACAGCGGCTTGCCGGGCGCCTTCAGGATGTTCTTTTCCGGGATGTTGGGCGGCGGCGGGCGGTCCGACAGTTGCTTGACGCCTTTTTCGTCTATCCACAGGTATTGCGCCAGCGCCTGGGCCGACACGGCCAGCAGGGCGGCGGCCAGCGCCAGGCGCAGCGCGCCGGCGGCGCGGCGGGAGGAAGGGAGCGTGACGTGTTTCATGGTGATGCTTTCCGGGGCAGGGCGAAGGCGCCGCTGGGCAGATTTCGCCATGATTTGCGGCAACTGTCAATCGCGCGGCACGGGGCGTGACAGATTTTTTTCCGAGGCGCAAGGACAGCGGGGGCAGAATTCTGTATAATCTGCTTTTGCGCCAATAGGAAATGCTATGCGTCTACTTCAAAAAGCACTCACGTTCGATGACGTGCTCCTCGTCCCAGCGTACTCGAATGTGCTGCCTGCGGATACGTCCCTCAAAACCCGTCTGACCCGTAACATCAGCCTGAACATCCCGCTGCTGTCCGCCGCGATGGATACCGTGACCGAAGCCCGTCTGGCCATCGCCATGGCACAAGAGGGCGGCATCGGCATCATCCACAAGAACCTGAAGCCGAAGGACCAGGCCCGTGAAGTGGCGCGCGTCAAGCGTTTCGAGGCCGGCGTGCTGCGCGACCCGATCACCATCCCGCCCGAGATGAAGATCCGCGACGTCATCAAGCTGACCGAGCAATATGGCATTTCCGGTTTCCCTGTCGTGTCCGGCAAGGAAGTGGTGGGCATCATCACCAACCGCGACCTGCGCTTTGAACAGGAACTGGACGCCGAAGCGCGCGCCAAGATGACGCCGCGCGAAAAGCTGGTCTACGTCAAGGAAGGCGCCGACACGGCCGAAGCCAAGCGCCTGATGAACAAGCACCGCCTGGAGCGCGTGCTGGTGGTGAACGACGCCTTCGAACTGAAGGGCCTGATCACCGTCAAGGACATCCAGAAGTCGACCGAACACCCGCTGGCGTCCAAGGATTCCCAGGGCAAGCTGCTGGTCGGCGCCGCCGTCGGCGTGGGCGCCAAGGATGAAGAACGGATCGAGCTGCTGGTCGCGGCCGGCGTGGACGTGCTGGTGGTCGACACCGCCCACGGCCACTCGCAAGGCATCCTGGACCGCGTGAAGTGGATCAAGACCAAATTCCCGCACGTGGACGTGATCGGCGGCAACATCGCCACCGCCGCGGCCGCCAAGGCGCTGGTGGAATACGGCGCGGACGCCGTCAAGGTCGGTATCGGCCCCGGCTCCATCTGCACCACCCGTATCGTGGCTGGCGTGGGCGTGCCCCAGATTACCGCCATCTCCAACGTGGCTGAAGCGCTGGAAGGCACGGGCGTGCCCTGCATCGCCGACGGCGGCATCCGCTTCTCGGGCGACATCTCCAAGGCCCTGGCCGCTGGCGCATCGACCGTGATGATGGGTTCCATGTTCGCCGGCACGGAAGAAGCGCCGGGCGAAGTGATCCTGTACCAGGGTCGCAGCTACAAGTCCTACCGCGGCATGGGTTCGCTGGGCGCGATGTCGGACGGCTCGGCCGACCGCTACTTCCAGGACGCCACCATGAAGGCCGACAAGTTCGTGCCCGAAGGGATCGAAGGCCGCGTGGCCTACAAGGGCTCCGTGCTGGCCATCATCTTCCAGCTGGTGGGCGGAGTGCGCCAGTCGATGGGCTACTGCGGTTGCGCCACCATCGACGAACTGCGTAACAAGGCCGAATTCGTCGAGATCACCTCGGCCGGCATGCGCGAATCGCACGTGCACGACGTGCAAATCACCAAGGAAGCGCCGAACTACCGTTCCGGCGACTAAGCCTTGCGACGCCGGCGGCCCATGGTCGCCGGCGTTTTCGTCTCACGGCCCGCCGTCCGCCGGCGGCCGCCTTGCTGCACCGATTTCATCATTTAGAAGCCCCTATCCCATGCATTCAAAAATCCTCATCCTCGATTTCGGCTCCCAGGTTACCCAGCTGATCGCGCGCCGCGTGCGCGATTCCGGCGTGTTCTCGGAAGTGTATCCGTTCGACGTCAGCGACGAATTCGTGCGCAACTACGGCGCTTCCGGCGTGATCCTGTCGGGCAGCCACAGCTCCACGCTGGAAGGCGACGCCCCGCGCGCGCCGCAGGCCGTGTTCGAACTGGGCGTGCCGGTGCTGGGCATCTGCTACGGCATGCAGACCATGGCGGCCCAGCTGGGCGGCAAGGTCGAGAACGGCCTGGTGCGCGAATTCGGCTACGCCGAAGTGCGCGCCCGCAGCCACACCAAGCTGCTCGACGGCATCAACGACTTCGTCACGGACGAAGGCCACGGCATGCTCAAGGTGTGGATGAGCCACGGCGACAAGGTGCTGGAAATGCCACCGGGCTTTGTCCTGATGGGCAATACCCCGAGCTGCCCGATCGCCGCCATGGCCAACGAAGAGAAGCATTTCTATGGCGTGCAGTGGCACCCGGAAGTGACGCACACGGTGCAGGGCAAGGCCATGCTGGGCCGCTTCGTGCACGAGATCTGCGGCTGCAAGTCGGACTGGAACATGCCCGACTACATCAGCGAAGCGGTCGAGAAGATCCGCGCCCAGGTGGGCACGGATGAAGTGATCCTGGGCCTGTCGGGCGGCGTCGATTCGTCCGTGGCCGCCGCGCTGATCCACCGCGCCATCGGCGACCAGCTGACCTGCGTGTTCGTCGACCACGGCCTGCTGCGCCTGGACGAAGGCA
>JAZJZQ010000600.1:0-1602 GCA_040389625.1 Pseudomonadota bacterium | reverse complement strand
TTTATTGGGAGTGCAGTTCTTGTCGAAGGATATTTATTACATCAGCACCGTGCCGTCGGACCTGCGCTGGCCGGACGTGAGCAAGATCGGCGGCGTGGCCGTGGTACTGGCATTCGTCGCCACGCTCTATCCAAGCTGGTGGGCCGCCCGCGTCAAACCTGCGGAGGCGCTGCGCTATGAGTAATCACGACATGCAGAACAACGTGCCCGTGCTGTCCTGCCGCGGGCTGGGCAAGACCTTTACCCAGGGCGCCTACTCGGTGCAGGTACTGAACGGTATCGACATCGACGTGCGGCGCGGCGAGCGGGTGGCCATCGTCGGCGCATCCGGTTCCGGCAAATCGACCCTGCTGCACCTGCTGGGCGGACTCGATACGCCCACCCGCGGCAGCGTGACCCTGCAAGGCAAGGACTTCGCCAGCCTGAGCGAAAAGGCGCGCGGCGACCTGCGCAACCAGTCGCTGGGCTTCGTCTACCAGTTCCACCACCTGCTGCCGGAATTTACGGCGCTGGACAACGTGGCCATGCCGTTGATGATACGGCGCACCAGGCGCAGCGAGGCGATCAGCGCCGCGCAGCAGATCCTGACCCGGGTCAACCTGGCTAAGCGGGTGACGCACGTGCCGGGCGAACTGTCGGGCGGCGAGCGCCAGCGCGTGGCCCTGGCGCGCGCGCTGGTGACGCAGCCGGCCTGTGTGCTGGCCGACGAGCCAACCGGCAATCTCGATCACGCCACGGCGCAGCAGATCTTTGACCTGATGCTGGAGCTGTCGCGCACCCTGGGCACGGCCTTCGTCATCGTCACACACGACATAGAACTGGCACGGCGCTGCGACCGCATCCTGCGCCTGACGGACGAGGGCTTGCAGCCAGCCGAGGAATAACCATGTGGATCGACACCCACTGCCACCTGGACGCGCACGAATTCGGCACCGAATCGGCCGCCGTGGCGGCGCGGGCGCGGGAGCAGGGTGTCGGCATGATCGTGATCCCGGCCGTGGAGCGGGCCAATTTCGACATCGTGGCCAAGCTGGCCGCCGAGGTGGACAACGCCTGCTACGCGCTGGGCATCCACCCGATCTACGTACCCCACGCCAGCGAGGACGACTTGCGCTGCCTGCGCGAGCAGGTTGCTGCTGGTGTGAACGACGGGCGCATGGTCGCCATCGGTGAGATCGGCTTGGACTTCTTCATCCCCATGCTGACCGAGCCGGCCATGCGGGAAAAGCAGGTCTTCTTCCTGCGCGAGCAGCTGAAGATCGCCCGCGAATTCAACCTGCCGGTGCTGATGCATGTGCGCCGCTCGCAGGACGTGGTGCTCAAGCATGTGCGCCAGATCCGGCCCGCCGGGGGGATTGCGCATGCCTTCAACGGCAGCATGCAGCAAGCGCAGGGCTATATCGACCTCGGTTTCAAACTGGGTTTTGGCGGCGCCATGACCTTCACCCGCGCCCTGCAGATACGCAGGCTCGCCGCCGAGCTGCCGCTGTCCGCCATCGTGCTCGAGACGGATGCGCCGGACATCTCGCCAAGCTGGATACATCCCGGCCGCAACGCCCCCGAACACCTGCCCCGCATCGGCGCCGTGCTGGCCGAGCTGCG
>JAZJZQ010000599.1:0-6708 GCA_040389625.1 Pseudomonadota bacterium | reverse complement strand
AGTCCCAATCCGCTGCCCGGCTGGTTCGCGTCTGCCAGGCGGAAGAAGCGGTCGAATACCCGCTCGCGCATTGCGGGCGGGATGCCCGGGCCGGTATCGGCCACTTCCAGGCAGACCTGTTCCCCCTCGCGCCGGCACGACAGCCGCACCACACCCGGTTGCGGCGTGTAGCGCATGGCGTTGTCGCATAAATTCCGCAACAGGATCAATATGCTGTCCGGGTCCAGCCGGCATGGCGCCGGGGACAGCTCCGCCTCAAAACGCAAACCCTGCCGGCGCGCCTGTTCCTGCAGTGCCGGCACCTGCGTGGCCAGCAGCTCGCTCAGGTCCAGGTTTTGCAGGGCCGGGTGGGCGCCCGTCTGCGGCTCCAGGCGCGACAAGGTCATCAGCTGGTCCACCAGGCGGCTGGCGCGATCGACACTCGTCCCCAGTGCGGCCAGGAATTCGTTGCGCTCGGCGTCGTTGCGGGCGCGCTGGATCACCTGCAGGTTGGTCTTGATGGCGGCCAGCGGCGTACGCAGTTCATGCGCCGCATCGGCCGTGAAGCGCTGTTCGTGTTCCAGCGTCAGGCGTACCCGCTCGAACAGTTGGTTGATGGCGCGCAGCAGCGGCTGCACTTCCATCGGCGCATCCTCCACGCTCACTTCGCGCAGCTCGTTCGGGTTGCGTTCCGCCACTTCGCCGGCACTGCGCTGCAGCGCGCCGAATACCCGGTTGATGCTCCACCAGATGGCGCCGGCCAGCAGCGGCACGGCCAGCAAGGCGTAGGCGGCAATGCGGTGCGCGAAATGGTCGCTGATCTCCTGCCGGTGACTGGCCGGTTCGGCCAGCTGGATCTGCAGCTTGCCCTTGCCGTCCCAAGTGGTGTAGGTGCGCCAGCGGCGGGTGGCGATGGTGGCCCATCCCAGGCCGTCGGCGCGGGCGAACGGCGTCTGCGGCGCGGCGGCACTTTTGTACAGCAGATGGCCGGTGCTGTCCCACAGCTGGAAGATCAGGTATTCGCCGTGCAGCAGGTCGTCATGTTCGTCCAGCGCCGTGGCGTCCACGCCCTGGCGTTCCTCCACCTCGTGGGAGGCCAGCGTGAGCAGCAGGTGGG
The DNA here is from genome assembly GCA_040389625.1 of Pseudomonadota bacterium. GTDB lineage: Bacteria > Pseudomonadota > Gammaproteobacteria > Burkholderiales > Burkholderiaceae_D > Rugamonas. The sequence continues at coordinate 5,612 of JAZJZQ010000599.1, read as the reverse complement.
CCGTCTCCGTCAGCGACTGGTCGAACAGCTCCTGGCTTTCCCGGTCCGCTTCCAGATAGACGGTGAAGGCGCTCACGGCCCAGACGGCGCAGGTGAGGCTGAGCAGCACCGTCAGCAACGTACGCCGCAGGGACCAGCTGCGCGCCGGCGCGGCCGGATTCATAGCACCGGGCCGGCCGGCGCCGGATCTATCGTATAGCCTACCGCATGGACGGTGCGTATCAGTTCCTTGCCCAGCTTGCGGCGCAGGTGGTGGATGTGGACCTGGATCGCATTGCTCTCCACTTCCTCGCCCCAGCTGTACAGGGTTTCCTCCAGCTGCTCGCGGCTCAGCACCCGGCCCCGGTTCTCCACCAGCATCAGCAGGATGCCATATTCCTTGTTCGTCAGCGGCACCGGCTGGCCGGCGTTGCGCACCTGGCGCGCGGCCGTGTCGATCTCCAGCGCGCCATGGGTGAGCAGTTCGTGCGTGCGCCCGGCCACGCGGCGGCTGGCGGCGCGGATGCGGGCCGCCAGCTCGTCCAGGTCGAACGGTTTGATGATGAAATCGTCCGCGCCGCTGTCCAGGCCCGCAATACGGTCGGGCACCTGGTCGCGCGCCGTCACGATCAGGATGGCGCCCGCATAGCCATTTCCGCGCAGGCTGCGCAGCACCTGCATGCCGTCCATCTGCGGCAAGCCCAGATCCAGCAGCACGCAGTCGTAATGGTGCAGGCGGGCGGCCGTCAGGGCACTTTCGGCCGTCTGCACCCAGTCGACCGCGTAGCCCGACTGGTCCAGCCCGATCTGGGTAGCCCGGCCCAGCTGGGGATCATCCTCGACCAACAATATGCGCATGGTGTCCTTTCTGCTCCTTACATGATTTGCCGGCCGGACGTGCCGGCCGTCCGCTGATTAACATGATCCCATGGTAGGGCGCAGTTGTTAAGAAGCTCTTAACAAGTTTCGCCCACTATCCGCAGCATTCACCACAAATCTACGGGCTGTCATGAATTCCATACCTCTCCACGCTGTTGCCAGCGCCCCCCGGCGCGCACGACTCTTTTTGCTGGCTTGTGCGCTGGCGTCCGTTACCTGGTCCCCCGGGGCGCAGGCGGCGCCCGAAGAAATCATCAAGCTGGATGCGGCGCAGCAGCGCAATGCCGGCATCCAGACCGTGGCCGCCGGTACGGCGCCGGCACAGGAAGGCGGTGGGCCGGGCCAGCAGCTTTCCGGCACGGTAGTAGCGGCGCCCGAGGGCACGGCGGTTCTCAGCAGCATGGTGGGCGGCGTAGTGCAGCAGCTGCACGTGGGGCCACTGCAGGCGGTGCGGGCCAATACGCCCGTGGTGACCTTGTTCAGTCAACAGCTGGTGGAGTGGCAGCGCGACTATCTGCAGCTGGCCACACTATCGAGCCTGGCGCAGCAAAAACTGGCCCGCGACGAGGCCCTGTTCGCGGACGGCGTGATCGCCCGCTCGCGGCTGGAAGACAGCCGGGGAGCGGCGCTGCAGGCATCCGTCATGGCCAGCGAGCGGCGCCAGGCGCTGCGCGCGGCCGGCATGGGGCAGGCGCAGTTGCAGCGGCTACTGGCCAGCCAGGCCATGTCGCCGGTGCTGACGGTTTCGGCCGGCGCGGCCGGCACCCTGCTGGAATTGCCGCTGTCGCCCGGCCAACGGGTGGAGGCAGGCACGCCGTTGGCCCGCATCGCCAAGTCCGGCGCGCTGTGGCTGGAACTGCAGGCCACGCCCCAACTGGCGGCGCAGCTGCGGGTGGGCGACGCCGTGCAGGTGGCGGGTTGCGGCACGGCGCGGGTGCAGGCCCTGTCGCCGCAGCTGAGCGCAGGCAACCAGAGCGTCCAGGTGCGCGCGCGCATGGAGCGTGACGACGGCTGCCTGAAACTGAACCAGTTTGTGCAGGCGTCGGTGGCGCTCCGCACGGCGGGCGGCGTGCTGCTGCCGGCGGCGGCCCTGGTGCAGCGTGGTGCGGCCAGCTATGTCTTCGTGCAGCGCCCGGCGGGATACGCAGCGGTGCCGGTGACAACGTCGCCGGCAGGCGCGGGCGCGCTGTGGGTCAAGGGTGCGGTGCCGGCCGGTAGCCAGGTCGCCGTGCGCGGCGTGGCCGCCATCAAGGGGGCCTGGCTGGGCCTGGGCGCGGAAGGGGGCAAGTGATGCTGGAACGCCTGATCGCATTCGCACTGTCGCAGCGCCTGCTGATGCTGGTGCTGACGCTGATGTTGACAGCCGCCGGCGTGCAGGCCCTGCGCGGCTTGCCGATCGATGCCTTTCCCGATGTTTCGGGCACGCAGGTCAAGATCATCATGAAGGCGCCCGGCATGACGCCGGAGGAAGTGGAGGCGCGCATCGTGGCGCCGATCGAGCAGGAATTGCTGGGCATTCCGCGCCAGGCCATGCTGCGTTCGCAGTCCAAGTACGCCATCGCCGACATTACGCTGGACTTCCAGGACGGCACCGATGTGTTCTGGGCTCGCCAGCAGGTCAGCGAACGGCTGTCCGGCGTGCTCAAGGACCTGCCGGCCAACGTCAGCGGCGGGCTGGCGCCCATTACGACGCCGCTGGGCGAAGTGTTCATGTTCACCATCGAAGGTCCGCTGTCGCTGGCGGAGAAGCGCACGCTGCTCGACTGGACCATTCGGCCGCAGTTGCGCAGCATCGCCGGCGTGGCCGAAGTCAATACGCTGGGCGGCATGGTCCGCAGCTTCGAAGTGGTGCCGGATTTGACGGCCCTGGCCGCACGCCGCCTGTCGCTGGCGCAGCTGCAGGCCGCGCTGGAAAACAACAACCGCAACGACGGCGCCGGCCGCCTGGCGGCGGGGGAAGAATCGCTGCTGGTACGCAGTGACGGCAATATCCGCACCCTCGACGACGTGCGCGCCATCAGCGTGGCGTCCCATCAGGGCATGGCGGTGCGGGTGGGCGAGGTCGCCACGGTCCGCATCGGCCAGCTGACGCGCTATGGCAGCGTAACCGAGAACGGCAAGGGTGAGGCGGTGGAAGCGCTGGTGCTGGCCATGCGCGGCGCCAATGCCCAGCAGGTGGTCAATGAGGTGCGCGCCAAGCTGGCAGCGCTGGGCAAGACGCTGCCCGCCGGGACCAGCATCAAGACCTTCTACGACCGCGGCAACCTGGTGGAGCGCGCCGTGGGTACCGTGACCTCCGCGCTCGGCGAAGCGACCGTGCTGGTGGTGCTGTTGCTGTATGTGTTCCTTGGGAACCTTCGCTCGGCCCTGGTGGTGGCCTGCATCCTGCCGCTGGCCGCGCTGGGTACCTTCGTGCTGATGCAGGCATTCGGCCTGAGTGCCAACCTGATGTCGCTGGGTGGTCTTGCCATCGCCATCGGCATGCTGGTCGACGCGGCCGTGGTGGTGGTCGAGAATATCGAAGCGCACAGCGGTGGGGAAGGGCCGAAGCTGGCGCGGCTGCACGTGATCTACCGTGCCGTGCGCGAAGTGGCCTTGCCCGTCACGGCCGGCATGCTGGTCATCATGATCGTGTTCCTGCCGCTGCTGTCCTTGCAGGGCCTGGAGGGCAAGCTGTTCGTGCCGGTGGCGCTGACCATCATTTTCGCGCTGGCGGCGTCGCTGCTGCTGTCGCTGACGGTGATCCCGGTACTGGCTTCGCTGCTGCTGAAGGAGCACCATGCCCCGGCGCCGCGGCTGGTGCAGTGGCTCGAGCGCCAGTACCGGCGGCTGCTGACCGGCGCGCTGGGCCAGGGCCGCAAGGTGGCGATAGGTGCCGTGGCGGCACTGGTGCTGGCGGCCGGGCTGTTCCCGTTCATCGGCAAGTCCTTCATGCCCACGCTGGACGAAGGCGACATCATCATGCAGATCGAAAAACTGCCGTCCGTGAACCTGGCGGAGTCGGCACGGCTGGATATGGCGATCCAGCAGCGCATCCTGGCCCAGGTGCCGGAGGTGTCGCGCATCGTGGCCCGCCTTGGTTCCGACGAACTGGGGCTCGATCCCATGGGCCTGAACGAGACGGACAGCTTCCTCGTGCTCAAGCCGCGCGCCCAGTGGCGCAGTCCCGACAAGGAGGTGCTGGTCGATCGCTTGCGTGCCGCCACGGCCGGTTTCCCCGGCCTGAACATCAGCTTTACGCAGCCGATCGAGATGCGCACCTCGGAAATGCTGTCCGGCGTGCGGGGCGACCTGGCCGTGAAGATCTACGGGCCGGACCTGAAGCGGCTGGGCGAACTGGCCGATGCGGTGGTAACGGCAGTGCAGGCCATACCGGGCAGCGAGGACGTACTGACGGTGAAGAACAGCGGAGTCCAGTATCTGCAGGTGGAATTGGACCGCAGCGCGGTGGGGCGCTTTGGCCTGAGCGGCGAGCAGGTGCAGAACGATTTGCGCACGCTGGTTGAGGGCCGCACGGTGGGCGTGGTGGTGGAGCAGGGCCGCCGCCTGCCATTGCTGCTGCGGGGCGACGACCAGTTGCAGCGCTCGCCCGATCTGTTCCAGCAAGTGCGCCTGCCGCAGGAAGGTGCCGATGCACTGCCGCTGAGCCAACTGGCCGCGCTGCGCATGGTGGACGGTCCCGTCAAGGTGGAGCGCGAGAACGCGGCGCGCATGGTGGTGGTGCGCGCCAATGTGCGGGGGCGCGACCTGGTTGGTTTTGTCGATGAGGCCAAGGCCAGGGTGGCGCGCCAGGTGCCGCTGCCGCCGGGCTATCACATGGCCTGGGGCGGCCAGTTCGAGAACCAGCAGCGGGCGGCCGCCCGCCTGGGCATGGTGGTGCCGGTGGCGCTGGCGCTGATCTTCCTGCTGCTGTTCGCCACGCTGCACAGTGTGCGCCAGGCGCTGCTGGTGTTCGTCAACATCCCGTTCGCGCTGGTGGGCGGCGTGCTGGCGCTGGCCGTCACGGGGCAGTACCTGTCCGTTCCGGCTTCCGTCGGCTTCATCGCCCTGATGGGTATCGCCGTGCTGAACGGGCTGGTGATGATCACCTGCTTCAACCAGCTGCTGGCGCGCGGCATGCCGCTGGCCGAGGTGGTGATGGAAGGCGCATTGCGGCGCTTGCGGCCGGTGCTGATGACGGCCTGTATCACCGGCTTCGGGCTGGTGCCGCTGCTGCTGGCCAGCGGCCCGGGCTCGGAAATCCAGAAGCCGCTGGCTATTGTCGTCACTGGCGGTCTGCTGAGCGCGACCTCGCTGACGCTGATCCTGTTGCCGCTGCTGTTCCGCCGCTTTGGCGTGGCACGGCGTGGCTGAAAAAGAGAGAGCATTCATGAATACCGCGACAAATTATGAGGCCATGCTGACGCTGGCCATACCCGGCGCGCTGGAAGGCGATGTACTGGACTTCCTGCTGCTCCACCCCGAACATGCGCCCGGCTTCTCCGTGGTCGATGCGCACGGCATGGGACAGGGGGCCACCCTGCACACCACGCTGGAACAGGTGCAGGGACGTTGCCGCCGCAAGCTGGTGTATGTGGTGGGCAGCGTGGACGGGCTGCAAACCCTGGTGCAGGCGCTGGCGCAGGAATTGCGGAATGCCGAAGTGGCTTGGTGGCTTACTCCGGTGCTGGGTTTTGGGAGGCTGGCATGAAAACCATTGCAGCATTTTCGATCTGTGCGCTGCTGGCCGGCGCGCCGGCGCTGGCCCAGCAGGC
>JAZJZQ010000598.1:0-4639 GCA_040389625.1 Pseudomonadota bacterium | reverse complement strand
TGTCGGAGGCGCGCTGCTCGAAGGCGTACTGCCACAGCCAGTCGACGATGTTGATCACGTGCTGGTCGTTGGCGTCGACCTGTTTGTTCAGCTTGCCCAGCTCGACCAGCTGCTCGAAGTTGTTGCGCAGTGCCAGGTCCTGGCCGTTGGACTTGTTGGCCTTCTTGATCGACTTGGCCAGCGTGAAGAACTGCGAAATATACTGGGTGATGTCGAGCGGGTTGGCGATCACGCGCCGTATCATGCGGCGCGATATCTTGGCGATCTCCGGTTCCCACTCGAGTGCGAACGGGTCGGCCGTGGCCACCACCAGGGTGTCGGGCGTCAGCTCCACGGGCAGGATGTTGAAGCGGGCCGCATAGCTGGCCGACATCACGTCGGCCACCTTGGTGAAGTCGATCTTGAGCGGGTCGATGCGGATGAAGGGCAGCGACACGCGCCGCGCCAGCCATTCCGTCAGCAGGTCCAGCGTCAGCAGCTTGTGCGGCGCCGTGGCCGACAGCAGCTTGCAGTGGGCCACCGCGCACAGCGGGTGCATGGTGCCGGCGGTGTTTTTCAGGATGCCCTGGGCCTGGGCGTAGTTGGCCTTGACGTCGGCCTTGGCCACCATGCCATCGGCCAGCAGCCAGGTGTAGATCTGCTGCAGGTCCAGGGTCCTGGCGGCAGGCGCAGCGGAGGTTGCGGAAATTGCAGACATCGTCACGGCCACTTTCAAAAGGCGCGGCCGGAGCCGCGCGGGTACGTCTTACTGCGCTGCCGCCAGGCCCTTGACCCAGGACTTGGCCGGCAGCTTGGTGGCCGCCACGATGGCGGCGGCGCGCTCGGCCAGCGCGGCCAGGTCGATGGGGCGTTTGCGCTTGAAGGCGATCGCTACCACGTTACCATCATGGACTTCCGGCAGGCAAACCACTTGCTCAAAGGCGAACTTCATCGCTTTCACGTTGCGCGCGTAACTGGGGTGGTCGCCAAACAGGTTGACCGTCATGATGCCTTGCTCGTTGAGGCAGGCGCAGCAGGCCTGGTAGAACTCGGCCGTGTCGAGCACCGGGCCCTTGGCCGTAGCGTCGTACAGGTCGACCTGCAGCGCGTCGAGCGTGCCGTGGCGCTGCTCGTCGTGCACGAAGTCGAGCGCGTCCATTTCCAGCACGGCCAGCCGGGCGTCGTTGGGCGGCAGCTTGAACATGGAGGCGCAGATGGCGATCACGGACGGGTTCAGTTCGACGGCCGTCACCTGGGCTTCCGGAAACTGTTTGTAACAATATTTTGTGAGGGCGCCCGTGCCCAGGCCCAGCTGGGCAATGGCGCGCGGCTGCTCGAGCCACAGCATCCAGCTCATCATCTGCTGGGCATATTCCAGTTCCGGCCAGTCCGGCTTGCGGATGCGCATGGCGCCCTGCACCCATTCCGTGCCGAAGTGCAGATAGCGCACGCCATCCTGCTCCGACAGGGTGACGGGCGCGTATCTGACCTTGCGGGCCGGACGGGAGGATTCTTCTTTTTCGATGGATTTTCGTTTGATCAGCATGGGGCGGGTGGGGCGGGAAGTGAGCAGCCATTATCCCGCGAGGACTTACCGCAAGGCAAGCCGCAATCGGGGTGCGCGTGGCCGGGGCGCAAAATAAAACTGCCGGCCTGGGGCCGGCCGGCAGTTAGCGGATGGAGCGCAAGCGGATCAGCGCTGGACCGGTTCCACCAGCACGCGCAGGCGCACGCGCTCGCCCGGGTCGTAGGACATATTGCTGGTGTAGCTGTGGCCGCGGTAGTCGTACGTCACTTCATAGCCGCTGGTGCGCGACTCCCAGTGGTCCACCGTGCGGCACTGCTTGACAGCCTGTTCCGAAACGCCGCCGCCCTGGGGCTGGTTGGCGTTGTCGATGCGGTCGCCCGTGACGGCGCCGGCGATGGCGCCGGCCGCCGTGGCCACGGAACGGCCCGTGCCACCACCCACCTGGTTACCGGCCAGGCCGCCGATCAGGCCGCCGATGATGGCGCCACCCACGCTGCGCTGGGGCGCCGGTTGCTGGACTTGCACATATTCCGTACGGCATTCCTGGCGCGGACGGTTGATTTGTTCCACTTGCGGCGTGACGCGCACGACACGGCCGAAATCTTCAAAATCGGCGGCCTGGGCGAATGGCAGGGCGCCGAGGCAGAGAGCGGATGCGATCAGTTTGGATTGCAGGTTCATTGTTATACCTCGTGTCTGTTTTGGAAAAATGGATATCGGCGCTGTGGGAATGGTCCGATATTGCATGGATGTATGGTAATCCCAGTGTAACTGGCCCACTCGCGCTTATGGCAACAATTTGTAACAGCAACAAGTGTTGCGATTGCCGGCGAAAAACGGCGCGCCAGAGGGAGAATCTTGCCTAAAACACCTCCAAAAGGGCGTAAAAATGTTCTGCTTTTAACAAATCTTGCGTTAGGCATCACATTCGTGTTGATTCACGGGGAACAACACGTTACCCTAATATGTGTATGGGATTAGATTGACGGATAGAAACGTGGATCTTTCATGGTAAGCGCATTGACCCGTTTGCCGCGAGCTGTGTAACGGTATTTATCGCCGGATATATCAATATGCACGACAACATCAACACACCCTACATAACAGGTCGAATTGAGGGAAAAATGAGTTTGTTAATGACCGTGCCGCCCAACCTTGTCCAGTCCATCCGAGCATTTCGCGTGACCGAACTGCAAGACGAGGCCGCCCGTCTGGGGCAGCATTTCTTATACGCACATTGCCTGGCCGGCGTCACCAAGCAACAAGTTCTCGGCATTATTGCAGAATCGTTCCAGTTTCCTAAAGGTGTGGGCAAGAATTTCGACGGCCTGCGCGAAACGCTGACCGACACCATGTTCAAGGCTGGCCCGCAAACGGGCTTCCTGGTGGTGCTGGAACAGTTGCCCAACACGCAGAAGTTCGACAAGGAAGCGCGCGAAACCCTGCTCGACGTGTTCCGCGACGCGGCCGACTACTGGGCCGAGAAGAAAGTGCCATTCCGGGTCTTTTACTCGTTCGAGTAAGCCCGTCGCCCCCGGTCCTGCGGGCCGGGTGTGCCCCCTTGAGCCATGCTGCGCCGCAGCATCGGGATGCCCGCCGGGCGCCGTTTTCTTGGTCCGGTCCGCGCGAGCAGGTACAATGCCGGCTATGAAAAACATCGTCATCCTTATTTCTGGCCGCGGCAGCAACATGGAAGCCGTGGTGCGCGCGGCCCGCGAGCAGCAGTGGCCGGCCCGGATCGCCGCCGTCATCAGCAACCGCGCCGACGCGGCCGGCCTCGCTTTCGCGGCCAGCCACGGCATCGCCACGGCCGTCGTGCCCAATAAAGACTACGCCACCCGCGACCAGTTCGACGCGGCCCTGCAGACCGTGATCGACGGCTACGCCCCCGACCTGGTGGTGCTGGCCGGCTTCATGCGCATCCTGACCCCGCAGTTCGTCGAGCACTATGCGGGGCGCATGCTCAACATCCATCCCTCGCTGCTGCCGGCTTTCCCCGGCCTGGCCACCCACGCCCAGGCGCTGGCGGCCGGCGTGCCCGAGCATGGCGCGACCGTGCATTTCGTGACCGCCGAGCTCGATCACGGCCCCATGGTGGCCCAGGCCGCCGTGCCCGTGCTGCCCGACGACACGGTCGACACCCTGTCGGCCCGCGTGCTGGAGCAGGAACACGAGCTGTATCCGCGGGCGATACGCTGGTTTGTCGAAGACAGGCTGTCCATCGAACAAGGCCAGGTCCGCGTGGACCACACAACACGAACTGAATAATTAACCAAGGAATTCCATGAGATTGCCACCAGCGATACTCGCCAATGCTGAAGAAGTGTTGCGCGAGATTTTGCGCTTTGCCGCGCCGGCCGACACCACCCTGTCGCGCTATTTCAAAGACCACCCGCGCCTGGGCGGCCGTGAACGGGGCGCCATCGCCGAATGCATCTACAACGTGCTGCGCAATAAATCGTTCTTCACTGACTTTTCGGAAGCGGGCGGCGGCCCCACCATGCGCCGTCTGACCCTGCTGGGCATGGCCGACGCCGTCGGCATCGACTCGATGGGCGGCCTGACGGAAGAGGAAGTGCAGTGGCTCGAGCGCGTGACCCAGATCGACCGCAAGCTAATGCACAAGTCCATGCGCTCCAACATGCCCAAGTGGCTGTTCGACAAGCTGGTCGCGCAGTGCGGCGAGGAAGAGACGCTGCTGCTGGCCGACGCCATGAACAGCCCGGCCCCGCTGGACTTGCGCGTCAACTCGCTCAAGGCCACCCGCGAGGACGTGGCGGCCGAACTGGCGCAGGCGCCGATCCGCAGCACGCCCACCCCGTTCGCACCGCTGGGCCTGCGCATCCTGCAAAAGCCGGCCCTGCAGAACCTGCCGCTGTTCAAGAGCGGCGCCATCGAAGTGCAGGACGAGGGTAGCCAGATCCTGTCCCAGATCGTGGGCGCCAAGCGCGGCGAGATGGTAGTGGACTTCTGCGCCGGTGCCGGCGGCAAGACGCTGGCGCTGGGCGCCATCATGCGCAACACGGGTCGCCTGTATGCGTTCGACGTGTCGGAAAAGCGCCTGGCCAAGCTCAAGCCGCGCATGGCCCGCAGCGGCCTGTCGAACGTGCATCCGGTGCAGATCGCGCACGA
>JAZJZQ010000597.1:0-5688 GCA_040389625.1 Pseudomonadota bacterium | reverse complement strand
ACGTCGTCGGTGACGTCGGTGGCGGTGCCGCCGGTCGACAGGTTGGCGTTGTTGCGCAGGATCACGCGCTGGCCCTTGGACGGGATCGAGTCGGCCTCCAGGTCCTGCAGCGCCAGCCGGGCCAGCGCGATGTCGTCGAACTTGATCTTGGTGAGCGAGGTCGAATGGCCGCTGCCGCGGCGCGGGTCGGCGTTGACCTGTTGTACCAGCTCGCGCACCGTGTGCACGCCGTCGCCCACCACCTGGGGCGGATCGCGGCGGGCCGCGGCCACCAGCTTGTCGCCGATGACGAGCAGGCGGAAGTCGTTACCGGGCAGGAAGCGCTCGACCATGATGTCGTCGCGGAACTCGCGCGCCGTGTGGTACGCCTTGGTCAGCTGTTCGCGCGTCATGACGTTGACCGTCACGCCCTTGCCCTGGTTGCCGTCCTTGGGCTTGACCACCACCGGCAGGCCAATGTCCATGGCCGCGGCCCAGGCGTCGTCGGCGTCGGCCACCGAACGACCGATGGGCACCGGCACGCCGGCCGCGTGCAGCAGCTTCTTGGTCAGTTCCTTGTCCTGCGCGATCGATTCGGCGATGGCGCTGGTGCTGTCCATTTCCGCGGCCTGGATGCGGCGCTGGCGGCTGCCCCAGCCGAACATGACCATGCTGCCTTCGGTCAGGCGGCGGAACGGGATGTCGCGCGCCACGGCGGCGGCCACGATGGCGCCCGTGCTGGGGCCCAGGCGCACGTCCTCGTCCAGGTCGCGCAGCTCGGCCAGCGCGCCCGTCAGGTCGAACGGGGTGTCGGCCACGGCCGCGTTGATCAGGTTGACGGCCAGCTCCAGCGACAGCCGGCCCACCGCCTCTTCCGTGTATTCGACCACGGTCTGGTAGATGCCCGGCTCCAGCGTCTGCGTGGTGCGGCTGAAGGTGACGGGGCAGCCGGCCTGCGCCTGCAGGCACAGGGCAGCCAGTTCCAGCACGTGGGCCATGGGCACGGCGTCCGTGTGGCCGGTGGGCTGCAGCGCGCTGAGGGCGGGGAAGCGGGTCCGCAGACGGGCCTCGAAACCGGACATCAGCTCGATGTTCTGCTCTTCGGGAGTGCAGGATACGATGGCCTCAACCGCCGTGTGATGACTCCAAAGATTGGGGCCGCGCAGCGCGCGGGTGCGTATGACTTCCATAAATCTGCTTATCCTGTCGTGTTTTTTCGTCGTGGCATCTTAGTCGGTTGACGCCATCGCTGGTGCCGGCCGGCGGCGCCTGTGCGCCGCCGGCCGGTTGCATTTCTTGTAGTCGCCTGCCTGTCAGTGATGCTGCTGCTTTGCGTGTGCGTCGTAGGTGCGCAGGCCGGCGCCGATCAGCTCCGGCGTCAGGTCCAGCGCCCAGGCGGCGGCGATGGCGGCCAGCACGGCTTCCGGCGGCACCAGCGGCGACAGCGGCAAGGTGGCCGTTTCGGCCATGCCGGTCGCCAGCACGATGCGGTCGGCGCGCTGGAACACGGCGCGCTTGCCCTGCGCGCGGTGCGCGGCCAGGGCCGGCAGCTGCTCGTCCACGCCGTAGAACATCACTTCACCGTCGCACAGGTCGGCCATCTCCACCACTTGCGCGTCGGCCGCGTTCAGCACGGCCACGCCGTCCGGCAGGATCACGTCGACCTGGGTGCGCAGCACGCCGAACAGGCGCTCCGGGCTGTCGATGTAGAACTCGCCCAGCGCTTCGCGGCTGGTGGAGCTCATCACGACGCCCACGGCGCACTTGTCGTAGGCCAGGCCTTCGGTCAGGATCATGCGGGCGCTGCTTTCGAACACGGCCGCGTCGACATTCTTGTTGAGCAGCAGGCGCTCGCCCGTTTCCCAGTCGCTGAAACCATCCTTGGGCAGCAGGCGGCCGTTGACGAACAGGCCGTCCTGGCAGGTCAGGCCCACCTTCTGGCCGCCGATCTGCAGCAGCCACGCGATCAGGCGCGCGGCCATGGTGCTGCCGTGGCCACCGGCGATGCCGACGATGGGCATGCGCCCCGTCTCGCCGATGCCGAACAGGTGGTCGACGATGGCCGCGCCCACGTTGCGCGGCTGGCCGCTGGCCGGCTTCAGGTGCGCCAGCAGGCCGGGGCTGGCGTTCACTTCGATGATGGCGCCGCCCTGCTCTTCCAGCGGACGGCCGATGTCGGCCGCCACCAGGTCGATGCCGGCGATGTCCAGGCCCACCACGCGGGCGGCCAGGGTGGCCATGGCCGCGACGGACGGGTGCACCTGGTCGGTGACGTCGAAGGCGACGTTGCCGTTGGTCTGGATCAGCACCTGCTGGCCGTCGACCGGCACGGAGCGGGCCGTCATGCCCTGGCGTTCCAGCTCCAGGATGATCTCGGCGCCCACTTCGGGATTGATCTGGTTGAGCGGCGCGTCTTCCGTCGTGCCGCGGCGCGGGTCGGTGTTGATCTGGCTGTCCACCAGCTCGATGATGTTGGACTTGCCGTCACCCGTCACCCACAGCGCCTCGCCGGCGGCGGCCGCGATCAGGCGCTTGCCCACCACCAGCAGGCGGTGCTCGTTACCGGCGATGAAGCGCTCCACGATCACGCTCTTGCTGCCGCCCTTGCGCGCGGCCAGGTGGTAAGCCTTTTCCACGTCGGACTGGGTCATCAGGTTGAGCGATACGCCCCGTCCGTGGTTGCCGTCGTACGGCTTGACGACGACGGGCAGGCCGATGTCCTGGGCCGCTTCCCACGCCGCTTCGGCGCTGGTCACCAGCTCGCCCTCGGGCACGGGCACGCCGCACGAAGCCAGCAGGGTCTTGGTCAAATCCTTGTCGCTGGCGATGCCTTCGGCGATGGCGCTGGTCCGTTCCGTCTCGGCGGTCCAGATGCGGCGCTGGCGGGCGCCATGGCCCAGCTGCACCAGGTTGCCGTCGGTCAGGCGGATGAAGGGGATCTTGCGTTCGGTGGCGGCATCGACGATGTTGCCCGTGCTGGGGCCCAGGCACAGCGAGTCGACCATGTCGGTCAGCGTGGCCACGGTGGCGGCCAGGTCGTAGGGACGGTCTTCGATGCAGGCCATCAGCAGGTCGCGGCCGGCGGCCAGCGCAGCGCGGCCCACCTGTTCCTGGCGGGTGCGGAAGGCCATCTTGTAGATGCCGCTGCCTTCGGCCACTTGCCGGGTCTTGCCGAAGCCAGTCTTCATGCCGGCCAGGTTTTGCAGTTCCAGCACCACGTGTTCGAGGATGTGGCCGGCATACGTGCCTTCGCGCAGGCGCTCCAGGAAGCCGCCCCGCTCGCCCACGCCGCAGCGGTGTTCCAGCAGGTTGGGCAACAGGGCGGTCAGGCGTTCATACAAACCAGGAAGCGCATTCGAGGGGGAATCTTCCAGCGCGCCGATATCCAGCCACGCCTCGATCACTGGGCGGTAGGTCCAGATATTTGGTCCGCGCAAATGCGTTACACGGAGAACTTCAATGTCTTTCTTCTTGGTCATGTTTCAATTCTTGTATCTTTGTTATCAGCCGTGGCCAGCCCGCGCCGTATTGTAATCCCTACGTCGTTACGCACCGCAATTTCCAGTCCAAAGCTGCTGCTGCCGGGTCAAGCTTGCCACCAGAAAAATCCGTGCCGCGCAGGCATCGAATTTTCTTGAAGGCACTTTTGCTCGTCTGCTGCGCGCGCTCTTGCGGTATACTCGCCGCTCAAGCATGCCGCCCATTCGCCTTGATTTCCGTCAAATGGTCACCCACTGACAGAATACCGTAAATAACTGCATCCAACAGCCGCATCCCGGCCCGCTGAGGCGTTTATTTCCAAGGCTGGCCGCGCGATCCGCTATTTTCCCTTTAGTTCACAGTTTTTGCCGCATGGCAATGACCGACCCGGAGTACGCTGCACAATGACAAGCACACAACTTTCTTCGCCCACCAGCCAGCCCGACGTGCCCGAATGGTGGCGCTCCGAGGTACAGGCGCAACTTTCCTCAGGGGAGAACGTTTCAAGTGCCTTGGAGGTTGACCTGGATCATCAACTTCATTTCTCCAAGGGATTGGTACTTGTCACGGCGGAACGTATCGTGGCCCGCGCGCCCGGCGCCAAGGCCTGGCAACAATGGCCGTTCCGGCCCGGCATGGCCTTGCGCCACCACGACCACGCGGGCGTGGGCCATCTGGAACTGGTGGACGCATCGGGCCGGCTGGCCGCCTGGCGTTTCACGCTGGGCCAGAACCTGCACGCGATCCGCCTGGTGGAACAGTTCGCCGTCCTGCTGCAAAGCAAGGTGACGGGGCAGCCCGTGGTGCGCGACGAGCAGCACGTGTGCCCCAGCTGCAAGGCGCCGCTGGAGCCGGACCAGGAGGAATGCCCGATCTGCACCAAGGTGGTCTACACGCCGCCGTCCACCTGGACCCTGTTCCGGCTGTGGCGCTTCACCAAGCCTTACCAGGGCCAATTGGCGCTGGGCTTCATGCTCATGCTGCTGAGTACGGGCGCGCACATGATCCCGCCCTACCTGACCATGCCGCTGATGGACAACGTGCTGATCCCTTACCAGAACGGCAAGCCGGTCGACCCCATGCTGGTCACCATGTACATGAGCGGCCTGGTGGGCGCGGCCGTGGTAGCGTGGGCGCTGGGCTGGGGCAAGACCTATGTGCTGGCCCTGGTGTCCGAGCGCATCGGCGCCGACCTGCGCACGGCCACCTATGAGCACTTGCTCAAACTGTCGCTCGAATACTTCGGCGGCAAGCGCACCGGCGACCTGATGTCGCGCATCGGCAGCGAGAGCGACCGCATCTGCGTGTTCCTGTCGCTGCACCTGCTGGACTTCGCCTCCGACGTGCTGATGATCATCATGACGGGCGTGATCCTGTGCTCGATCGACCCATGGCTGGCCGCCATCACGCTGCTGCCGCTGCCCTTCATCGCCTGGCTGATCCACGTGGTGCGCGACAAGCTGCGCACCGGTTTCGAAAAGATCGACCGGGTGTGGGGCGAAGTGACCAACGTGCTGGCCGATACCATCCCCGGCATCCGCGTGGTGAAAGCCTTCGCCCAGGAGGCGCGCGAAGCGGCGCGCTTCCGCACTGCCAACAAGCACAACCTGGCCGTCAACGACAAGTTGAACAAGATCTGGTCGCTGTTCTCGCCCACCGTGTCGTTCCTGACCGAACTGGGGCTGCTGGTGATCTGGGTGTTCGGCATCTGGCAGGTGGCCAAGGGCCACATCACGGTCGGCGTGCTGTCGGCCTTCATCGCCTACAGCAGCCGCTTCTACGGCCGGCTCGATTCCATGAGCCGCATCGTGTCCGTGACCCAGAAGTCGGCTTCGGCGGCCAAGCGCATCTTCGACATCCTGGACCACGTGTCGTCCGTGCCCGAACCCACCAACCCGGTCAAGCTGGCCAAGGTGGAAGGCAACATCACGCTGCGTGAAGTGGGCTTCCGCTACGGTAACCGGGCCGTCAACCGCGGCATCAACCTCGACATCAAAGCCGGCGAGATGATAGGCCTGGTGGGCCACTCCGGTTCCGGCAAGAGCACGCTGGTCAACCTGATCTGCCGCTTCTACGACGTGTCCGAAGGCGCCATCATGCTCGACGGCGTGGACATCCGCGCCTTCCCCGTGTCCGACTACCGGCGCAACATCGGCCTGGTGCTGCAGGAGCCGTTCCTGTTCTTCGGCACCATCGCCGAGAACATCGCCTACGGCAAGCCGGACGCCA
>JAZJZQ010000596.1:0-3506 GCA_040389625.1 Pseudomonadota bacterium | reverse complement strand
AATTCGCCGCCGTGCTGCCCGACACGGGCCCGGCGCAAGCCCAACAGCACGCGGAAGCGATCCGGGCCCGCATCGCTGCGCTCGGCATCACCCATGCCCCGGCGGCCGTGCGCAATCACGTGACGATGAGCATAGGCGTGGCCAGCTTCGACAAGGACCGCCTGGCCGACGCGGAAAGCCTGCTGGGCGCGGCCGACCGCGCCCTGTACGCGGCCAAGCACGCCGGGCGCGACTGCGTGGTGGTGGACCGCGCGCAAGAAGACGCCGCCTGAGCGCGCCTGGAAACCGGCCGACCTTGCCACACACGCCGGGATCCGGGTCCGCGTTCATGGTCCGGAATTGCCCCCCGTCCCCGTCCTCTCAATACCGCGCCGTAGCAATTCTTACCTGGTCCCTGGCAAATGCCCTCAGCAATTCAGCTTGCACCGGAAAGTGTCGGTTACGCAATTGTTCGATTTGCCGCTTACGATCGATCTCGGCAATGCCGCCATACAGATCGATGGCCTCACGCTCTCGCTGGTATTGCGCATAGCGCTGCTCCCATGCGATATCGTCACGCATCCAAGCCTGAATCCGCGCGCCGGTTTGCGGATCACTCCGGGTGGCGACGGCGGCGCCAATTTCCTCCGGCGTGCTGCCTTGCTGGCGCAGGTCATCCACCAGTTTGCCCAGCGCACTCACCTGAGCGCCCGCCGTGGTCGCTTTCGCCTCCATGGGATTTTTCGCATTCAATACCGTCAACTTATCCTTGCGTTGTTGCGGCGTCAACGACGGGTCGCCGAAGATACCGATGCGCTCCAGTTGCTCCTGATCGGCAATCTCGTCGGCAGCGAACCACGTCAACGCCACCGCAGGCAACAACTGCTTGCGGTAGGCCGAGCGTTGCGCCAACCAGTCCCTTGTGCGAGCAAGATTCTGCTGACCAACACCATCTGCGTTCAGGCTGCTGATCGCTCGCAAATAGCGCAGATACCCTTCCCATAATTCGACCGCTTCCTGCTGCGCAGGTGGCTGCAAGCGGGCGGCGATATGGTCACGGACCATCACGTCGATCTGTGCTGGTGAACGTTCGTTCGCGGCAGCCAGAAAATAATCAAACACATCGCGCACTCGACGGCTACGCACGAGATGACCGGCACTGTCAACCTGCAGACCATCGGGCGCCAGCGTTCCCGACAGCCCCTGAGGCAAGGGGCTGGGCGCGACCGCGCCAGGATCCGGTGGCAAGGCCGGAGCCCAGCGCCTGTCCGGCCCCGGGCCCGGGCCCGCGGGAGCGGCCTGCACGGTTGAGTGCTCCGGTCGCTCCGGCCTGACCGTGCAGACGCCCCACGCAACCAGCCCGAACGTCAGCATCCCGATCGCCAGATGCTGTGGATTTTTCATCTCGCCCCCCCTTACAACCCTGCTAGTTTCAAGCGATTGGCATGATTGACTATCACTGTCAGCGGATTGGCCTCGAACAGGGGAACCAGGCCGAACAGCTGGTTGATCTCATTGAAATGGTTCCAGCCGTAAGTGCCGATCACCTTGCCGAAGCGGCTGGAACAGACGCCGGCAAGCCCATCGTTCTTCCCAGCCCCCTGATTGAGCATCATGAGGGAAGTCGTTAGCATCAGGGCATTGCTCGCCGTGTCGATCGAACCGAACGGGGCTGGCGCATTGCCGGTCCAGGAATACAGTCGCTGCACATAGTGACCGCCGTCGGTGCCGGTACGCTTATCGATTTCGCCGCGCGTCCCGGTGTCCTCATCGACCCCTGCGCATGGTGCAGTGCTGATACCAGCGCTGGGGAATGCAGCATTGAATGCGGCCATGCCGGCGGGACTGATCTGATGGATTGCGGCGTTGGCGCTGACCGGGTAGGTCGTTCCGTCCGCCATATTATCGAGCTCTCCGATCAGGTTAAATGCCGTTTCCCCCAACAACAGCACAACGGGGCCGTTATTGAGAAAGAATGCGCCAAACTCGCTCCCCTTGTGCGGCGAGGCGATGGTCGTCACGGAAGCGACGCCCTCGGGAAAAGTGGCGGCGACGTAACGCACACTCCATCCTCCCATGCTGTGTCCGATCAAATTGACTTTGTCGACCTTCAGCGTGGCCAACAACAATTTCACCTGTCGTAGCAATTCCTCGCCGCGTACATAGTTATCGTTGACCGCCGGCATAGATGCGACGTAGACGGTTGCCCCTTTACGGCACAGTTCTTCCGGTATCTGATACCAGTATTTGACGCCCGGCACGAGAAAGTTTGGCGCAGCCCCGGCCAGACCCGAGACCAGCACAATGGGATATTTTGTCTTCGCCTCATCGCCGCCGCTCAGACCGAGCAGGCCACCGTCGGTATTACAGTTTTGGTAAAGCAAGGCTGGATCGAGTGACGTTGGTGCGGTTTGCGCCAAGGCGACCGGGCTGTAGCTCACAGCGGCGGCGACCATTATCATGGCGAACGCAGTCCACCGTAGGAAGAATGTCTTCATTTTTTCTCCTCTAGCATGATTGAGCCGCCAGGCAAGATGCATCACGTCACTCAAGGCCATGCCGACGTGCCTGGCCTGCGCTGCCGCGGCCACAAGAACGGGACAGCGTGCGGAGCCGACCGACTCCCCCCCATCGCCCAGCGCAACATAGTGCTCATTTACCCGATGACGCTTGAAAACGTCAGGCTACCAGTCGCACGGTCGGCGCGCTTGCGTAAATTAGCTAAACTTCCAGCGAGCGGTCCTGGTTCTGTTCCGGGGCCGCGCGAGCGCTCATCACCTTGCCATGTTGCACGCGCTCTCGCCACAACCCGTTCCCGTCTGACTGGAAGGAGTGCATGGCCGAAGCCTTTGCCAGCATGCGTCAACGCCCGGCCAACTTGGGCGCCCCTATGGCTCGGCCGCGATAAAGGCCACGTCCGGTATCGTACTTTCATAGCGGGCGGTCGCTTCCTTGAGCGTCAGCTGGCGCAGTTCGACGAGAATTTCCAGTCCCTCCAGCCTGGCATCGACAGCTTGCGCCTTGGCCAACCGGGCCGCGATGTCGTGGGTGCGGAACATGTTGGTGGCGACGGTGGCCACCAGCGAGCACACGCTCGCCACCGCGCACAGGATGCGCCAGCTGGGGCTGTTCTCCCCGGCCGCACCCAACGCCTGGGTCAGGCGCAGGCCGCCAATGGCCGGGGCCGCCGTCAGCACGGTGGCCAGGGCGCTGGCGATGATGCCGGTATTGGTCAACCCCGCCCCGCGCGTGCTGAACTTGCGGTTGAAGGCGGCGATGCGGTGCCGCTTGTCGCGCAGCCGGTGGCCCAGCGCCTCCCAGCCGTCCTGTTCCGTTACCGTCTCCATGCCGCCTCCCGCCAACACCGCGCTTCCGGATTAGACCGGCGAAGCGCGCCGATGTTCCGCGCCGGCAGTCTCAGGCCGGATGCAGCGCGTGCGTCTCCACCACTTGCAGCGTGCTGGCGGAAATCCGGTTGCGTCCGGACGACTTGGCCACATACAGGGCCTTGTCGGCCGCCTCCACCA
>JAZJZQ010000595.1:5466-10527 GCA_040389625.1 Pseudomonadota bacterium | reverse complement strand
TGGCGTTCGAAGTGGAAAAAGTGTTGCTTCCACACTACCCACAGTTGCGTATGAACTACGCTTCCCTGCACGCGGCCCTGATCGCCGACATGGGCCTGTCGGCGCGCGAATACCAGCTGCTGCGCATCCCCACTTTCCTAGCAGGCATGCCGCCTTGCGTGGTGGAGGCGGCCGAAAAGCCCGAAGGCGTGCTGTTCGCCACCCCCTGCAGCGGCGTGGCCTATGCCGGCCTGCCCCGGCGCGAATGGCCCGCCAGCGTGATTTGACGCTTGATATTTTGAACATAAGTGAGTTTTGGCACGCTACAATGCAAAAACTCATCTACACAGGAGACACGATTTTGAAGTCGTCGCATGCGTACCGTTTCTGCCTGGCAGCCGCACTGACCGTTCCCGTTGCCCTGGTCCAGGCGCAACCGCAACCCTCCAGCGAAGAAGAGGAATTGACGCTGGTCTATGGCGACAACGACAGCGTCAGCATCGCCACCGGCAACGTCCAGGCCCTGCGCCGGGCGCCGGCCGTGGCCTCCGTGATCACGGCGGCCGACATCGCCGCCATGGGCGCAACCGACCTGGACCAGGTGCTGGAAACGGTGCCCGGCATCCACGTGGCCCGCAGCGCCAACAATTACGCGCCCCTGTACGTGGTGCGCGGCATCTTCGCCGCCTACCTGCCCCAGTTGCTGGTGATGCAGAACGGCGTGCCCGTCACCACCATTTACCAGGGCAACAAGGGCAATCTGTGGGGCGGCTATCCGGTCGAACACATCGCCCGCATCGAAATCATCCGCGGTCCCGGCTCGGCCCTGTACGGCTCGGACGCCTTCTCCGGCGTCATCAACATCATCACCAAGAGCGCGGCCGAGACCCAGGGCACGGAACTGGGCGCCCGCGGCGGCGCCTTCCATACTTACGACGGCTGGGTGCAGCACGGCGGCAAGGCCGGCCCGGTGGACGTGTCGGCCTATCTGCGGGTGGGCCAGACGGACGGCTTCAAGAGCATCATCGACGCCGACGCCCAGAGCCGCAACGACCGCCTGTTCGGCACCCACGCCAGCCTGGCGCCGGGGTCCGTCAACGTGGGCAACAAGGCGGTGGACGCCAACCTGGAACTGGGCTACGACAAGTGGCGGGCCCGCTTCGGCTACAAGCTGCGCGACGACCTGGGCACGGGCGCCGGCATCGCCTCCGCGCTCGACCCCGTGGGCCAGCAGAAAAGCGAGCGCATCACCGGCGGCGTGAGCTGGGCCGATCCCCAGTTCCGTCCCGACTGGGGCCTGGGCGCCAGCCTGAACACGCTGCAGTACATGCAGCAGATCCCGGTCGACTTCCAGCTGCTGCCGCCAGGCACGGTGCTGCCCAGCGGCGCCTTCCCCAACGGCATGCTGGGCGGGCCGGACACCACCGAACGCCAGGTACGGCTGGCCGCCTACGCCGACTACACGGGCTTCGAGCAGCACCGCGTGCGCATCGGCGGCGGGCATGACGACCTGAATATGTACCACACCCACGAGACGCGCAATTTCACCTATGCGCCCAACGGCGCCCCTATCCCGCTGCCGGCCGTGGTCGATTTTTCCGACACCAATCCCTTCATCTTCCCGCAACACCGCCGGCTCGACTACCTGTACCTGCAGGATGAATGGAATCTGGCCAAGGACTGGAACCTGACGGCCGGCGTGCGCCATGACCGCTATTCGGACTTCGGCGGTACCACCAACCCCCGCCTGGCCCTGGTGTGGGACGCCAGCTACGACCTGACGGCCAAGCTGCTGTACGGCCGCGCCTTCCGCGCCCCGTCCTTCAACGAGAGCTACAGCATCACCAACCCTGTCGCGCTGGGCAACCCCAACCTGCGGCCGGAAACGAACGGCACGGCCGAAGCATCGCTGGCCTGGCAGGCCCGCGCCGACGCCCAGGTCAACGCGACCTTCTACCGCTACGACATGCGCAACATCATCCGCACCGTACCCAACGCGGTGGCCGGTACGGGCGCCACCTACGCCAACACGGGCGACCAGACGGGTCACGGCCTGGAGCTGGAGTCGAGCTGGACGGTGAACCGCGACTTGCGCCTGCTGGCCAACTATGCGTGGCAGAAATCGGTCGATGCGGCCACCGGCCACGATGCCGGCTATGCGCCCCACCACCACCTGTTCGGCCGGGCCGACTGGCAGTTCGCCGGCGCCTACCTGCTCAGCACACAGCTGAACTGGGTGGCCGACCGTCACCGCGCCGCCGGCGACACGCGCGCCCCCATCGCCGACTACAAGACGGTGGACCTGAGCCTGTCCACCCGCCACGGCCGCGAACAGTGGAACTTCACGGCCACCGTGCGCAACCTGTTCAACGCCGACGTGCGCGAACCGAGCCTGGCGCCCGGCCTGGCCCTGCCGCACGACCTGCCCATGGCGCCGCGCGCCTTGGCGCTGCAGGCCGTCTACAAGCTGTAAAAGGGAACGGGGCGGCGCGCTGCGCCTGCCCCGGCCGCAGCCATCGCCCACCCAAGCCCGGCCCCATGGCCGGCGCATTCAGGTTGCGGAGCGGTTTTCC
The DNA here is from genome assembly GCA_040389625.1 of Pseudomonadota bacterium. Lineage (GTDB taxonomy): Bacteria > Pseudomonadota > Gammaproteobacteria > Burkholderiales > Burkholderiaceae_D > Rugamonas. Next base: position 7,975 of record JAZJZQ010000595.1, on the reverse strand, counting down.
GGTATCAGCCACCAGCCCAGCTCCTGCCGCACCCGTTCCGGCGGTGGCGGCGGCGTGTGCTCGCTGCGGCGGCGTTGCATCAACTCGCGCACGGCCTGCTTGGTCGGGTGCGTGGTCTGGGTCGGCTGCTGTTCCATGATCGCCTCACTGGCTGTAGATCACTTAGTGATACTGTACAGCACCATCATGCGCCGTGGCGCACGCCACTGATGCGACAAACAGCAAGCCTTGCCCCCGCCTATTCCCCCATTTCCTGACTTGCCGCATGCTGGCGCGGCACGCCGCTCGCCAGGAAGAGTTCCACACGCCGTCGCGCCATGCCGGGCCCGACACTGTTACAATTTTGCGAGCGGGCCGGCCACCTTATCAATTGCCGCGCCGAAAACGGTTGTGCCCTGGACAATTCACCGGTACGATTGATGATTCCAAAGCAATAAAAGTTACTCTCTAGACAATCTCGCCGCGCACCGCCCCAGCCTGCGCGCGACGACAGGCACGGCACCGTCGGCGCCGAAAGGAGCAGCATGTCCGCACCGCCCGTCCCGCCGGCCAGCAGTGCGCCGGCCGAAGCGCATGCGCCGGCCCGCGTGGCCGGCACGCTGCGCCTGCAGTTCGCCGTGCTGCTGATCGTGGCGCTGGCCGCCCTGTGGGGCTTTACCCTGCTGGCGCTGGACCGGCGCGCCGAGCTGGACATGGCCAGCGCCGAGGTGGAAATGCGCGGCCTGTCCCAGGCCTATGCGGAAAATACCCTGTCGACCATCAAGCGCATCGACCTGATCCTGCTGGAGCTGGCCCGCACCTGGACCCTGCACCCGGACGAGTTCGAGGCCGACATCCTGCGCCACCAGCAAGACCTGGACGACGTGGCGATCCAGGTGGCCGTGACGGACCGCAGCGGCCTGATGGTGTACTCCACCATCCAGCGCCAGCCGGAGCGGATCAGCCTGGCCGACCGCGAACACTTTCTCGTACACCGGGACGCCCACAGCAGCAGCCTGTTCATCAGCAAGCCCGTGCTGGGGCGCATATCGGGCAAATGGTCGCTGCAATTCACCCGTCCTCTGCAGCGCGACGGGCGCTTCGACGGCATCATCATCATCTCCGTGGCCCCCGAGCTGTTCAGCCGCTTCTACGACACGCTGTCCATGGGCCGCCACGGGGTGGCCGTGATCGTGCGCGACAGCGGCGAAATCATGGCCCGCGCGCCGGACTGGCGCGAATACATGGGCCGCACGCTGCCGGCGGCGCCCTACCTGGCCCCGGGCGCCCCCCTGTTGGGCAATTTCCAGAAGGTGGCCGTGCTCGACGGCGTGCCCCGCCTGTATGGCTACCGCAAGCTGCCCCAGTACCACCTCAATTTCGTTACCGCCCTGCCGCTCGATGAAATCCTGGCCGGGGCCCAGCGCCAGCGCCAGGCCACCTTCGCCATCATGACGGCCGTGTCGCTGGCCCTGGCGGCCATGACCTGGCTGATCCTGGGCAGCGTACGGGCCCGCGACCGGGCCGAGCAAGCCCTGCGCCTGGCCAACACGGAACTGTCGCTAGCCGGCAGCGTCTACCAGCACACCAAGGACGCCGTGATGGTGACCGAGATCGACGGCACCATCATTTCCGTCAACCCGGCCTTCACGGCCGTGACGGGTTACAGCGCGGCCGAAGCGATAGGACGCAAGCCCAGGCTGCTCAAGTCCGGGCGTTATGGACGCGAGTTTTACCGCGCCATGTTCGAGCAGCTCAGCAGCACCGGCCAGTGGCGCGGCGAACTGTGGAACCGCCGCAAGGATGGCGAGTCTTACCTGGAATGGCTCAGCGTTTCCCTCATCAAGGACGCGGCCGGCAAGCCGCTGCGCTATGTGAGCGTGTCGAACGACGTGACGGAGCTGCGGGCCGGCGACGAACGTATGCGTCACATGGCCTTCCACGACCCGCTCACCGGCCTGCCCAACCGCGCCCTGCTGCTCGACCGCATGACCCAGGGCATGAGCGCGGCGGAACGGGACGGCCGCGGCCTGGGCGTGATGTTCATTGACCTCGACAACTTTAAGCCCATCAACGACACCCTGGGCCACGACGTGGGCGACCAGTTGCTGCAGGAAGTGGCCCAGCGCCTCAGCCACGGCGTGCGCCAGTCCGATACGGTGGCCCGCATCGGCGGTGACGAATTCGTCGTGCTGCTGGAACAGGTGGACGACGGCGTCACCTACGTCAACGTGGCCGAGAAACTGCTGGCCAGCCTCAGCCTGCCCATGGTGCTGGGCTCCCACACCTTGACGGTGGGCGCCTCGATCGGCATCGCCTGCTATCCGGCCGACGGCCCGGATGCCGCCACGCTGTTGAAACACGCGGACGCGGCCATGTATGTGTCCAAGGCCAGCGGCCGCGGCGCCTACCACTTCTACCGGCCCGGGATGACGGTGCAGTCCACCCAGCGCGCGGCGCCACCCGGCTGAACCCCGGCAGGACGCCGGCCGTCAGCCGGCCGCGCCGTCCACCCGCGCGCTGCTCAGGT
>JAZJZQ010000595.1:0-5366 GCA_040389625.1 Pseudomonadota bacterium | reverse complement strand
CGGCAGGACGCCGGCCGTCAGCCGGCCGCGCCGTCCACCCGCGCGCTGCTCAGGTAAGGCAGGTAGACGATCACGTAGGCCACGAAGGCCACCGTCCAGCACGCGGCGCTCAGCAGCAAGGCACCGTCGCGCACGCCGTCCGTGGTGAGGGCGGCCAGCACCCGGGCCAGCGCGCCCCCCTGGATCAACGCGAACATGGTGAACTCGGCCCGCCCCGCCTTGAGCGGACGGCCCGTGTGGCCGAGCGTGGTGCGGGTGATCATGCCGATGATGAGGCCAGCCATGGAGCCGACCGTCAGCGCATGGAAGGCGGCGCTGGTGGGCAACCAGCCCAGCGCGGCGCCGGCCAGCAGGAAGCAACCCACGGCGATCCAGGCGTACGACAGGTGCAACACCCACAGCAGCGGCACGTGCCACACCTTGTGCGGCTGCCAGCCGGCCAGGCGCACCAGCACCAGGGCGCCGGCGGCCAGCGCCAGCGGCGCCGTCAGCCAGCCCGGCAGGCCGGCCACCCAGGCCAGGCCGGTGGCGGCCAGCAGGCCCAGCGACACACGGTCGCGCATGGGGCGCACCACCGGGTCGGTGCCGGGCGCGCCGTTGCGGGTGAACATGGGCAGCACACGGGTGCCGATGGCCGATTCCATGACGACGATCACGAGGATGGCCGCCTGCACCGGCGCCGCCTGGGCCAGCGTCACATAGCCCAGCGTGGCGGCATGGAACAGGGCGTTGGCCACGGCCAGCAAGGCCAGCAGGCCGACCAGGAAGTAATTGCGCTTGTTGTTGGACTGCCGCATCACGCGGAACAGGGGCCAGGCGGCCAGCGGCAGGAACAGCCAGTCGACGGCGGCTGCCAGCGCCGGCGGCGCCCACAGCATGGCCAGCCGGCCCGCCAGCCACAGGCCGGCCAGGGCCGCCAGGTGGCCACGCACGGGCGTCCACAGGCCGGTCCAGTTGCGGGCGGCCGTGAACAGGAAACCGATCACCACCGCCGTCACCATGCCGAACACCATCTCGTGCATGTGCCAGCCGGCGTCGATATGGGCCGCGTGCAACACGCCGTAGTACTGGGCGATCCACAGCGGGATACTGAGCGCGGCGAACACGGCCGCCAGCAGGTAGAACGGGCGGAAGCCCAGCCGCCATAGCGGATGGGCCATCTGCCAGGGGGCCGGCGTGCTGGCCGGAAGAGGTTCGTCTATGTGTAACAGGCTCATGATGGATACTCGCTGATGCTAAGGTTGCAGGCCGCCAGCCGCGCGGCCAGCCTTGTTGACGTCAGGCTGGCCCGCCCATTGTGTGTGCGGGCGCAACCCTTGTGAAGGCGCCCCGCGCAAGCGGATGATTTGAATCAAGGAAAACAAATTTTCCGGCCGCTACGCCCGTTTCCGTATCGACGCGGGACGCCGCTTCCCTTACGCTACAACTTCCCGACGTCGCCGCGGCCGATACGCCGCCTGCGCCGTCCCCTGATTTCTTATGAAGGAAGTTCGCCATGCAAAACGCTACTTTGAAAATCGACGGCATGAACGGTGAAGCTTGCGCCGACCTCGTCACGCTCGTCCTCAACAACATCACCGGCGTGAGCGACGTGCGCGTCTCGCTGCTCAACAGCCAGGCCAGCCTCAAGTTCGACGAGCGCCACACGTCGCAACCCTACCTGATCAACAGCCTGGCCCGCGCCGGCTACCAGGCCCGCTCCGGCGAGCAGGCCGAAAAGGCCGGCGGTTGCTGCGGCGGTTGCTGCGGCGGCTAACCAGACAGGCGGACGGCCCCGCCGTCCGCGCCTTGCCCGCGCGGCAATCATGCCTTGCCTGCGCATGGCTTGCACCGCACCGTGACCTCGCCCGTTCTTTGCCGTGCTTTGCACACTGATCACTGGATTACCATTCAGTTACCATAGGCCCGCCGTCCGTCCATCATCGGACGAGCAAGCGCCGGCACCCGCCCGGCGCGTGGCGGCCCGCCTGCCCGCAGGCGCCTAGCGCTCGCCGCCGGCGCCCATCAGGCGATGCTCGACGGCGAACACGGCCGCCTGCACCCGGCTGCTCAGCTTGAGCTTCTTCAATACGTTCTGCACGTGGATCTTGACCGTGCTTTCGGCCAGGTCCAGCGAGCGGGCGATCAGCTTGTTGCTCTCGCCGCGCGCCAGGCAGGCGAGGATTTCCTTTTCGCGCGGCGTCAGCTTGTCGATTTCGGACGCCACCGGCGCGTCGCTGCCGCCGTGCAGCTGGGCCACCAGCTTGGCCGTCATGGCCTCCGCCACCACCGTTTCGCCGGCCGCCGCGCGCCGGATGGCCCGCGTCAGGTAGTCGGCGTCGATATTCTTCAGCAGGTAGCCCGAGGCGCCCGCCTTGAGCGCCACCGACAGGTCGTGCGCATCTTCCGACACGGTCAGCATGACGACGGCGCTCTCGGGGCAATCCTGCAGCAGCAGTTGCAGCGTTTCCACGCCCGACATGCCGGGCATGTTCAAGTCCAGCAGGATCACCTGCGGCTTCAGTTGTTGGGCGCGCTTGATGCCCTCCACCCCGTCGGCCGCCTCGCCCACCACGGCAAATTCCGGGTTACGCTGCAGCAGCAGGCGTATGCCGCTGCGGAACAGGGTGTGGTCGTCGACCAGCAGGACGGTGATCGGGTTGCTGCTTGCTTCCATTGTGGCTGTGCCTCTCTGCGATTGGGTAAAAGTATGGCTAAGGTGCGGGCTCAGGCGGCGCGCCGTTGCTGGCGCGGCAGGCGCAGCGTGACGGTGGTGCCGCCGCCGACCACGGAGCTGACGGCCAGCTGGGCGTGGATGCGCTGCGCCCGCTCGCGCATGATGTGGATGCCCACGTGGCTCTCGCCCTTGCCCGGCAAGGACTCGGTGTCGAAACCGGCGCCGTTGTCGCTGATGCTGAGCACGAAATCGTACTGGTCCTGCAAGCGCACTTCGACCCGGGTGGCCATGGCATGCTTGCGCACGTTCGACAGCGCTTCCTGCACGATGAACAGCAGTTGCAGCTGCTGCTCGCGGGGGAATGGCGCGCCATCGCTGTCGGCCACCAGCACGGCCTCGATGCCGCTCTGGCGCTGGAACTTGTCGATGGTCGTTTCCAGCGACGTCACCAGGTTACCCTGCTCGAGCCGGGTGCGGAAATTGTGCAGCAGTTCGCGCACATCCTGGTAGCTCTCCTCCACACCCGTGCGCAGCAGCGGCACGATCTCGGCCACGTCGCCGAACTGCTGTTGCTGCACCGACTGGTCCAGCATCTGCACCTGCAGGTTGAGGAAGTTCAAGCCCTGGGCGATGCTGTCGTGCAGGCCCTGGGCCACCAGGTTGCGCTCCTCGGAAATGGCCATCTCGCGCTCGCGCGCGGCCAGGCGCTGGTTCTCGATGGCCGTGCCCAGCAGCTGGCCCAGCGTTTCCAGCAAGGCCGTCTCGCGCTGGTTGAAGGTGACGGGCTTGCGGAAGTGCAGGTTGAAAAAGCCCAGGTGCTGGCGCTGCGCATAGATGTGGAACACGGACACGGTGACGAAGCCTTCCTGGTGGCATTGCAGCTTGTGGCCGTCGTCGAGGCGGCGCAAGTCATGCACCACGGCGATCTTCTTGGCCACCGCTTCGCCGCACAGGCAGTCGCCCACCTTCAGGCAGTGTTCGGTCTTCACCAGCTGGTCGGAGATGCCGTGGTGGACCAGCATGTGCAGGTTGCCGCGGATGGGGTCGAGTACGCGCACGGAGCCGCCGTCCGCATGGAAGTAGGCGCTGATGCGCTTCATGAAGCCGTCGCACAGCGACTCGGCCGGCTGCGGCTGCTGCAGGAAGGCGGCGCTGTCATACAGCAGCGCCAGTTCCCGGTTCTGGTCTTCCAGCGCCGCCGTCTTGGTCTGGACCAGCTGCTCCAGGTTGCCGTACAGGCTTTGCAGCTTGTCGGCCATCAGGTTGAAGCCCTGGGCCAGCTGGCCGAATTCGTCCTGCGTGTCGACCGGCAGCCGCACCTCGAAATCCTGTTCGCGCATGCGGTCCATGCCCTCCTGCAGGCTGGTGACGGGATTGACGATCAGGTTGAACATCAGGTAGATGATGGACACCGTGCCCACCATGGCCAGCGCCAGCAGCAACAGCTGCGAGGCCCGCAGCCAGAAGGTGCGCTGCTCGCTATCCTGCTCGATCAGCTGCACCAGGCCGTTGACCTGGATCACGAAGCGCTCGGCCTGGGTATGGAAGGCGCGCGTGTCGGCCAGGCCGGCGTCGTCGCGCTGCAGCAGGGCCAGCGCGGCCGGTTGCAGCGTGTCGTGCCAGCGCTCGTTGACGGTGGTGAAAGCGTTGCGGATGGTGGCCGACGGCGGCAGGAACAGGGGTCGCTGGGGATCGCCCTGGCGCAGCTGCTGCAGGGTCTGTTCGATGGCGGCCAGCTGGTAGCGCGCCTCGTCGCGGGCGGCGCTACGGGCTCCCGGGTCGGCCAGTTCGCCCATGACGAAGCTGAGCCGGTAGCTGTTCATGCGCAGGCTGCCCGTGACGTTGATGGCGGCGGCGCTGCCTTCGAGCTGCCACGACAGGAACAGCGTGGAGCCGATCACCATCAAGGCCACCACCAGGAAACTGAGCAGCACGCCCACGATCTTGGTCGACAGCTTCTGCCAGGCCGCAAACAGGTTAGGCGCGCCCATCATGCCTGCCCTCCGCGCGCCCACGCGCCAGCGCCCGGTGCGCGTTGCGCCCGGGTCCGGCCCTGGTCCACTAATTGTTCCATCCTGTCTCCTCTCATTGCGGCATGGCCGCCCCGGCGCTCACCGGGCACTGCCCAGTATACACGCGGCGCGCCCGCCTGCCGCCCTGTCCGCCCCGTTCAGCCGCCCGTTTGCGACATGAAGCGGATGATCTTTTCCGGCTGGCGGCCGAAATCGTGCTGCTGCGGCTTGAGCTCGATGGCGGTGCGGATCGCCTGCTCCAGTTCCGCATCGCTGGCCCCGCCCCGCAGCAGGGGCCGCAGCTCGAATTTTTCCTCCTGCCCCAGGCACAGGTAGAGCGTGCCATCGACGGCCAGCCGCACCCGGTTGCAGGTGGCGCAGAAATGCTGCGACATGGGCGTGATGAAGCCGATGCTGCTGCGCCCGTCCGGCGTGGCCAGGTAGCGGGCCGGGCCGCCGCCCAGTTCCAGTGCCTGCGGCACCAGGCCGAACTTGTCCTGCAAATGGCGCTGCACTGCATCCAGCCCCAGATAGGAGGCATCCTTGCCCGTCGCGCCCATGGGCATCACTTCGATCAGGCGCAGCACGAAGGCGTGGCGGATGCAGAACTCCACCATGGCATCGATCTCCTGGTCGTTCACGCCGCGCATGGCCACCATGTTGATCTTGATGGGCTCAAAGCCCACCGCCTTGGCCGC
>JAZJZQ010000594.1:0-1562 GCA_040389625.1 Pseudomonadota bacterium | reverse complement strand
CAGGTGCTGGCCGAGTACCAGAAGGCGCCGGCCGTCACGCGCGACCGCATGTACCTGGAAACCATGCAGCAGATCTTCTCCAGCGCCAGCAAGGTGATGGTGGACGCCAAGTCCGGCAGCAACCTGCTGTACCTGCCGCTCGACAAGCTGATCGCCCAGGCGGCGGCCACCGATGCGGCGGCAGCGGCGGCCAAGGCTGCCGCGGCGGCGCCGGCTGCCGCGCCGGCGGCGTCGGTACCGGCCGAAATGATGCCGACGGTGGAAATGACCCGCCAGCGCGACAGCCGTTCGCGCGATTCGTCACGTGACCGGGAGGGTCGTTAATGAATCGTATAGTTACTATCGTTGTGGGCGGCTTCATCGCCCTGATGCTGCTCTCGTCGACCATGTTCGTGGTCGATCAGCGCCGCTACGCCATCGTGTTCGCCCTCGGTGAGGTAAAAGAGGTGATCCGCACGCCGGGCCTGCACTTCAAGCTGCCGCCGCCGTTCCAGAACGTGCTGTACCTCGATAACCGCATCATGACCATCGAGTCGCCCGACGCCGAGCGCTTCATCACGGCCGAGAAGATGAACATCCTGGTCGATACCTTCGTCAAGTGGCGCATCGGCCGCGGCGAAGACCAGCCGAGGAAATATTTCGTCAGCTTCGGCGGCGACGAGGGCAGGGCGCGCGACCGCATGTCGCAGATCGTCAAGGCGGCCCTGAACGAGGAAATCACCAAGCACACCGTGCGCGAAGTGATCTCCGGCCAGCGCGGCCAGGTGATGGAAGCGCTGCGCACCAAGGTGGTGACGGAGGCGAGCCAGATCGGCGTCGAAATCATCGACGTGCGCCTGAAGCGGGTCGACTATGTGGAGCAGATCAACAACTCCGTGTACGACCGCATGAAGGCGGAGCGGGTGCGGGTGGCCAACGAGCTGCGCTCGACCGGTTCGGCCGACTCGGAAAAGATCCGCGCCGACGCCGACAAGCAGCGCACCGTGATCCTGGCCGAAGCCTATCGCCAGGCCGAGACCATCCGCGGCGAGGGCGACGCCAAGGCTTCGCAGATCTATGCTGAAGCGTTCGGCAAGAATCCCGAGTTCTACAAGTTCTACCGCAGCCTGGAAGCGTATCGCGCCACCTTCAAGAATCACGGCGACGTGATGGTGATCGATTCCAATTCCGACTTCTTCAAGTATTTCAAGGGTTCGGGCGCTTCGGCGGCCCCATCCGGCAAGAAGTAAGGCTGACCGCAACAGGGCGGCAGGGCCGGCCGGCGCAGCGTCAAGCTGCCCGGCCGGTTCCATGTGGGCCCATCCGTGGCACGATTTTCTACCTTCCGCGGCGCGTTTTCGCGTAAAATATCAGGTTCGGCTCTGCGCTTGATGATTGCGCCTGTGCGCCTCATTGTTCATTTTTCAATAACTTCCGTATCCAGTTTCCCATGCCGAATTGGCTTTTGCCCGAGAATATCGCCGACGTACTGCCGTCGGAAGCCCGCAAGATTGAAGAACTGCGTCGACTGATGCTGGATAATTTCCGTCTGTACGGATATGAACTGGTGATGCCGCCGCTGC
>JAZJZQ010000593.1:0-5657 GCA_040389625.1 Pseudomonadota bacterium | reverse complement strand
GGCCCAGGCCAATTCGGAATGGGAAGAGTTCTAGCGGCGGGCGAGACCCGTCAGTTGCTGGCCGTGGTGGTGGGCTTGGGCGGCGGGCAGCCGGCGCCCAGGTCGATGTTCTGGTAGCGGATCTCGTATTTACCGCTCAGCAGCTTGTCCACCACCAGCTTGTCGTGCGGCTGCACGAACACATAGCGCACGTTGGCGTGGCGCTCCATGTCGTACACCTTGATGAACACGGCCGAGGCGTTGGCGCCGTTGTCGAGCAACAGCTGCATGTCGTCGCCCTTGGCGGCCACGGGGAAGCCGTCCACGTAGCCGGACTGGGCCGGCCACGGCTCGCCGTTGGGCGCGGCCGGGGCCGGGGTGGCCCCTTCGCAGTCGGCGGCCGAACCCGGCAGCACGATCTGGGACAGCGACAGCACCTTGATGGGGGCCGGGCGCAGCGTGGCCGCGTCGGTCTGGTAGGGATGGGCCACGGCCCAGCTGTCGGGCGCGCCGTCGTTGCGTACGTCATTGCGTACGTCATTGCGCGCTTCCAGGCGCGCGCCCGGCTTGCCGGCGGCGCGCATGGCGCCGCGTGCGCCGGCCGGGTCGTCGCCGGCGCCGTCGGCCTTGCCGCCCCAGGCCGAGGCCAGCATGGTGGCCAGCAGCTGGGGCGTGCCGACCATGCTCACGCCGGCCGCCCAGCCCAGCGCCAGGCACAGGCCCAGGCTGGTCCACAGGCGCCAGTGGCGGCGCCGGCGCGGCAGGCGAGGCGCCTCGTCATCGGCGCCCCATGCCTGCTGGGGCCCGTCGTGACGCTGGCGGCCGTGGCCGTCTTCATTGTGGGTGCTCTCGAGCCACTCGATTTCCCATTCCTCGGCCGCGATCCACTCGTCGTGTTCCTTGCGGCGCTGGGGGTCGGACAGGGTGCCGTAGGCGCTGTTGAGGATGGCCATGATGCGCGCGGCCTTCTCATCCCCGGGGTTCTTGTCGGGATGATATTTCTGGCTCAAGGCCTTGTAGGCGGCACGTATGACTTCCTGCGGCGCCATGCGCGACACTTTCAGGTTGTCATAGTGAGTGTGTATCTTGCCCATCGTTCCATTCAGTTTTCAACAAGCGCGCCGCGACGGGGTTTCACGCTCAATCAGTCATCATAGCCGAGTTTTCGCGCCACAACGCGCGTCAGTCGGGGGGAAAGTGACGGCGGATCTGTGCGTGGTCAAAATCATCACAGGCGGTGGCTGCGGTCGTGGCCGGCGATCGCCGCCGGCAAGTCCACCTGGCATCCCACCACCAGCACCTTGAACAATTCCCCCATTTCGGCCGGCGACACCAGTTTTTGCAGGGCGTTGGCCTGGGGCAGGTAGCGGCGGGCGTCGGCCGGGTCGGTGCGCAGCAGCAGCTGGCCGATGCCGGCCCCGATCAGGAAGCCGGCCTGGTTCATATAGCCCAGCACGTCGGCGCCGCCGTCCTGGGCCGCCAGCGCCATGGCCGTGAAATCGACGTGGGCCGTGATGTCCTGCAGGCCCGGGTAGTAGAACGGATCCGGGTGGGCATGGTGGCGGTAATGGCACATCAGGGTGCCGCCGTCGCGCTGGCCCAGGTAGTACTCATGGGCCGGGAAGCCGTAGTCGAGCAAGATGGCGGCCCCGCCCCGCCCCCGCGCCAGCATGGCCGCCAGCGACGCCATGAAGCCGCAGGCGGCGCCGTGCACTTCCGTCGTGTAGCCGTCGGCCAGTTCGTCCTGGTGCCCGATCTGGCGCGCGATCTGGGCCGCCAGGGCGGCGTCGGGCGCCGTCTCCACGTAGTCGAAGCGGCCGTCATGTACCGTCACCTGCAGTTCGCGCCAGCCGTGGGCCGTCTTGCGCACCAGCTGCACCGGCATGGCGTCGAGCACTTCGTTGGCCAGCACCACGCCGTCCCAGGCCTCGGGCAGCGTGTCGAGCCACTCGACCTGGGGGAAGGCGCGCAGCGCCTCCTGCTGGCGGGCCCGCAGTTCGCCCGACAGGTCGACAATGGCGTAGCGCTGCACGGCCACCCCGGCGGCGGCCAGTTCCGTCAGCACGTCGTGGGCCAGCTTGCCGGTGCCGGCGCCGAATTCGAGGATCTGCGGCGCGCTTTGGGCGATAATAGCGGCGGCGACCTGCGCCAGCGCGGCGCCGAACAGGGACGAGAGCTCGGGCGCGGTTGTAAAATCGCCATCTTTTCCCAGCTTGGCGGCGCCGCCGCTGTAGTAGCCCAGCTCCGGGGCGTACAGCGCCAGCTCCATGTAGCGGGCGAAGGAAATGGCGCCGGCATGCCGCGCGATGTCGGCGGCGATCCGGTGCTGCAGGGCGTGGGACGCGGCCAGCGCGTCGGAAGTAGGTGCGGGTAGGGACATTCCCGCATTGTAGCGAATCGGCGTGTCCGGGCGCCAGTTGGCCATTTTTATCCAGTGATCCAGTGACGAAGCGATGACGACAGCACAACACCCTCCCCATCCAGCCACGGCCGCCGGCGCGCAAGCGGCCGCCACGCCGGCGCCGCCGGCGACCGGGGCGCCTGGGTCGCGGGCGCCGGTAGCGCTTGGGTCACGAGCGCCAGTGGCGCTCGTGACCGGCGCCGGCCGGCGCATCGGGCGCGCCATCGCGCTGGCGCTGGCGCGGGCCGGCTGGGACGTGGCCGTGCCCTACCGCGCCTCGCAGGCCGAGGCGCGCGAGGTGGCCGCCGCCATCGAGGCGCTGGGCCGGCGCGCCGTCACGCTCGACTGCGACCTGGCCGACGAGGCGGCCGTGCGCCAGCTGGTGCCGCGCGCCGTGGCGGCGCTGGGCGCGCTCGACTGCGTGGTCAACAACGCCTCCCTGTTCGACTACGACAGCGCGGCCGACTTCACGGTGGCCCGGCTGGAAGCCCACATGCGCGCCAACGTGGCCGCCCCCATCCTGCTGGCGCAGGCCCTGCACGGGGCCACGCCGGACGGGGCCCAGGCGGCCGTGATCAACCTGCTCGACCAAAAACTGTACAATCTCAATCCCGACTTCCTGTCCTACACCCTGTCCAAGGCCGCGCTGCAGACGGCCACCACCGTGCTGGCCCAACAGCTGGCGCCCCGGCTGCGGGTGGTGGGCGTGGCGCCCGGCATCACCATGGTATCGGGCGAGCAGACCGAGGCCGGCTTCGCGCTGGCCCACCAGAAGACGCCGCTGGGACGCTCGAGTACCCCGGACGACATTGCCGCCGCCGTCGTCTACGCGGCCGGGGCCCGGGCCCTGACCGGCACCACCCTGCTGGTCGATGGCGGCCAGCACCTGATGCCGCTGGCGCGCGACGTGATGTTCCTGGCGCAGTAGCGCCGTGCAGCGGATGCATGCCGGCAGCCGGATGTGCATCCGAATATTATTTATATCGTTTATTCCGTATTCCCGAAAGAAGGTAAAACCATGTTGTCCGCCCTGTCCCATCCGCGCCTGACCGATTGTCGGCGCCTGTTCCTGCGCAATTACGAAGTGCTGATCAACATCGGCGTGCACGACTTCGAGAAGAAAGGCGAGCAGCGCGTGCTGATCAACGTCGATCTGTACATCCCGCTGGCCCTGTCCACCCCCAGCCACGACCAGCTGGAAGAAGTGGTGGACTACGACTTCATGCGCGAGACCATCGCGCGCCGTATGGCCCAGGGCCATGTGCACCTGCAGGAGAGCCTGTGCGACGACGTGGTGCGCGCCATGCTGGCCCACCCGCGCGTGCGCGCCGCGCGCGTGTCGACCATGAAGCCGGACGTCTATCCCGACTGCGAAGGGGTGGGCGTGGAAGTGTTCCAGATCAAGGACAACGTATGAGCGCGGTCCTGAACGAGAGCGCCCAGGCGCAGCCGGCCGCCGCCGGCAAGTCGGCCGAGAAGATCGCGCTGGAGAACAACAAGCTGCACAAGCGCCTGTGCCGCCTGGTGGGCCAGGCCATCGGCGACTTCAACATGATCGAGGACGGCGACAAGGTGATGGTGTGCCTGTCCGGCGGCAAGGACAGCTACGCCCTGCTCGACATCCTGATGACGCTGCGCGAGCGGGCCCCCATCCACTTCGACATCGTGGCCGTCAACCTGGACCAGAAGCAGCCCAACTTCCCGGCCGACATCCTGCCGGCCTACCTGACCGAACTGGGCGTGGCCTTCCACATCGAGAACCAGGACACCTACAGCATCGTCAAGCGCGTGATCCCGGAAGGCAAGACCACCTGCTCGCTGTGCTCGCGCCTGCGGCGCGGCATCCTGTACCGCGTGGCCGACGAACTGGGCGCCAACAAGATCGCCCTGGGCCACCACCGCGACGACATCCTGGAGACCTTCTTCCTCAACATGTTCTTCGGCGGCAAGCTCAAGGGCATGCCGGCCAAGCTGGTGTCGGACGACGGCAAGCACATGGTGATCCGCCCCATGGCCTACGTGAAGGAGGAGGACACGGCGCGCTACGCCGAGGTCAAGGGCTTCCCCATCATCCCGTGCGACCTGTGCGGCTCGCAGGAGAACTTGCAGCGCAAGCAGATCAAGAACCTGATGCGCGAATGGGACAAGAAACACCCGGGCCGGGTGGAGAACATCTTCTCGGCCCTGTCGACCGTGGTGCCGTCGCACCTGATGGACCGCGACCTGTTCGGCTTTGCCGGCATCAAGGCCGACGGCATGCCCAACCCGCTGGGCGACATCGCCTTCGACGAAGAGCCGTGCGCCACCCCGGCCACGCTGCCGGGCACGATACCGCTGCAGTCGGCCTGACCTGGCCACAGCGCAACGGGGCCGGTGACGGCCCCGTTGCCATTTCTGCCTACAGCTGGCTGGCCGTGCGCAGCACCGGGTACAGCTGGTAGCGCTCGTCCCACGAGGCGTGGCGGCGGGCGAAGAATTCCAGCCGCGCCTCCGGGCTGGCGGCGAAGGCGGCGTCCGTGGCCAACCGGTCGCGGAACGCCGCCACCAGCGCCGGATCGGCCGCCAGCTGCGCGCGCGCCACGTCCTCGGCCACATAGGCTTCCATGTATTCCTTGCGCTCGAAGGCGTTGTTGAAGTAGCCCCAGGCCAGCAACGAATCGGCGTTGCGCGGCTCGAGCAGCGTCATCAGCAAGCGCGCCTTGGGCTGGGCGATGGGCACGAACAGCGCGCCCCTGGCCAGGCTGCGCGTCTCGTCGCGCCATGCGCCTTCCACCTTGAGCGACTGGCGCCCTTCGAACGACTGCGCCGCCGGCGTGGCCTGGTCGGCCCGGAACGCCTCCACCGCCGCGTTGTCAAGCGCGCCCGCCAGCACCTTGTAGGCAATGCCGTGCAGGCGCAGCCTGGCGGCCACCGCCGCGGCCTGCGCCACCGGCACCAGGTAGCCGCCGCGCGGTGCCCGCACCTGCAGGTCCGGCACGATCTCGTCGCGCAGCGGCACGCTCCACGTCTGCGGCACGGTCTCGTCGTAATGCGTCATCAGGGCGCCGGACACGTCGGACTGGCTGCGCGTGTAGGCATAGCCGGGGAAGGCGATGGTCTTGCTGTTGTAGGTGGTGCGGTAGCTTTGCGGCACTTCGGTGCCGGCCAGCGTGGCGCCGCGCGCGTCGGCCTCATGGGCCGTGCGCAGCCAGTCCTTGCCGTGCGCGGCCACCTGCGCCATCACCGACAGCACGGTGTTGCGCGTCACCCGCACCCGGGTCGGGTAATCCTTCCAGGA
>JAZJZQ010000592.1:0-2784 GCA_040389625.1 Pseudomonadota bacterium | reverse complement strand
ACGTTGCGGAAGCGGTTCTGCTTCCACTTGTCGCCCATGTGGCGGCCGATATGCGCGCCGCCATGCCGGCGCGTGATGGCCAGCGCATCCTTCAGGGCCGCCTTCGCGGCGCCCTTGCGGCCGCTCACGCCTATCATCAGCATGCACTTGCCCTCGCCGCAGCCGCGCAGGCGCAGCCACGCTTCCAGCGCGCCGATCAGGGTCTTGTGGCCGGCCAGCGCCAGCATGGTAACCGTTTCCAGCGGATTGGACAGGCGCAGCATCGACAGCGACAGGCCGGCCTGCACCACGGCGCGCACGGCCTGCTCGGCCTTGTCCCAGCTGGGGAAGAACACGGCGTGGAACGCTTCGTAGTCCGGCAGCGGCGTCACGCGCACGGTCGCTTCCGTCAGGATGCCGAGCCGGCCCTCGGAACCGAGCACCACTTCGCGCAGGTCGGTGCCGGCGGCCGACGCCGGGAAGGTGGGAATGTCGAGCGTGCCGGCCGGCGTTTCCACCTTGCCGCCCCTGAACAGCTGCTCGATGCGGCCGTAGCGCAGCGATTGCTGGCCAGACGAGCGCGTGACCACCCAGCCGCCCAGGGTCGAGTACTCGAACGACTGGGGGAAGTGGCCCAGTGTGTAGCCGTGGGCCCGCAGCTGCGCCTCCAGGTCCGGGCCGAACACGCCGGCGCCGAAAGTGGCCAGCTGCGACTGGGTGTCGAGACTGAGCAGGTTGCGCAAACGGGTCAGGTTCACGGCCAGCACGGGCCGCGCACCGGCCGGCGCCGTCAGGTGGCCGGCCACGCTGGTGCCGCCGCCCTGCGGGATCAGCACCACGTGGTGTTCGGCCGCGTAGACCAGCAATTCGCGCACCTGTTCCGCGCTTTCCGGGTAGGCCACGCCGTCGGGCGCCGTGTCGATGGCGCCGTAGCGCAGGCGCAGCCAGTCCGGCAGGCTCTGGCCCAGCGCGTTGCGCAGGCGGACGGCGGCGGCCGTGTCGATCAGCCGATGGGGCGCCAGCCGCGATGGGCGCAACTGCGCGCAGGCTGCCTCGAAGGCGGCGTCCGGGAACGGCGTGCCGCTCCCGATGCGCTGCGCCAGGAAGCCCAGCGCATCCTCGCCCAGCGCGAATTCAATCGTATCGTCACCCCAACCGTTCCAGCGTCTCATCGTTTTCCTGTCCACGTTGCGGCGCGCTGGCAGCAATTGTTATACTGGCGCGCACCTGGCTAATCATGGCAGCAGAATAAGACAGAACCCACACGAGGTATTGCGTATTCATGACATCCGCATTGTTCGATCATGCCAAGCCCCACGCCTGAACTGCGCGCCCCGCGCGGCGGCCGCGTGGCCGGCTCCTATCTGCAGCCGCTGCTGGAGGCGGCCGCCGCGCGCGGCGTGCAGGCGGCCGGCCTGGAACGGGCCGCCGGCCTGGCCGCCGGCGCCCTGTGGCCGCTGCCCGAGTCGCTGGCGGCCGACGACTACGTGCGCCTGCTCGACGTGGGCGCCGCACTGGCGGACGATCCCCACTTCGGCCTGCACGTGGGCGAGCGCTTCAAGCTGGGCACCTACAATGTCTACGGCCTGATCCTGCTCAGCTGCCGCGACTTCGGCCAGGCCTTCGAGCAGACCATGCGCTACGAACAGCTGGCCCACGACCTGGGGCGCTCGGCCCTGCAGGTGAGCGGCGGCATGGCCCACTATACCTGGCATTGCCACTACGGGCCGGGCCGGCGCCACCTGACCGACAGCGTGTTCGCCGGCATCCGCGTGTTCGGCAACTGGCTGGCCGGGGTGACGCTGCCGCCGGCCGAACTGGCGCTCAGCCACGACGGCGGCGACCCTGCCGGCCACGGGGAATATGTGCGCCTGTTCGGCGCCCTGCCCCGCTTCGGCGCGCCGGCCAACACGGCCAGTTTCGACGCCCAGCTGCTGTCCTGGCCCGTGCCGAATGCCGACACGGGCCTGTATCCGGTGCTGCAGCAGCACGCCGAACAGCTGCTGCAGCTGCGGGCGCGGTCCGGCAACGACGTCACCCAACAGGTGCATGCGGCCATCGTGCGCAACCTGGCCCAGGGCCAGGTCAGGCTGGCGTCGATCGCCGACGAGCTGAAACTGTCGCCGCGCACGCTGCAGCGCAAGCTGAGCGAGGCCGGCGCCACCTTCCAGCAGGTGCTGGACCAGGCCCGCTTCGCGCTGGCGCGCGACTACCTGCGCCAGCCGGAACTGAGCCTGGTCGATATCGCCTTCCTGCTCGGGTATCAGGAACAGAGCGCCTTCAACCACGCCTTCAAGGAGTGGTCGGGCATGAACCCGGGCGCCTTCCGCGAGCGGGGCTGAAACGGGGCCCGGCCGTCAGGTGAAGTTGCCGCGCACCCGGATGAAGGGGCCGATGCAGCTGTGCGTGTCGCGCTCGAAGCACATCAGGAACATATTGCCGCTGGGGTGGAACAGGATGTAGCTGGTGGCCACATGGCCTACTTCCGTCACCTCGCCCGAGCAATCGGGCTTGCCGTTGTCCTTGACGACCTTGTCGACCTGTTTGTAGAAGCCCAGCGCGTCGGGCTGGTCGGCGATGTCGAAGGTCGATTCGGCCACTTCCTCGTTGCTCGTGACGAGGCTGCTGCCATCGTCGCGGATGCGGTAGGTTTCGCTGCAGGAGCCGTCGGCCAGCGTAATCTGCCAGGTGCCGATCAGCGGATGGTCGTGCCGCAACGGCGCCGCCTGCGCTGCCGCGGCGGCCAGCGCCGCCGCGAGCACGAAACCGGGGGCGATTTTCTTGAACATGCAGGCCTCCGCAGAC
>JAZJZQ010000591.1:0-2656 GCA_040389625.1 Pseudomonadota bacterium | reverse complement strand
TGGTCACCAAGGATGGCCAGATCATCTATCCGGACCGCCAGATGATGCTGTTCGCGGCCGACGTGCTGACCCGCCATCCGGGCCAGCAGATCCTGTTCGACGTCAAGTGCACGCGCCACCTGGCGCCGTGGATCGCCAAGAGCGGCGGCCAGCCCCTGATGTACAAGACCGGCCACTCGCTGGTCAAGGCCAAGTTGCGCGAGACGGGCGCCCCGCTGGGCGGCGAGATGAGCGGCCACATTTTCTTCAAGGACCGCTGGTACGGTTTCGACGACGGCCTGTACGCCGGTGCGCGCCTGCTGGAGATCCTGACCCGCGAAGCCGATCCGTCGGCCCTGCTCAACTCCCTGCCGCAGTCCGACAGCACGCCGGAGCTGCACCTGGAGCTGAAGGAAGGCGAGAACGTGATCCTGATGGAGAAGCTGCGCAGCGACGCCGTGTTCCCCGGCCATGAACAGATCATCACCATCGACGGCCTGCGGGTGGAATACGCGGACGGCTTCGGCCTGGCCCGCTCGTCCAACACCACGCCGGTGATCGTGATGCGCTTCGAGGCGGAGACCCCGGCCGCGCTGGCGCGCATCCAGGGCCAGTTCAAGAGCGTGATCCTGGCTGCCAAGCCGGACGCGGTCCTGCCGTTCTGACCGGATGGGCGCGCAAGCGGGCGGCAAGCGGCCGCTGAACATTCTGCTGGTGCGCGTTTCGTCGCTGGGCGACGTGCTGCACAACCTGCCGATGGTGGCCGACATCGCGCGCCACTACCCGGACGCCAATATCGACTGGGTGGTGGAGGAGGGCTATGTGAGCCTGGTGCGGCTTAACGCCCGCGTGCGCACCATCATCCCGTTCGCGCTGCGGCGCTGGCGCAAGAGCCTGGGCAAGCCCGAAACGCGGGCCGAGCTGCGCGCCTTCTTCCGCACCCTGCGCCAGCAGCAATACGACTATGTGTTCGACACCCAGGGCTTGCTCAAGACCGGCATCATCATGGGCGCGGCGCGCATCGTGAAGGGCGGGCACAAGGTGGGCCTGGCCAACGGCAGCGAAGGCTCGGGCTATGAGGGCATTTCGCGCTGGTTCCACACCGACAGCGTACCTACCGACCCGCGTACCCATGCCGTGGCGCGCGGGCGCCTGGTGGCCGGCGCCGCGCTCGGCTACGCGGTCGATACGCCGGCCGACTTCGGCCTGCCGGCCGTGTCGCCCGACGAAGCAAGGCCGGACTGGATGCCGTCCGCGCCGTATGCCGTCTACTTCCACGGCACCGCGCGCGACGCCAAGAAATGGGCGCCGCAGAACTGGATAGAACTGGGCCGCCAGCTGGCGCCCATGCCCATCCTGCTGCCTTGGGGCTCGGACAAGGAAAAGGCGGAAGCGGAAACCCTGGCCGCCGCGCTGCCGAATGCGCGCATACTGCCGAAGCTGTCGATGGCCGACGCCACGCTGCTGGCGCGCCACGCCGCGCTGGCCATCGGCGTGGACACGGGGCTGACCCATATCGCGGCCGCCTTCACGGTGCCGACGGTGGAAATCTACGCCGACTCGCCGCGCTGGAAGACCGAGGGCAACTGGTCGCCCAGGATCATCAACCTGGGTGACCGCGGCACGCCGCCGTCCGTGGCCGACGTGCTGGCCGCGGCCCGCACCCTGCTGGCCTGACCATGCGCGTATTCTATTCCGTGATGTGGGTGCTGGCGCTGCCACTGGTGCTGCTGCGTTTGTGGCTGCGCGGCCGGCAGGAGCCGGGCTACCGCCAGCATTGGGGCGAGCGGCTGGGCTTTTATGGCGCCAATACCAGGGCGCTGCCGCTCGCCATTTCGCCGGGGGACGGTTCGTCAACTGCTGCCCCGGCCCGTTCGTCCGCAGCAGCCGCGCCGGGTTCGCTTTCGCCTGCCGGCGCTGCGCCGCTGTCGATCTGGGTGCATGCCGTGTCGGTGGGTGAAACGCGCGCTGCCGAACCGTTGATCGACGCGTTGCTGGCGCAATATCCGGCCAGCCGCATCGTGCTGACCCACATGACCCCGACCGGCCGCGCCACCGGCAAGGCGCTGTTTGCCAGGCATGGCGCGCGGCTGGTGCAATCCTACCTGCCGTATGACATGGCCGGCATGGTGCGCCGTTTCATCCGCCATTTCCAGCCCAGCATCTGCATCCTGATGGAGACGGAAGTGTGGCCCAACCTGATCGGCCAGTGCGTGCGTGCGCAGGTGCCGGTGGTGCTGGCCAATGCCCGCCTGTCGGAGCGTTCGCTGCGCAAGGCGACGCGCTTTGGCCGCCTGCTGGTCGACGCGGCCCGTGGCATATCGCTGGTGGCGGCGCAGACCGAAGCCGATGCGGCCCGCGTGCGCGCGCTGGGCGTGGCCAATGTGGCCGTCACCGGCAGCATCAAGTTCGACGTGGTGGTGCCGCAGGCGGCGCTGGCCACGGGCGCCGCGCTGCGCGCCCATATCGGCGCCCGTCCCGTGCTGCTGTGCGCCAGCACGCGCGAGGGCGAGGAAGCGTTGATCCTGGACGCCTTCCGCCAGGCCCGCGCCACGCTGCCGGCGGACGTGCTGCTGCTGCTGGTGCCGCGCCATCCGCAGCGTTTCGATGAAGTGGCAAAGCTGATCGCCGAGCGCGGCCTGCAAGTACAGCGCCGCAGCCGCCTGCAACTGGACGG
>JAZJZQ010000590.1:1513-3493 GCA_040389625.1 Pseudomonadota bacterium | reverse complement strand
TCCGGCTTCCCGTTGCGCGATTTTGGCGGGAAAAGTGATGGCGGAGGACGATTTTCACGCGTGGCGGGGACGGCGGGCGCCCGTTTGATGTGCATTTGTCATGGTTGGCGCCGGCCGTTGCGGCTGGCGCGGCCGCCTGGCCTGGATGGCGGCCGACGCGGCAGCAGTGGCAGAAGCGGCAGAAGCGGCAGAAACGGCAGCAGCGGCGGTAGCCGATGGCGGTGCCGCAGCTGTCGCCATCGCCGCAGCCGTTGCTGCCGCCGCACCTTGCGCCCGCCCCATGGCCGGTACGTCCGCGGAGGCCGCCGCGTCGTCGAGCTGGAACACGGCCACGGCCCGGGTCAGGTTCTCGGCCTGGTCCTGCAGGCTGGCGGCGGCAGCAGCGGCCTGCTCCACCAGGGCCGCGTTCTGCTGGGTCACTTCGTCCATCTGGCCCATGGCCTGGTTCACTTCGGCGATGCCCTGGGCCTGGTCGGCGCTGGCCGCGCTGATGCGGCGGATGATGTCGTTCACCTGGCGCACCGAGGCGGCCAGCTCGCCCATCCGTTCGCCGGCCTGTTGCACCGAGGCGCTGCCGCTGTCGATGGTGGCCACCGAGGTGGCGATCAAGCCCTTGATCTGGCTGGCGGCGGCGGCCGAGCGCTGGGCCAGCGTGCGCACCTCGGAGGCGACGATGGCAAAGCCCCGGCCCTGTTCGCCGGCGCGGGCCGCCTCGACGGCCGCGTTCAGGGCCAGGATGTTGGTCTGCGCGGCGATGCCGTCGATCACGCCCGTGATGTCGACGATCTGGCGCGCGCTGGCGCGTATCGATTCCATGGTGGTCACGGCCTGGCCCATGGCCGCGCCGCCCCGTTCGGCCAGCTGCGAGGCGCCGTCGGCCAGCTGGCAGGCTTGCTGGGCGTGGGCCGCGTTGTCGCGCACGGCCGCCGTCAGGCTTTCCATGGCGCTGGCCGTCTCTTCCAGCGAGCCGGCCTGGCGCTCGGTGCGGGCCGACAGGTCCAGATTGCCGCCGGCGATGTCATGCGCCGCCACGTCGATGGTCTGCACGGCACCCAGGATGGTGCGCAGCGTGGCGTTGAGCTGGACCATGGTGCGGTCCAGCAGGCGCGCCGTGTGGGCGATCTCGTCGTGGCCGTCGTTGCGGGCGCCCGCGGCCAGCTTGCCGGCGGCCAGCTGCACCACCACGGCGGCGATGGCGCGGATGTCGCGCAGCATGGCGCCGCGCACCCGCATCGTCACCAGCAGCGACAGCGCCACCGACAGCAGCAACAGGGCGGCCATGGTGGCGCCCAGCGTGTGGAACTCGGCCTTGGCGCGGGCGTGGGCCTGTACGCTGAGCTGCTGCTCCAGCGCCGCCAGCCTGGCCAGCGCCCCGTTCAGGCGGCCGAACTGCTGCTCGGCGCGGGCCATGGAGTTGGCCGCGATCGACTGGTCCATCTGGGCCAGCTCCATGGTTTCCTGCACCGCCTTGCGGTAGGCCGCCAGCGCTTCGCTGGAGGCGTCCACGAAGGTCCGCTCGGCCGGGTCGGCCACGGCCGCCAGCGCCGCCAGCTGGGCGGCGATGGCCGCGTGGCGGCCGCGCAGTTCGCGCGCCAGGGCATCCAGCCGCTGCTGGGCGAAGCTGCCGTTGGTCCAGGCCAGCAGCTGGTAGATGTTGGCGTGCGCGTGCTTGGCTTCGCCGCCCACATCGGCCGCCGCCTTCAGGCGCGCCGCGCGCACCTGCACCAGGTTTTCCAGCGAGGCGTTCTGGCGCACCATGCCGTAGTAGCCGGCGGCCGAGGTGCACAGCAACAGCAGCAGCACCAGGCCGGGCGCCAGCAGCAGTTTCGGCCCTATCTTCAGTTTGTTGAGCATGACGACTCCCGCCGCAGGTGGATGGATGAGGCGGCCGCGCCGGCGCCGTCCCTTATTTCTTGTAGATGCCCGCCTCCAGCACCACGTCGCCCACCCGCAGGATGTAGGTGGTCTTCGGTTCGATCT
>JAZJZQ010000590.1:0-1413 GCA_040389625.1 Pseudomonadota bacterium | reverse complement strand
GCCTCCAGCACCACGTCGCCCACCCGCAGGATGTAGGTGGTCTTCGGTTCGATCTTGCCGCTGGTGGGATTCTTGTACTGGTAGTCGACCCAGCCCTTGCCCTGCTTCTGGGCCAGCTCGATGATGTCGCGCCGGTAGCGCTTGCCGCTGGCGTCGGGCACGTCGAGCAAGTCCTTGCCCACGATGGAGGGATTGATGGGGTGGGCCAGCACGATGCCCGTGTGCAGGTCGCGCATGTCCACGTACAGCGTGCCCTGCACGAAGTCCGGGTCCTTGGCGCTGATGTGCTTCATCATTTCGTCGCGGCCGTGCGCCTTCATGTAGGCGGCGCCCCGTTCGGCCATGGCGATGGCGTCCTTTTCAGTCGGTTCGTTGGCGGCGCCGGCCATGCCGGCCAGCCCGGCCAGGGCCAGGGCCAGGGCGGCCGCGGCAGCGGTGTGCGATGTGCGTGTCATGTCTGTCCTTTGCGTGGTGCGGAGGGAAAATGTTGCCTGTGCGCATGACGTACTGTACGCCGCCGGCGCCGCCCGCCGCTTGCGCTAGCGCAAGCGCGCGGCCCGCGCCGCCGCGCCGGCCGCGACGCGTCAAGGATTTGTTCCGCAACGCAACTTTTTGCGCTGCCTGTTGATGTACGGCAATCCCGCCGCCTGGCCACGGCCTAGCATGGAATTCCCGGCAACCCCACCGCGACAGGAGCACGCCATGACTACCGAAGCCGCCAGCGTCAAGTTCAAGCCCTATATCCGCCAGACCATCGCCCAGGCGCCCCAGTGGGCCGCCATGCCGCCCGACCTGCGCGAAGCCGTGCAGGTGGTCTCGCACGTGCTGCCGTTTCGCACCAACGCCTATGTGATGGACCATCTGATCGACTGGAACAATATCCCGGACGATCCCATCTTCCGCCTCACCTTCCCCCACCGCGACATGCTGCCCGAGCACGAGTACGCCCGCCTGCGCGAGCTGGTGCTGGGGCGCGGCGACCAGGCCGCCCTGGTGCAGCTGGTGCGCGCCATCCGCATGCGCATGAACCCGCACCCGGCCGGCCAGATGACGCACAACGTGCCGCGCGTGAACGACGCCCCGCTGCGGGGCCTGCAGCACAAGTACAAGGAGACGGTGCTGTTCTTCCCCAGCGCCGGCCAGACTTGCCATGCCTATTGCACCTTCTGCTTCCGCTGGCCCCAGTTCGTGGGCATGGACGACATGAAGTTCGACGCCCGCGAGTCGCACGAACTGGCCGAATACCTGAAGCTGCACCCGGAAGTGACGGACGTGCTGATCACGGGCGGCGACCCGTTGATCATGAATACCCGCTCGCTGGCCTCCTACATCGAACCGCTGCTGGTGCCGGAGCTGGCCCACATCCAGAACATCCGCATCGGCACCAAGTCGGTGGCCTACTGGCCGCAGCGC
>JAZJZQ010000589.1:0-3452 GCA_040389625.1 Pseudomonadota bacterium | reverse complement strand
CCGGCCGCGGCCAGCGTGGCGGCCACGGCGGCGTCGCGGGCGATGGCCTGCGGTTCGTAGTCATGGTTGCAATAGACGGCGCCGGCGTCCAGTGCGGCTGCCAGTTGCGCAATCACCACGGCCGGGTCGCCGTGGCGTACGATCAGGTGGCCGCCCAGCTGTTCCAGTCCGGCCGCCAGCTCGGCCACGCTGGCGTGGATGAAATCGACGCGGCGGTCGCTGCGGGGCAGGGCGTCCAGGATGGTGCGGTCGTAGACAAAGACGCAATAAACGGTGTCGTGCCCGTGCAGCGCGTGGTGCAGGGCGGCGTGGTCGAAGCTGCGCAAATCGCGGCGGAACCAGACCAGGGCGGGCTTGTGTGGCATAGGCGTGTGGGGGCGCAAGGCGGCGGTGGAAATTCGTGCCTACCATCAAGATACTGCACGGGGAAACAGGCCAGGCATGGCTGCGGCGACAATTCAGTGTAAACTATCGCTATCTGAGACTTAGCAGGCAAATGCTCTATCCGTGCGAATGTTACAGCAAAACACCGCTTTGAAAGACCCGCAAGCAGCCCAGCAGAGAGAGCACCGCGTATGACAAAAAGCAAAATTGGCAAGACTCTGGCTTTGCCCGGCATGATGCAAGAACCCACCGATCCGCTGGCCCAGACCGGCGGCGGCGCCAGTGCTGCCCTCAACCTGGCGAACCATTTCCTTATTGCAATGCCTTCCATGCAAGATCCCATATTCGGCGGCACCGTCGTCTATGTGTGCGAGCATAACGAGAACGGCGTGCTGGGGGTGGTCATCAACAAGCCCACGGACATGACGATGCAGGTGCTGTTCGACCGCATCGACCTGAAACTGGAAGCGGCGCCCGGCGCGCCCATCATCGACGAGCCCATCATGTTCGGCGGCCCGGTCCAGGACGACCGCGGCTTCGTGCTGCACACGCCGGGCACCCGCTATTCGTCGTCGCTGACGGTGACGGACGAAGTGGCCTTCACCACCTCGATCGATGTGCTGGAAGCGGTGGCGGCCGGCACCGGCCCGCAGCGCATGCTGGTGTCGATCGGCTACGCGGGCTGGAGCCCGGGCCAGCTGGAGGAGGAAATCTCCCGCAACGGCTGGCTGACGGTGGGGGCCGACGCCCACATCCTGTTCGACCTGCCCATCGAGGACCGCTACGTGGCGGCCATGAAGCTGCTCGGCATCGATCCCCTCATGCTCACCTCCGAGGCCGGCCATGCGTGACGCCCGCCGTTGCACCGTCGCCGGGGCGGAGCGGGTGCTGTGAGCGCGGCCACCATCCTCGCTTTCGATTTCGGCATCAAACGTATTGGCGTGGCCATGGGTAACACCATGATTTGCCAGGCCCAGCCTTTAAAAGTGATCAGCGCCATCGACAACGGGGCCCGGTTCGCCGCCATCGGCGCGCTGATCGCGGAATGGACGCCGGCGCGGCTGGTGGTGGGCCTGCCCAGCCATCCGGACGGCACGGAACACGAGATGTCGGCCCGCTGCCGCCGTTTTGCCAACCAGCTGCACGGGCGCTTCAACCTGCCCGTGGAACTGGTCGATGAACGCTATTCCTCCGCCGTGATCGCGGCCAAACGGGGCGAAGTGATCGACGACCGCGCCGCCGCCATCATCCTGCAACAATATTTCGACGCTCTTTGAACACCATGCCTACTACCTCCAACTCCCCGCAGCTCGATGCGGAAGCGCTGTACGCCAGGTTGCTGCAGCACGTGAAAACCGGCCTGGCCG
The DNA here is from genome assembly GCA_040389625.1 of Pseudomonadota bacterium. GTDB lineage: Bacteria > Pseudomonadota > Gammaproteobacteria > Burkholderiales > Burkholderiaceae_D > Rugamonas. The sequence goes on along the minus strand of JAZJZQ010000589.1, from coordinate 1,701 downwards.
GCGCCCCCGATCCGGCCATCGTCGGCATCTACTCGGGCGGCGCCTGGCTGGCCGAGCGGCTGGCCGCCGACCTGGGCCTGTCGGCCCGCCTGGGCTTTGTCGACGTCTCGTTCTACCGCGACGACTACGCCAAGAAGGGCCTGCACGTGGGCGTCAAGTCGACCCAGATCCCGTTCGACGTGGACGGTGCCACTATCCTGCTGGTGGACGACGTGCTCTACACGGGCCGCACCACGCGCGCGGCCATCAACGAGCTGTTCGACTACGGCCGTCCGGCGCGCGTCATGCTGGCCGCGCTGGTGGACCGTGGCGGGCGCCAGCTGCCGGTGGCGGCCGACTTCGTGGCCGCCAGCGTCGCGCTCGAGGAGCAGCAGGCGCTGGTGCTGCAGCGCGCCGGCGACGGACAATTTACGCTAACCATAGATGACGACCATGCTTAATCCGCAACTGAATAAACACGGCGAACTCCAGCACCTGCTGACGATCGAGGGCCTGCCCAAGTCCATCGTCAACCACATCCTGGACACTGCCTCCTCCTTCGTCGGCATCTCCGACCGCGATGTCAAGAAGGTGCCGCTGATGCGCGGCAAATCCGTTTTCAACTTGTTCTTCGAAAACTCCACGCGCACCCGCACCACCTTCGAGATCGCCTCCAAGCGCCTGTCGGCCGACGTGATCAACCTGAACATCCAGGCTTCGTCGGCCAGCAAGGGCGAGTCGCTGCTCGACACCATCGACAACCTGTCGGCCATGCACGCCGACATGTTCGTGGTGCGCCACGCGCAGTCGGGCGCGCCCTACCTGATCGCCAAGCACCTGATCGACACGCGCCAGCCCCATGTCCACGTGGTCAACGCCGGCGACGGCCGCCACGCGCACCCGACCCAGGGCTTGCTCGACATGTACACCATCCGCCACTACAAGAAGGACTTCACCAACCTGACGGTGGCCATCGTGGGCGACATCCTGCACAGCCGGGTGGCCCGTTCCGACATCCACGCCCTGACCACGCTGGGCGTGCCGGAAGTGCGCGCCATCGGCCCGCACACGCTGCTGCCGGGCGGCCTGGAGCAGATGGGCGTGCGCACCTTCACCAACATGGAAGAAGGCTTGAAGGGCGTGGACGTGATCATCATGCTGCGCCTGCAGAACGAGCGCATGAGCGGGGCCCTGCTGCCGTCGGCGCAGGAATACTTCAAGAGCTACGGCCTGACGCCGGAGCGGCTGGCGCTGGCCAAGCCGGACGCCATCGTCATGCACCCCGGTCCCATGAACCGCGGGGTGGAAATCGACTCGGCCGTGGCCGACGGCCCGCAGGCGGTGATCTTGCCGCAGGTGACGTTCGGCATCGCGGTACGGATGGCAGTGATGAGCATTTTGGCAGGAACCCAAGGATGAAATTACATATCAAGAACGGCCACCTGATCGACCCGGCCAACGGCATCGACGCCCTGAACGATCTGTACATCGCCGCCGGCAAGGTGGTGGCGGTGGGACGCGCACCGGACGGCTTCACCCCCGACCGCACCATCGACGCCGCCGGCCTGGTGGTGGCACCCGGCCTGGTGGACCTGTCGGCCCGCCTGCGCGAACCCGGATACGAATACAAGGCCACGCTGGAATCGGAACTGCAGGCGGCCATGCAGGGCGGCGTCACCAGCCTGGTGTGCCCGCCCGACACCGACCCCGTGCTCGACGAGC
>JAZJZQ010000588.1:1686-5221 GCA_040389625.1 Pseudomonadota bacterium | reverse complement strand
ATGGCGCGCCCGATGCGGCTGGCAATTACCAGTTAGATTCACGCTCCGGCGTGGAGGAGATGCGGTGGATGGCCAGGTCGGCGCCCTGGAATTCGTCTTCCGGATCAAGTCGCAGGCCCAGCGTGGCCTTCAGTACACCGTAGATGGCAAAGCCGCCTGCCAGCGCAATCACCACACCCAAGCCGGTGCCTATGCATTGCGCACCGAACGATACCCCGCCCACGCCGCCCAGCGACTTGAGGCCGAAGATGCCGGCCGCCACACCGCCCCAGGCGCCGCACAAGCCATGCAGCGGCCATACACCCAGCACGTCGTCGATCTTCCACTTGTTCTGCGCCAGCGTGAACATGGCCACGAAAATGGCGCCGGCGATTGCGCCAGTGACCAGTGCGCCCAGCGGGTGCATCAGGTCGGAACCGGCACACACGGCCACCAGGCCGGCCAGCGGACCGTTGTAGACGAAGCCCGGGTCGTTCTTGCCCAGCAGGAGTGCGACCAGCGTGCCGCCCACCATGGCCATCAGCGAATTGACGGCGACCAGGCCGTTCATCTTGTCCAGCGCCTGGGCGCTCATGACGTTAAAGCCGAACCAGCCCACCGTCAGGATCCAGGCGCCCAGCGCCAGGAACGGAATCGACGATGGCGGGTGGGCGGCGATGGCGCCGTTCTTCATGTAGCGGCCGCGGCGCGCGCCCAGCAGCAGCACGGCCGGCAGCGCAACCCAGCCGCCGACGGCGTGCACCACGACAGAGCCGGCAAAGTCATGGAACTCGGCGCCGAACGCTTGGGCCAGCCACTCCTGCAGGCCGAAGCGATGGTTCCACACCATGCCCTCGAAGAAAGGATAGACCAGGCCGACCAGCAAGGCGGTGGCGATCAGTTGCGGATGAAAGCGGGCCCGCTCGGCGATGCCGCCGGAAATAATGGCGGGGATGGCGGCGGCAAAAGTCAGCAGGAAGAAGAACTTGACAAGTTCATAGCCGTTCTTGGCCGCCAGCACGTCCGCGGCCGAGAAGAAATTAATGCCATAGGCAATGCTGTAACCGACGAAAAAATAAGCGATGGTCGAAATTGCAAAATCGACCAGGATCTTGACCAGGGCGTTGACCTGGTTCTTCTTTCTTACCGTGCCCAGCTCCAGGAAGGCAAAACCAGCATGCATCGCCAAAATCATGATTGCGCCGAGCAAGATAAACAGTGCGTCGGCGCCTTCTTTGTATCCACCCATCAAACTACTCCCCAAAAGAATGCATCAAAAAGTAAAGATGTATTCCTTTAAGCAATAACCGTACCATTTTGGTGCAGTTTTGTAAGCATTTGATTTTACGGAATAATATTTTTTCGACCTGATTAGCGCGCAAATAGCGCACCACAATGATGCATTTGAGGATGGGTGGCTAGGATGGATGGCACTATGTTTGTGCACCACCTGCACGACCGGCGTCTAAGCCACTACCAGCGCACCAGCAAGTGGCGCGCAAGCGGCGAGTCGCGTGGATCAAAAGCGTGCGCGGCTGGCGCGCACGCACAAGATTGGTGCGATTATTTTCCAGCAACCTGGGTCGGCTGTTCCATGTGCAGCGCGCGGGTCAGGAAGCCCCAGCGGTCGGTCACCTCCTCGATCTGCTTGGTGGTGGGCTTGCCGGCGCCGTGCCCCGCCTTGGTGTCGATGCGGATCAGGATGGGGGCCGCACCGCCCTGGTCAGCCTGCGCCGTGGCGGCAAACTTGAAGCTGTGCGCCGGCACCACGCGGTCGTCATGGTCGGCCGTGGTAATCATGGTGGCCGGGTAGCAAGTACCCTTTTTCAGGTTGTGCAGCGGCGAATACTTGAGCAGCGCATTGAATTCATCGGCGTTGTCGGACGAGCCGTAGTCCGACGTCCAGGCCCAGCCGATGGTGAACTTGTGGAAGCGCAGCATGTCCAGCACGCCCACTTGCGGGATCGCGGCGGCAAACAGGTCGGGCCGCTGGGTCATGGCCGCGCCCACCAGCAGGCCGCCGTTGCTGCCGCCGCCTATGGCCAGGCGCGCTGGCGAGGTAACCTTGTTCTGCACCAGCCACTCGGCGGCGCCGATGAAGTCGTCGAACACGTTCTGCTTTTGCAGCTTGGTGCCGGCCGCGTGCCACGCCTCGCCGTATTCGCCGCCGCCGCGCAGGTTGGCCATCACGTACACACCGCCCATCTCGACCCAGGCCAGGTTGGCCACCGAGAACGATGGCGTGAGCGAGATGTTGAAGCCGCCGTAGCCGTACAGGTAGGTCGGGTTGTTGCCGTCCAGTTTCAGCCCTTTTTTGGACACGATGAACATGGGCACGCGCGTGCCGTCGCGGCTGGTGAAGAACTGCTGCCGCGTCTCGTAGGCGGACGGGTCGAAGTCCACCTTGGGCTGGCGGTAGACGCTGCTCTTGCCCGTCTTCATATCGTAGCGGTAGATGGTGGATGGCGTGGTGAAGCTGGTGTAGGAGTAGAACGTTTCCGTATCCGTGCGCTTGCCCTGGAAGCCGCCAGCGGAACCGATGCCGGGCAGTTCCACGTCGTGCAGGCGCTTGCCATGCAGGTCGTAGACCGTGACCTGGCTATGGGCGTCGCTCAGGTAGTCGGCCACCAGTTGCTGGTTGACGATGTTGGCCGACACCAGCGTCTGCGCACTCTCGGGCACGATTTCCTTCCAGTTGGCAGGCTGCGGCTTGCGGGTGTCGATGGTGATGATGCGCGCGCGCGGCGCCTTCAGGTCGGTGCGGAACCAGAACACGGGGCCGTCGTTGTCGATGAAGTTATAGGCCGCGTCGAAGTCCTCCAGCAGGGGCACCACCTTGCTGTCCTTGGCGCGCAGGTCCTTGTAGTAGAGACGGTTCTTGCGCTCCGTGCCTTGCGAGGCCGTGATGATGAGATAGCGGCCGTCATTGCTCACCTCGCCGCCGAAGCCCCAGTCCTTGTGGTCGGGACGTTCATAGACCAGGGTGTCGCTGCCTTGCGGCGTGCCCATCTTGTGGAAGTACAGCTTCTGGAAATAGTTCACGTCGGCCAGCTTGGTCGCTTCCTTGGGTTCGTCGTAGCGGCTGTAGAAGAAGCCGGAACCGTCGCGCAGCCAGGCCGTGTTGGAGAACTTGACCCACTGGATATGGTCGCTCGTGTCCTTGCCCGTTTCGATGTCGCGCACCCGGATCTCGTTCCAGTCCGAGCCCGATGCGGCCGTGCTGTAGGCCAGGTATTTGCCGTCCGGGCTGACGGCCAGGCCGGCCAGTGCCACGGTGCCATCGGCGGCCAGGGTGTTCGGGTCCAGCAACATGCGCGGCGTGTCGGCCAGCGATTTGACCGTGTAGAGCACGGCCTGGTTCTGCAGGCCATCGTTACGGCTGTAGAAATAGCGGCCGCCTTCCTTGAACGGCACCGAGAAGCGCTCGAAATTCCACAGCTTGGTCAGCCGTTGGCGGATCGCGTCACGGCCGGGGATCTGGGCCAGGTAGCCTTGCGTCAAAGTGTTCTGGGCTTCGACCCAGGCGTGGGTATCGGCGCTGTTGGCATCCTCCAGC
>JAZJZQ010000588.1:0-1586 GCA_040389625.1 Pseudomonadota bacterium | reverse complement strand
AGTGTTCTGGGCTTCGACCCAGGCGTGGGTATCGGCGCTGTTGGCATCCTCCAGCCAGCGGTAGGGATCGGCCACCGTGGTGCCGTGGTAATTGTCCTGCTGTTCCACCGTGCGGGTGAGCGGATACTGCAGGCCCTGGCCGTTGGCCGGGCATTGCTGCGCCACAGCGCTGCCGCCCAGGCCGGCGATCAGGGTGAAAAGGATGGATGCGCGTCGTATTTGCATGTAGGGTTCCGTGTCAGCGTTGTAGATGGCGGCGCAAGATCGATGGCGTGCGCGCGGAACGATGATAACGTGCCTTGATGCAAATTTAAAATGTTAGCAAGGTTGACAATACATTTTTTATTTGGCAAGGGTCAGGCTGGCAGGGGCCGGCACGGGCATGGCGGGTGGCGCGGGCGCCCGCCACTGCTGCATCCACAGCAGCAGCTGGTCGGCCGGGATGGGACGGCTCATGTAATAGCCCTGCCCCTGGTCGCACTTCATGCTCTTGAGCTGGTGCCACACGGCCTCGCTTTCCACTCCTTCGGCCACCACGCGCAAGCCCAGGTTGTGGCCCAGCTGGATGGTGGAACGCACGATCATCACGTCGCCCGCATCGCTTTCCATGTTCAGCACGAAGGATTTGTCGATCTTCAGTTCGTTGACGGGCAGGCGCTTGAGGTAGGCCAGCGAGGAATAGCCGGTGCCAAAATCGTCGATCGACAGTTCCAGGCCCATGGCATGGAGCCGCTCCAGCGTCTGCTGGGCGCGCACGGGGTCGTCCATGATGGCACTCTCCGTGATCTCCAGGCAGAACGACGAAGCCGACAACCGGCGCCGTTCCAGCAGCTCGCGGAACTTGGTCGGCAAGTCCTGGTCCATCAGGTCGCGGGTGGACAGGTTGACGGAGATTTTCAAGTGGATGCCGGCCGCGTCCAGGTTCTGGCACAGGGCCGCGGACTGCTCCAGCACCCAGCGCGTGAGCTTGCGGATGAAGCCGGTCTGCTCGGCGAACGGGATGAATTCGTCCGGGAACACATTGCCCCGCTCCGGGTGGACCCAGCGCACCAGCGCCTCGGCCCCCACCACTTCACCCGTGTCGAAACGTATCTTCGGCTGCACGAACAGGCGGAATTCGTTGCGCTCGATGGCGCCGCGCAATTCCGTCAGCAGCGACAGGCTTTGCTCGCTGCCCTTGTCGATCGAGCTGTCGTAGACCACGGCGCCGTCGTTGCGCAGCTTGGCCGCGTACATGGCCACTTCCGCCATGCTCAGCAGTGTTTCCGCATCCAGGGCGTGGGCCGGATAGCCGGCGATGCCGATGCCGGCTCCGATGTCGACCATCTGGTCTTCCAGCGACAGCGGCGTTTCCAGCGTCTGGGCGATTTCCCCGGCCAGGTTCCTGGCCTGCTCCTGGCTGGCGCCGGGCAGCAGGACGGCAAACTCGTCGCCGCCCAGCCGCGCCACCTGGGGCGAGGCATGGTGGTAGCCGGCCAGCAGTTTTTGCAGCCGGTCCGCCACCTGCCGCAACAGGGCGTCGCCGAAGCTCTGGCCCATGACGTCGTTGACGTGCTTGAAGCGGTCCAGGTCCATCATCAGCACGA
>JAZJZQ010000587.1:0-2415 GCA_040389625.1 Pseudomonadota bacterium | reverse complement strand
GCCGCCGCCGCACAGGACGCGGAAACGGCCGCCAAGCCTGCCCGCAAGCCCCAGCCGCGGGGCCGCCGTCCGCGCAAGGACGCCAAGTCCGAAGCGTAAGCGTCCGTATCAAGTACCCGGCCCAGGGCGCACCGCCTTGGCGCCTCCGGGCATGGCGCCAGGCGCCATGCCATGGCCGCGCCGCGAGACAGCATCGCGCGCTTTCTGCCATACTTCACTTTTGCACAACTTTGCCGCAACGCCCACGGCGCTGCCTGCCTGCACATGCCTACGCTGACCGCCATCACCCTCTATCCCATCAAATCCTGCGCCGGCCTGGCGCTGCAGGAAGCCACGCTGACCGAAGCGGGTCTGATGACCCAGCAGATCTACGACCGCGAATGGATGGTGGTCGATGGGGAAGGGCGCTTCATGACCCAGCGCGAACACCCGCGCATGGCCCTGATCGTGCCACGCCTGAAGGGCGACACGCTGGAACTGCGGGCGCCCGGCATGCTGCGCCTGGAAATCCCGCTGGGCCTGCCCGATCCCGAGGACGCCGTCGCGAAAACGGTGCAGGTATGGGACGACAGCGTGCTGGCCTACGACTGCGACGAGCTGACCGCCGCCTGGTTCAGCAACGCCATCGGCGTGCCGTGCCGGCTGGTGCGCTTCCATGCCGACGCGCTGCGCAAGGTCAGCGAGAAGTGGACCCAGGGCGTGGCGGCCACCACCATGTTCTCCGACGGCTATCCGGTGCTGGTGGCCGGCGCCGCGTCGCTGGACGACCTCAATAGCCGGCTGGTGGCGGCCGGCCGCGCGCCCGTCCCCATGAACCGCTTCCGCCCCAACCTGGTCATCGCCGGCCTGGACGCGTTCGAGGAAGACTACGCGGCCGCCTACCGCCTGGGCGAAGCGGAACTGCGTCCCGTCAAGCCATGTTCGCGCTGTCCCATCCCGTCCGTGGACCAGGACACGGGCCAGACCGGCCCCGACCCGGTGGACCTGCTGCGCAGCTACCGTGCCAAGCCGGAGCTGGACGGCGCCATCTGCTTCGGCATGAACAGCATCGTCGTGGCCGGCGCCGGCCAGCGCATCCGGCTGGGGCAGGAAGTCGATGTCGAATTGGCGTTTTTGTAACGGAATTTACTTTTTGGCATTTCCAAGCACCCTTACTTGGCGTAATGTTGTGACTTGCCGGATGATAAAGACAGCAACGCTCCGGCACGGTCATTGGTCGCAGTCGCTATCGAGTAAGGGTTTATATGACGCACACAGTCACAGGCGCGCTGCCGTCCCACGCTGATCCCGTCACGCGGGCCGGCGAGCTGGCGGCGGAGAACCAGGCGTTGCGTGCCCGCATGGCTTACCTGCTGGAGCAGGCCGAGCGCAACCACTCGATCATGTGCCGCCACCAGGCGTTCGACCTGGAGATCGTGGGCGCCGCCACCTTCCCCGAACTGGTGGGCACCATCTTCCGCACCCTGCCCGTCATCTCCGAGCTGGAAAGCGTGACCCTGACCCTGATCGACGAGGATGCCGACATCCGCACCGTGATGGGCAAGCTGGGCGTGGTGTTCGCCGACTTTCCGCAACTGGTCTTCGTCGAGCAGCTCGACGAACTCGGTTTCGACCTGGGCCGCCGCACGGCCAGCACGCCGCCGCCGCGCCCGCAACTGGGCATGTACGATCCCGTGCGCCATGCGCTGCCGTTCCCCGCTGCGCCGGCCGCCCTGCAAAGCGTGGCGCTGGTGCCCCTGATGCGCAACAAGCGCATCATCGGCTGCCTCAACCTGGGCAGCGTGGACCCGGCCCGCTTCACGCCCAGCCTGGGCACGGACTTCATCGAGCACATGGCCTCCATCATCGCCATCTGCCTGGAAAACGTGATCAGCAACGAGATGCTCAAGTACATCGGTCTGACGGACTCGCTGACGGGCGTCTACAACCGGCGCTACCTGGACCGGCGCCTGCTCGAGGAGATCGCCCGCGCGCGGCGCCAGCGCTACCCGATCGCCTTCATGTACATCGACATCGACCACTTCAAGCGCGTCAACGACACGGTGGGCCACCAGGGCGGCGACGAAGTGCTGCGCGAAGTGGCGGCCCGCATCAAGGACGAGCTGCGCCTGTCGGACGCACTGGCCCGTTTCGGCGGCGAGGAATTCGTCGTGCTGCTGATCGATGCGGACCTCGACAGCGCCGCCTTCGTGGCCGAGCGCATCCGCGCCAGCGTGGTCGGCACCATGATCAACCTGGCGCATGAAGTGCAGTTGTCCGTCACGGTGTCGATCGGCGTGGCCTGCCTCGACCCGGACCTGGCCGCCGGCGAACCGGAACTGGTGGCCCGTGAACTGATCTCGCGCGCCGACGCTGCCCTGTACCAGGCCAAGGCGGGCGGGCGCAACCGCGTCATCCGCCACGTGCCGGCGTAAG
>JAZJZQ010000586.1:0-5405 GCA_040389625.1 Pseudomonadota bacterium | reverse complement strand
TGTAGGCAGGATGGCGTAGGCCGAGGAGACATCATGGACAAGGTAAAGCAACCCAGCAAAGAGCAGGTCCGGCAATACATGGAGCAGCGCCGCGCCGCCAACGATCCGCCGCCGTCGATGGACGAGATCCGCCGCCAGCTGGGCTGGCAGCTGGTCGCCCTGCCCATCGTCGCGTCCTGGAAGGTGGCGTGAAGGGCGTGGCGGCCTTGTCCGCCACCGCCCGCCGTTACACCAGCTCGGACAGGCAGCGGTCGAAGCCGTCGAGCAGGCGGGCCACGTCCTGCGCCGTGGTGTGCGGACAGACCAGCAACATGTTGTGGAAGGGCGTGATCAGCAGTCCCCGGTTGAGCAGGTACAGGTGGATGATCTGTTCCAGCTCGCCGTCGAGTATGGCCCCGGCCTCGCTGCCGTTGCGCGGCGCCTGCGGGGCAAACTGGAATTCCGTGCGCGCGCCCACCTGCGTCACGCACCAGGGCAGGCCGTGGCGGGCGATCGCGCTGCGCAGGCCGGCCGACAGCTGGTCCGCCAGCGCGAACATGGCCTGGTAGGCTTCCTCCGTCATCACCTGTTCCAGATTGGCGCGCATGGCGGCCATGGCGAACATATTGGCGCTCAGCGTCGTCCCCACGCCCGAATGGCCGGGCGGCGCCGCGCGCTTGGCCTGCTCCACCCGCTGCGCCACGTCCGCCGAAAAACCGTACACGGCGCACGGCACGCCGCCGCCGATAGGCTTGCCCAGCACCAGCGCGTCCGGCGCCATGCCATGGGCGCGGGCATAGCCGCCGGGACCGCTGCTGATGGTGTGGGTTTCGTCGATCACCAGCAGCGTGCCGTGGCGGCGCATGATCTGCTGCGCAGCCTCCCAGTAGCCTGGCTGCGGCAGCACCATGCCGATGTTGGTCATGACCGGCTCGGCCAGCACGCAGGCCACGTCGCCGCCGGCCAGCGCCGCTTCCATCGCGGCCAGGTCGTTGAACTCCACCACCACCGTCTGCTGCGTGAGCGGATAGACCTGGCCCAGCAGGCTGTCGCGCTGGGTCGGCACGCCGTCCACCAGGTCCACGAACACATCATCCACCGTGCCGTGATAGCAGCCGTTGAACACCAGGATCTTGCCGCGCCCAGTGGCCGCGCGCAGCCAGCGCAGCACGAAGCGGTTGGCGTCCGACGCCGACAGGGCGAACTGCCAGAACGGCAGGCCGAAACGGCGCGCCAGCTCCTCGGCCACGGGCGCCGCATCCTCGGACGGCAGCATGGCCGTGTAGCCGCGCGTGGCCTGGTGCGCGATGGCGTGCGCCACCGGCGGCGGCGCGTGGCCGAACATGGCGCCCGTGTCGCCCAGGCAGAAATCGGTGTAGGCGTGGCCGTCGGCGTCGGTGAAGCCGGCGCCGCTGGCCTCGCGCACGGTCAACGCGAACGGCGTGGACCAGTCCTTCATCCAGTGCATGGGTACACCGAACAGCAGGTGCGCCCCGGCGCGCGCGGCCAGCGCCTGCGAGGCCGGGTTGCGGGCGATGAAGTCGGCCCGCTCGGCCGCCGCCAGCGCCTGCGCCCTGGCCCAGTTCACGCCGCGCCGGGTTGTATGCTCGTGCCGCATCTGGCCCTGCTGCCCGTGCCCCTGCTGCGCAGGTTCCGGCTTCGCATTCTCGTGCATCGTGCTCTCCTCACACCAGCAGCATCAGGTGCTCACGTTCCCAGGAACTGATCACGCGGCTGTAGGTGGCAAATTCCAGTTCCTTCACTTCGCAGAACGCCTGCACGAACAGCTCGCCCAACACTTCGCCCAGCGCCTTGCATTCGCGCAGGCGCACGATGGCGTCTTCCAGGTTGCGGGGCAGTTCGTCGTGCACATGCTCGGCGCTGTCGGCCGTGGGCGGCGACGGCGTCAGGTCTTCCACCATGCCCAGGTAGCCGCAAGCCAGCGTGGCGGCCATGGCCAGGTAGGGATTGACGTCCACGCCCGGCACGCGGTTTTCCAGCCGGCGGTTGACGGGCGTGGAATTGGGCACGCGGATGCCGCAGGTGCGGTTGTCGTAGCCCCAGCGCACATTGGTCGGCGCCGACATGAAGCGCGACAGCCGGCGGTAGGAATTGACGTGCGGCGCAAACAGCAGCATCGCCGGTGGCACGTACTTTTCCAACCCCGCGATATAGCTAAAGAACAGCGCACTGGCAGTGCCATCGGCGTTGGTGAAGATGTTCTCGCCCGTGTTCGCGTCCAGGATGCTCTGGTGGATGTGCATCGCGCTACCAGGCTCGGTTTCCATGGGCTTGGCCATGAAGGTGGCGAAGATGCCATGGCGTAGCGCCGTCTCGCGCACGGCGCGCTTGAACAGGAACACGCGGTCGGCCAGTTCGAGCGCATCGCCATGCGAGAAGTTGATTTCCATCTGGCCGGCACCGGCTTCGTGGATCAGCGTTTCCACACCCAGTTCGTGCGCCGTGCAAAAGTTCGACAGCTCCAGGAAGAAGGGATCGAAGTCGTTGACGGCGTCGATCGAGTACGACTGGCGTCCCAACTCGGGCTTGCCGCTGCGGCCCAGCGGCGGCGCCAGCGGCTCGTGCGGATTGGCATTGCGCGCCACCAGATAAAACTCCATCTCCGGCGCCACCACAGGCCGCCAGCCGCGCTGGCGATACAGCGCCAGCACATGGCGCAGCACCGCGCGCGGCGAGAGCATGACCGGGCTGCCGTCGAAGTTCTGGCAATCGTGGATCACCAGCGCCACCGCCTCGGCCGCCCACGGCACCACGCGCAGGGTAGACAGGTCGGGCACGCAAATCATGTCGGGGTCGGTCGCGCCCACGTAGGGACCGTTGTTGGGCTGCTCGCCATTGACGGTATTGAGCAGCACGCTCTTGGGCAGGCGCATTTCACCGGCGGACAGGAACAAGTCCTTGGGCAGGATCTTGCCGCGGGCTATGCCGGTCATGTCGGCAATGACGCATTCAACTTCGTGGATATTGCGGTCGCGCAGAAACTCACGCAGTGCGTCACTCATGCCTGTCCCCGGTTTATAGCAAGTCTTTGATCTGGTAATACAACATGCCCAGCACCAGCGCTGGCGTGCGCAACAATGCGCCGCCGGGGAACTTGTTGTGTTCCAGACGCGCCAGCAAGTCGAACCGCTCTGCCTGGCCGCTGATGGCCTCGGCCACGAGCTTGCCGGCCAGGCCGGTCAAGGCCAGGCCGTGGCCGGAAAAGCCCTGCAGATAATAGATATTCTGGCCGATCCGCCCAAAATCGGGCCCACGATTCATGGTGATGTCGACGAAGCCGCCCCAGGCGTGTGGCACGGCCAGGTCGTCGAGCTGGGGGAACACGGCTAGCATGCGCCGGCGCATGCTGGCCACCAGGTTCATCGGCGTGGCGGCGCTGTAGCTCACGCGCCCGCCAAAGAGCATGCGGTGGTCTGCCGTGGGTCGGAAATAATCGAGCACGAAATTGGTGTCGCAGACAGCGGCGCGCTGGTGGATCAACGCCTCGGCCCGCTCCTTGCCCATCGGCTCGGTAGCGATGATGTAGGTGCCGACAGGCATGATGCGTTTGGCCATGTCGGGTGCGATGGCGGCGCCGAACTCGTTCAGGTAGACATTGCCGGCCAGCAGCACGAAGCTGCACGCCACTTCGCCGCGCTCGGTCTTGACCAAGGGCTTGGCGCCATGAATGACCCCGCTTGCCGCCGTGTTTTCAAACACCTGCACGCCGGCCGCGCGGGCTGCGGCGAGCAGGCCGAGGCAGTATTTGAGCGGATGCAGGTGGCCCGAGCGCGGATCGAACGCACCCGAGTGAAAGCGCGGGCTGGTGATGAAGTTTGCGACGTTGTCCGGGCCGATCTTTTGCATCTTGTAGCCATAGCGGCGCTCGATATCGTCAACCCATTGCGACAGGGCCTGCCCCTTGCGCTCGCCCACGGCCATGCTCATGTAACCGTCGACCATGTCGCAATCGATGCGGTGGGTGGCGATGCGTTCGCGCAGCAGGTCGAGCGCTTCCACCGTCATGTGCCAGGCACGGCGTGCGTCCTCGGGCGGCAGCTGGGCTTCGATCGCGTCGTCGCTGGCAAAGCCGACAATGGCCTGGCCGCCGTTGCGTCCGGATGCGCCCCAGCCGGCCGTGCGTGCCTCCAGCACCACCACCGAGTAGCCGCGCGCACGCAATTCAAGCGCCGCGCACAGGCCGGCGTAACCGGCGCCGACGATACACACGTCGGCCTGGATGCGGCCCGACAGCGCCGTGCAGGGTGCCGGCCGCACCACGCTCGCTTCGTAGTACGAGCCTTGGGTGAGGATGGCTTCTTTATCGAGCAGCATGGGTCAGAACTGGCTGAGGTAACGGTCGGTTTCCCAGCGGCTCACGTGCTGGCTGTATTCGTTCCATTCGGCGCTCTTGAGGGCGGCGAATTCGTCGACAAAGGCCTGCCCGATCGCCGCGCCCAGCACCTTGTCCTGCGCCAGCGCGACGCTGGCCAGGCCGAGATTTTGCGGCAGGATCTGCAAGCCCAGCGCGTCGCGTTCGGCGCCGCTCATCTCGTAGACATCGCCATTGACCGGGGCGCCGGGGTCGAGCTTGCGTTCGATGCCGTCCAGCCCGGCCGCGATCACGGCAGCCAGCGCCAGGTAGGGGTTGGCCGAGCTGTCGGGCAGGCGCCATTCGATGCGCCCGTACACCACGCGCGCGACGGTGGTGCGGTTGTTGTCGCCGTAGCCGATGTAGGCCGGAGCCCAGCTCGTGCCCGACAACGACTGGCCGCACATCAGGCGCTTATACGAATTGACCGTGGGCGCGCACAGGGCCGTCAAGGCCGGCGCATGCGCCAGCAGGCCGCCGAGGAACTGGTAGGCCAGCGGAGAGAGCTTCAGGCCGCGCGCATCGTCGTCGCTGGAAAAGATGGCCTTGCCGTCCTGGTCGCTGATCGACAGGTGAAAGTGCAGGCCGCTGCCGGGACGCTCGGCAAACGGCTTGGGCATCATTGAAAACAGCATGCCCTGCTCTTCGGCGATGTGGTGCGCCGCCATCTTGAAGAGCATGAAGTTATCGGCCGCCTTGAGCGCGTCGGCATAGCGGTAGTTGACTTCGAACTGGCCGCTGGCGTCCTCGTGGTCGATCTGGAATACGCCCAGGCCGCAGGCGTCCAGGCTGGCGGTGAGCTGTTCGACAAAGGCGCGCTTGCGCAGCAGGCTCTTGGTGTCGTAAGACGGCTTGTCGAGGGCGTCGCCCGGTTCCGACTGGCCGGACGGTTCGAGCAAGAAGAATTCGGGTTCCAGGCCGGCGTTGAGCGTCCAGCCCAGTTCAGCCAGGCGCGCGACCTGACGGCGCAGGATCTGGCGCGGGCACAAGTCAAACGGCTCGCCCGCCACATGGCCGTCGAGCACCACGCGCGCGTAGCCGGGCAGCCGGGGCA
>JAZJZQ010000585.1:0-1932 GCA_040389625.1 Pseudomonadota bacterium | reverse complement strand
GAGCTGATCTGGTCCTACTGGCACGAGGAGGGCATGCTGGTGCAGACCATGAACGCCATCACCCAGCGCTTCCAGAACGTGCGCGGCCCCGGCGCCAACGACCCGCTGGCCAACACCGAGATCGACATGCTGCGCCCGCTGAACAACCTGATCTGGGGCTACACCCAGGACGAGCAGCACCGGCTGACCGTGGTGCGGCGCAATTACGAGTACGACCACCATTACGGCGTGCGGCTTGACGGCAAGGCGGTGCAGCACATCCGCGCGGCCGATACCCGCTCCAAGTTCCTTGAAGCGTTCCATCACTTGCTGCGCCTGTGTACCCAGTTCTACAAGCAGGACGACGACACCACCGTCAAGGCCGACGCCTTCCCCGTGCTGAACGCGCTCAAGGAAGTGCACCTGATCCTGTCGCAGGGGGCGCACAACCAGTTCGGCGACCTTCCATCGACGGCCCGCATCGAAATGCTGATGCAGCAATGGCTGCTGGCCCGGCCCGAATTCCGTGAATTCCTGCCCACCCGGTTGATGGTGGCCTATCCGGAGCCGTGGATGGACCGGGTGGACGCGATGAAGAAGCTGCAGGGCTGGACCGACACCAGCGTGGTGCACTTCCGCAGCCTGGCCATGTTCGGCGAGCAGGTGCTGCTGTCGGTGCGTTACGGTGCCTGGGCCGATATCTACGAACCGACGCCGGCCTTCAACTGGGCCCGTTTCTGGCGACCGCAGGTGCAGGGCTATATCCACGCCTATCGCGCGGCCACCGGGGTCGACCTGTCGGTGGAGAAGGTGGACCCGGTGGCCGAGGCGACCATCCCGTCGGTGCTGCTGCGCCAACGGTTGGCCGAGCAGGCGCGCAGCACGGCATGACGCGGCATGGCGGACTTTTGCAGCGCGCTATACCTCGGTATGCGCCATCCGTCATGGGCACTGGGCAGCTGGCCGGGCCTGACGCTGGGCCGTCCGGCGGCGCTGGAAGACGCGCCGGGCGCGCCCGAGCTTGGGGCGGAGCTGGCGCGGCTGCAGGGCTGCCAGGCGGCGTTGCTGCTGCCGTCCACGCTGCACCTGTTCTGGGACCTGTTCGGCATGCTCGCCGCGGAGCCGTTGGCCGTGCTGGTCGATGCCGGCGCCTATCCGATCGCGCGCTGGGGCGCGCAACGGGCCGAGATGCTGGGGGCGTCGCTGCAGGTCTTTCAAACTGGCGCGGCGGAGCAGGCCAGCCGGCTGGCGCGCCGGGCGGCGCGGGATGGCCGGCGTCCGCTGATCCTGGCGGACGGCTATTGTCCCGGTGCGCAGGAGGCGCCGCCGCTGGCGGCCTATGCCCGCATCGCGGCCGAATGCGATGGCTACCTGGTACTGGACGACACACAGGTGCTGGGCGTCCGGGGCGAGCAGGGTGGTGGCTCGCTGCGCCTGCCCGGTGTGGCGGGACCGCGAGTACTGGTGGGGGCGTCGCTGGCTAAGGGATTCGGCGCGCCGCTGGCGGTGCTGGCCGGGAGTGCCGCGCTGGTGGGCTGGTTTGGTGCGCGCAGCGAAGTGCGGCGCCATTGCAGCCCGCCGTCGGTGGCGGTGATCGCGGCGGCAAGGCGGGCATTGGCGCTGAACGGGCAATATGGAGATACGCTGCGTGAGCGTTTGTGGCAGCGCGTGGCGCAGTTTCGCGCCGGCGCGGTGCGGCGTGGCATACGCTGCCGGGGCGGCCGGTTTCCGGTCCAGACCGTGCTGCTACCGCCGCACGAGGGACCGTTGCAAGTGCAGGCCGCATTGGCCGGGCGTGGAATACAGGCCGTTGCCCAGTGGGCGGGCCGGCAGGGGGCGCTCACCTTCCTGCTGCGCGCCGACCACCGGCCGGAGCAAATCGAGCAGGCGCTGGATGCGCTTGCCAACCAGTTGGAGTACGCATATGAGCCAGATATTTGACACGCTGCCGTT
>JAZJZQ010000584.1:0-4252 GCA_040389625.1 Pseudomonadota bacterium | reverse complement strand
CGGCGCCAAGACCGGCAAGGACGTGCTGGCCACGGCGCTGGCCCTGTCGAAAAAATTGAAAAAGACGGGCGTCGTCTCCGGCGTGTGCGATGGCTTCATCGGCAACCGCATGATCGAACAATACAGCCGCCAGGCCGGCTTCCTGTTGGAAGAGGGCTGTTTGCCGGAGCAGGTCGACAAGGCGGTCGAAAAGTTCGGCTTCGCCATGGGCCCGTTCCGCATGGGCGACCTGGCCGGCAACGACATTGGCTGGTACATCCGCAAGCGCCGCTACGTGGAATCGCCCGAGATCAGCTATTCGAAGACGGCCGACCTGTTGTGCGAGCTGGGCCGATTCGGGCAGAAGACGGGCGCCGGCTGGTATGACTACAAGGCGGGCGACCGCAAGGCTTACCCTTCGGACGTGGTCAACGACATGATCGTCAAGCACTCTGCCGATATCGGCGTGGCGCGCCGCAAGATCAGCGACCAGGAAATCGTCGAGCGCCTGGTGTTTGCGATGGTCAATGAAGCGGCCCTGATTCTGGAAGAGGGCATCGCCATGCGCGCCTCCGACATCGACATGGTCTACCTGACCGGCTACGGCTTCCCCCTGTTCCGCGGCGGCCCCATGTTCTATGCCGACACGGTGGGTCTGCCCAACGTGCTGGCGGCCATCGAAAAGTATGGCCGTGGTCACCACGGCGAAGCGTGGAAGCCGGCGCCGCTGCTGCAGCGCCTGGCCGCGGAAGGCAAGACCTTCAACGGCTGAACTTGAAATACGGGCCGCCGCCAAGGGCGGCCCGCTCCGGGACGGCTACCCGTGCCGTTCCGGTTCGGTTCCGGCTCTGGGACTCTTCTTTGTCCTTGCCCCCACGCCAGGCGCCTGTACCAGTCTTTATTGCCGCGTTGGGCCATGGTTGCCGCCCCATTCGTGCCGCCGCAGTGCGGCTACCAAATCAAAAGTGTTGCCGCGTTAAAACAACCGGAAAAAAACGGCAGCGACAGCCCACGTCCCATTGTCCCACCTTGAAAACCATGTAAGACTGGCCACAGACACACCGCTTCCACCTACCCTTGAGGGCAAGTCCGCATGAGAGTCTGGAACCATGGCCGCCGCCGCTAACCCCCGCAACGACATCAACCGGCTCAGCCTGCGGGCCCGGTTACTGATCTGTTTTTCCGCGCTGGTGTTGCCGGCCTTGCTGGCGGCCCTGGCGTCGCTGCTGGTGCACGAGCGCATGGCGGCGACCATGGGCGTTTATCTGGACCAGGATGCGCGCATCGTCGAACTGGGCTTGCGCAGCAGCGCCGCGCTGGCCGGGGCCGGCGCCACGCCGGCGGGCCTGAAGTCCGCCCAGGAAGAGGTGCGCAACAACATGCGCAGCGCCGCCTCCCTGGCCACCGATGCGCTCAAGCAGGAAGCGATCGATATCGGCTTGCTCACCTACGACAGCGGCCCGCCGGACAAGCTGGCCGCCCGCCTGGCCACGCTGACCCAGCACGCCAGCGAAGCCAGCGCCAGTACGGAAGCGAGCCTGCGCCAGTTGCGCGCCCTGTCCAAGGTGGTGCTGGTGCTGGCGCCCGCGCTGGCCCTGACGCTGGGCATGGTGCTGGCCTACAGCATCGCCCGCGGCATGTACCGCACGCTGGCCGACTGTATCGCCTTCGCGCGCGACATCGCGGAAGGCAAGATGCCGTCACGCCTGGTCCCGGACAGCAAGAATGAATTCGATGTGCTGGTGGTCGCCGTCAACGACCTGATGTTGGACGCCCGCCACAATTCACAAGTCCGGCACGAACAGGAAGTGCGCATCGCCTTGCTGGAACGCTCCGCCGTCCTGCACGCGGCCTGCAACCAGGCGCTGGCCGGCAGCGCCAGCGAGGAAGCCATGCTGGCCGCCTTCTGCAGCGGCCTGGTCGACGCGGGGGGCTACAAAGCGGCCTGGATAGGCTACGCCCGCCAGGATGCCGGCCACAGCATCGAACTGGCCGCCCACGCCGGCAGCGACCGCGACTTCATCGAGAGCCTGGACCTGAGCTGGGGCCAGGACTTGCGCCGCCATGCGGCCTGCGGCGGCGCCATCCTGCTGAAAAAGCCGCAGGTGGTGCGCGACATGGCCGATACGCCCGCCTTCGCCACCTGGCGCGGCGCGCTGCTGATGCGCAACCTGGTCAGCTGCATCGCCGTCCCGCTGCTGAGCGGTGGCGAAGTGCTGGGCGTGCTGACCGTCTACGCCGGCGACGCCAGCCCCTGCAACGACGAGGAAGTGGCCCTGCTGCAGGAAATCAGTCACGCGCTGGCCACCGGCCTGGAGCGTTATCGCGAGCTGGCCGCCCGCCAGCGTGCCGAGCAGTTACTGGAACGGCGCGCCAACTACGACGAGCTGACCGGCTTGCCCAACCGCGCCACGCTGGAGGAAAGGCTGGCGCAGATGGCCGCCGCCGCCCAGGCCAGCGGCAAGCGGCTGGCGGCCCTGTACGTGGACCTGGACCGTTTTAAGGAAGTGAACGACAACCTGGGGTACAAGGTGGGTGACACCATGCTGGCCGAAGTGGCGCAGCTGCTCGAGCGCGCGGCGGGCGAGGGCAACCTGGTGGCCCGTCCCGGCAACGACGAGTTCGTCGTCCTGCTGCAGGACCTGGAAGCGGGCGCCGATGCCGCCGCCGTCGCCGCCGCCATCGTGGCCCGGCTGGGCGAACCGCTGCCGAGCGGGCCGGCCCAACTTAGGCCGCTGGCCTCGATCGGCATCAGCGTGTTCCCGGACGACGGCGCCGATGCCAGCGCCCTGTTGCGCCTGGCCGACCTGGCCATGCAGGACGCCAAAGGCCAGGGCGGCAATACGTTCCGCTACTACGCGCCGGCCATGAATGCGCGCATGGCGGCCCGCTTCGCCATGGAGGCCGACCTGCGCCAGGCGCTGGAAAAGGGCGAGCTGCTGATGCATTACCAGCCCCAGGTGAGCCTGGTGAACGGCGCCATCACGGGCGCGGAAGCGTTGCTGCGCTGGCGCCATCCCACCCGCGGCATGGTGGCGCCCAACGAATTCATCCGCCTGGCCGAGGAAACGGGCCTGGTGCTGCCGCTGGGCGAATGGGCCATCGGCCATGTCTGCGCGCAGCTGGCCCGCTGGCGCACGGCGGGGCTGGCCGTGCCCACCGTGGCCATCAACCTGTCGGCGCGCCAGTTCCACCAGCCGGGACTGGTGGAGGTGGTGCGCAAGGCCCTGACGGCCAACGGCCTGACGGCGCGCATGCTGGAACTGGAAATGACGGAAAGCGCCGTCATGCACGACGTGGAAGCGGCCGTCGCCATCCTGCGCCAACTGGAGCAGATGGGCGTCGGGGTTACGCTGGACGACTTTGGGACCGGCTATTCCTCCTTGTCCTACCTCAAGCGCTTCCCCATCAGCCATCTGAAGATAGACCGTTCCTTCGTACGCGACGTCACCACCTCGCCCGACGACGCGGCCATCTGCAACGCCGTAATTAGCCTGGCGCACAGCCTGCACATCACCGTGATCGCGGAAGGGGTGGAGACGGAAGGGCAGATGAACTACCTGCGGCGGCGCCAGTGCGACCAGATGCAGGGCAGCCACTTCAGCAAGGCCCTGTCGGGCGATGCCTTCGCCCAGTTGCTGACGGACGGCAAGCGCCTGCTGCTGCCGGCCGACCGCAGCCAGCGCACCTTGCTGATACTGGACGATGAACCGAACATCGTGCGCTCGCTGGCGCGCTCGCTGCGGGCCGAAGGCTACAAGCTGCTGCTGGCCACGTCGGCGGCCGAAGCGCTGGCCCTGCTGGCCGTCAACGAGGTACAGGTGGTACTGTCGGACCAGCGCATGCCGGAAATGAGCGGCACGGAGTTCCTGGCCAAGGTCAAGGATCTGTACCCGGAGACGATACGGATGATCCTGTCCGGCTATGCCGACCTCGAATCGGTGATCGACGCCATCAACCGGGGCGCCATCTACCGCTTCTTCACCAAGCCGTGGGAAGACGAGCCGCTGCGCCGCTGCATCGCGGAGGCGTTCCGCCAGCAGCAGCTGGAATACGGTGCGGACGCGCCGGCCGTCGCCTGAGCGATGGGCCGGACGAAAAAAATAGCCGCCATCGCTGGCGGCTATTTGCTTGATGACGAGGTAGAAGCTCAGTCGCCCGCGTAGATATCGTTGTCGCGGGTTTCCTTGACGAACAAGGTACCGATCACGACGGTGACCAGCGAGATGACGATCGGATACCACAGGCCGTAGTAGATGTCGCCCTTGAACGC
>JAZJZQ010000583.1:0-8446 GCA_040389625.1 Pseudomonadota bacterium | reverse complement strand
TGGCGCTGGACCAGATCAGCGCCATGCTGGTCAAGGGCATCACCATCACGCCGCTCTTGGCGGGCGAATCGGACATCCAGCGCGCAATCGACCAGTATTACGGTTTCGAGCTGTCGATCGACGGCATCCTGCACGAGATCGAAACGGGGGAAGTGAACTACGCCAGCATGGGCGGCTCCACCTCGGACGAGTACAGCCAGCCCATGGTGCGCCTGATCGACGCCCTGCTGGCCGACGCCGTGCAGAACGGCGCCTCCGACATCCACTTCGAGCCCGAGCAATCGTTCCTGCGCATCCGCTACCGCATTGACGGCATCCTGCGCCAGATCCGCAGCCTGCACAAGTCGTACTGGCCGGCCATGGCGGTGCGCCTGAAGGTGATCTCGAACATGAACATCGCCGAGACCCGGGCGCCCCAGGACGGCCGCATCTCGATCAAGTTTTCCGGCCGCCAGATCGACTTCCGGGCCTCGGCCCAGCCCACCACCCACGGCGAGAACGTGGTGCTGCGCGTGCTGGACCGGCAAAAAGGCATCGTGCCGCTGGACGGCCTGGGCCTGGGCGAGACGGAACTGAACCTGCTCAAGCTGATGATCGCCCGTCCCGACGGCGTGATCCTCGTCACCGGCCCCACCGGCTCGGGCAAGACCACCACCCTGTATTCGATCCTCAACCACATCAACACGGAGAGCGTCAACATCATGACGCTGGAAGACCCGGTCGAATACCCGATGAACATGATCCGGCAAACGTCGGTCAACGAGTCGGCCAAGATGGGCTTTGCCGACGGCATCCGCTCCATGATGCGGCAAGACCCCGACATCATCCTGGTGGGCGAGATCCGCGACCAGGAAACGGCCGAGATGGCGTTCGCCGCCGCCATGACGGGCCACCAGGTCTATTCCACGCTGCACACCAACTCGGCCATCGGTTCCGTCACCCGCCTGCTCGACATCGGCATCCTGCCCGACATCATGGCCGGCAACATCATCGGCATCGTGGCCCAGCGCCTGGTGCGCAAGCTGTGCCTGCATTGCCGCGAGCCGTTCGAGGCCGACCCGCTCGAGCGCCGCCTGCTGGGCCTGCCGGCCGGCACGGAAGATCAGCCGGCCCCGCGCCAGACCATCTACCGCGCCGTCGGTTGCGAACGCTGCGCCCACCAGGGCTACAAGGGCCGCATCGCCATCATGGAACTGCTCAAGATGACGGGCGAACTCGATGAACTGATCGCCCGCCGCGCCTCCTCGCGCGAACTGAAGACGGCGGCCACGGCCGGCGGCTTCCACTCGCTGGTGGACGACGGCGTGCGCCGCGTGCTCGAAGGCGTGACGACGCTGGAGGAAGTGGCGCGCGTGGTGGACCTGACCGACAGGCTGAGCTGATGCCCCAATACATCTACCGCGCCATGGATGCCGGCGGCCAGCTGTTGCCGGGCAATATGGACGCCGCCAACGAACCGGACCTGGAGCTGCGCCTGAGCCGCATGGGGCTGGACCTGGTCGACTGCAAGGTCACGCGCCAGAAGGTGGTGGCCATCAAGCGCGTCATCACGCGCAAGGATTTGATCAACTTCTGCTTCCACATGGAGCAGCTGACGGGGGCCGGCGTGCCCATCCTCGAAGGCCTGGACGATTTGCGCGAGAGCATGGATCACCCCCGCTTCCGCGAAGTGATCACCGACCTGATCGAGAGCATCGAGGGCGGCCTGCAGCTGTCGACGGCGCTGGCCGCTTATCCGGAAGTGTTCGACGTCACCTTCACCAGCCTGATCACGGCCGGCGAGCACAGCGGCAAGCTGGCCGAAGTGTTCAAGAACCTGTCCGAGAGCCTCAAATGGCAGGACGAGCTGGCGGCCCAGACCAAGAAGATGGTGATGTACCCGGCCGTGGTGGGCGTGGTGGTGACGGGCGTGACGTTCTTCCTGATGATCTACCTGGTGCCCCAGCTGACGGCCTTCATCAAGAACATGGGCAACACGCTGCCGCTGCACACGCGGGCCCTGATTTTCGTCTCCAACATCTTCATCCACTACTGGTACGTGCTGCTGGCCCTGCCCGTGGCCGCCTGGTTCGGCGCCCGCGCCTGGCTGGCCCGCAGCGAGACGGCGCGCTACCGTTTCGACGCCCTGCAGCTGCGCATCTGGCTGGTGGGGCCGGTGCTGCACAAGGTGATCCTGGCCCGCTTTGCCACCTTCTTCGCCCTCATGTATGCTTCCGGCATCACCATCCTCGAATGCATCCGCCTGTCCGAGGGCATCGTCGGCAACCGCGTGGTGGCGGCCGGCCTGCGCCAGGCGGCGCGCCTGATCTCCGAGGGCCAGGGCGTGACGGCCGCGTTCCAGAACACGGGCATCTTCCCGCCGCTGGTGATCCGCATGCTCAAGGTGGGCGAGGCGACGGGCGCGCTCGATGGCGCGCTGCGCAATGTGGCCTATTTCTACAACCGCGAAGTGAAGGAAATGATCGAGAAGGTGCAGGCGATGATAGAACCGGCCATCACCGTGGTGCTGGGCCTGCTGCTGGGCTGGATCATGCTGTCGGTGCTGGGCCCGATTTACGACACGATCAGCAAGATCAAGACCTGAGGCCGCCGTGTTCCGCAACCACTTACTCTACCTCACCAGCGAACAGCTGTGCGTCTACCACTGGCGCCTGGGCCAGCTCACGGCCGGGCCCTGCTTCGCGCCGGACCAGGACGGCATCGACGCCTTCATGGATTACATCGCTGCCGCGCCGGACGGGCCGTGCTGGCTGCTCACCGACCTGATCGAGGAAGACTACCAGCGCGTCACCCTGCCCCACGTGAGCGGCAAGGCCGGGCGCCAGATGCTGCAGCGCCGGCTCGGCCAGCAATACCGGGAAACGCCGTACCGCCACGTGAGCATCCAGGGCCGGGAAGCGGAAGGCCGGCGCGACGACATCGCCCTGCTCAGCGGCCTGACCAACCCGTCCATCGTGCAGCCGTGGATCGCGGCGCTCGAAGCGCTCAAGGCGCCGCTGGCCGGCCTGTACACGACCACCCTGATGAGCGACCAGCTGCGCCGCAAGCTGGGCCTGCGCCATGAACACTTGCTGCTGGTGACGGAGCAGTCCGGCGGCCTGCGCCAGAGCTATTTCCGCGACGGCCAGCTCAAGTTCTCGCGCCTGACGCTGGCCATCGACCGCGACGGCGCGCCCGTCAACGTGGCCGTCGAGACGGGCAAGACGCTGCAATTTCTCACCAGCATACACCTGGTGCGCCGGGGCGACCTGCTGCACACGGCCATCGTCGCGCCCGACGAGCAGATCGACCGGCTCTCCAAGCTGTGCCGCAACGGGCCCGAGACGGCCTACCAATTCATCCCCATGGCTGCCGTGGCGGCCCGGGTCGGCCTGGCCGGTGTGCCGCGCCTGGCCGACACCGTCCTGCTCAAGCTGCTGGGCGCCGAACTGCCGCGCAGCCACTACACGCTGGGCGCGGCGCGCCGCTACTACCAGCTGTGGTGGGCCAGGGTGGCCATGTACGGGGCCAGCGCCGCCATCCTCGGCTGCACCCTGATGTGGGCCGCCGTCAGCATGTGGCGGGCCGGCGAGGCCGATACCGCCGCCGCCCGCATGCGGGCCGAAACGGCCCGCTACGACGGCCAGTACCAGCAAGTGATGTCGGACATGCCGCCGGCCGTGGCCAAGACCGCCAACATGAAAGTGGCGGTGGCCATCGAGCAGCTGCTGGCCAGCCAAGGGCCGGTGCCGCTGCCCATGGTGCGCATGCTGAGCGAGGCGCTGGACCAGGTCCCGCAGATCAAGCTCAACCGCATCGACTGGCGCGTCAACTTGCCCGGCGCGGCGCCGGCCCCGGCCGCCATGCAGGGGCCGGCCGACAGCGCCGCGGCCAGCGCCATCCCGTCCCAGCTGCTGGGCCTGCCCACCGCCCCGCCCCAGGCCCTGCACCTGGAGGCGGAGATCGAAGGCCCGCAGGACGACTACCGGGCCGCGCTGGGCGCCATGCGCCAGTTCGCCCAGCGCCTGGCGGCCCAGCCCCGCATGACGGTGGAGATCGAATCGCAGCCGCTCGACACCCGTCCCAACGTCAAGCTGAGCGGCAAGGCGGGCCTGGTGGCCGGCACGCCCGGCCTGGACAAACCGAAATTTGCCTTGAACCTGGTGTGGAACCCAAGATGAACGCTGCCGCCACCATCCCCGGCAAGAAAAACAAGCCGGCCGTCGCCATCGCCATCCCCTACTGGCTGCGCGAGTTCGCCCTGATCCGCTGGGGCGTGGCCGCCGTGCTGGCCAGCGTGGCCATCGGCGTGACGGCCGTCCTGCTCAGCAACGCCACGCTGCGCACGGCCAGCGCCAGCCGCAGCCACGTGCAACAGCAGCGCGACGCGGCCTATGCCCGCTACGCCTACGCCGACAACGAGAAGCGCGATATCCGCGCCTTCCAGCCCCAGTTCACGGCGCTGCGCGCGCGCGGCCTGGTGGGCGAGGAAAACCGCCTGGCCTGGCTCGACGCCATCCGCCACATCCAGGAAGAACGGGGCTTGCTGCCGATCAGCTACGACATCGCGCCCCAGCAGCCCGTCGCGCCCGATCCGGCCGTCGCCACCGGCGACTACCAGTTGCGGGCCAGCCGGGTGACGGTGCGGATGGACATGCTGCATGAACTGGACCTGTTCAATTTCCTCGAGGATTTGCGTGCGCGCGGCTATTTCGCGGTGCAGGACTGCGGCCTCAAGCGGCTCAACAACGCCGCCGGCCAGACCGACGCCCCCACCCCCACCGTGTCGGCCGAATGCACGCTGAACTGGCTCACCTTGTTGCCGGCCGCGCCAGGCGGCGGCGCACCGGCCGGGGGCAAGCCATGAGGCGCGTGCCGGCGGGCGGGCGCCTCACGGCCGTGCTGCGCCACGCGCTGGCGCTGGCGCTGCTGGCCGGCGCCGCGGCCCCGGCGCCGGCCCAGACGCTGGGACTGGGCCGGCTGTTTACCACGCCCCAGGAACGCAACGGCCTCGACCTGCGGCGCGGCAGCGCCCAGCTCGGCCAACAGACGGCCGGCGGGGTGCCCATGGCCACCCCAACGCCGGTGCCGGACGCGGCCCCGCCAGCGCCGCCGCCGGCGGTGCAGCTGAACGGCGTGGTACGGCGCAGCAGCGGCAAGTCCACCGTCTGGATCAACGAGGAGGCCCATGCCGACAGCGACGCCCAGCTGCGCCCCGACCAGTCCGTCAAACTGCGCCTGTCGTCCGGGCGCGAGCTGGTGCTCAAGCCCGGCCAGAGTTTCAACCCCGCCGATGGCACGATACAAGAAGCGGCCGGGCGCTAGCGAGCGCGGCGCGGCCTTGCTGCTGTTGCTCGCCCTGATGGGCGTGGGCGCGGCCAGCCTGCTGATCACGGCCTTTAGCCACAGCGACCGCGAAGCGCGCCACCAGCGCCAGACCTTGGCCCGGCTGGCCACGGCCACCGACGCCCTGGTCGGCTTTGCCGTCGCCTACGGCCGTCTGCCGCGCCCGGCCGTGTCGGCCGTGGACGGCCATGAACGGCCCGAGCCGTGCAGTTCGGAGGCCAGCTGCACCGGCTTCCTGCCATGGGTCGCGCTGGGCGTGGAAGGGGCCGACGCCTGGGGCAAGCGGCTGCGCTACAGCGTCACGCCCGCTTACACGGTCACGCCCGTCACGCGCCTGTCGGCGGTGGCCACCAAGACCGTCCAGACCCGCTACGGCAGCGGCGCCCTGGCCTATCTGGCGGGGCAGGAGACGTGCTACCTGGGGGCCCAGTGCGCGCCGCTGGTGGTGCTGTCGCACGGGCGGGACAATTTCGGCAGCTCCGTGCTGGGCATCGAGCAGCCCAACACGGCCAGCGGCAACCTGGACGAGCAGCTCAACGCGCAAGGCAGCGCCCATTTCATCAGCCGCGCCGCCAGCACCGACGAGGCCGTACCGGGCGGCCCGTTCGACGACCTGGTGCGGTTCGTGCCACTCGATTTCTTATACAAACAAATGGGAGCGGCGCACCAGCTGCCGTAACGACATGAAGCGCACACAACACGGATTTACCCTCGTCGAGATCGCCATCGTGCTGGTCATCGTCGGCCTCATGATCGGTGGCCTGATCACGCCCCTGAGCGCCCAGCTCGAGCAGCGCCGCGTGGGCGACACGCAAAAGGCGCTGGACGACGCGCGCGAGGCGCTGGTCGGCTTCGCGCTGCGCAACGGTTACCTGCCCTGCCCGGCCGTGTCGGCCAGCAACGGCCTGGAAGACCGCAGCGAGAACCGCTGCCGCGGCGAGCGCCGGGTCGGCTACCTGCCGTGGGCCACGCTGGGCTTGAGCAAGCTCGACAGCTGGAACCGGCTGTTCCGCTACAGCGTCACGCCCGGTTTCAGCGACAGCGGCGCGCGCTTCAACTTCCAGACCGCGCGCGACATCAGCATCGCCACCCGCGACGGCAACGGCAACCTGGTGCCGGCCACCTTGGCCAACGACATCCCGGCCGTGATCGTCTCGCACGGCAAGAACGGCTTTGGCGCCAGCACCGACCAGGGCACGCTGCTGGCCGACACCTCGGCCACCAATGTGGACGAGAAAGTCAACGCCAGTTCCGCCACTGCCTTCATCGCGCGCGACGCGAGCGACAACCCGGCCGCGCCGGGCGGCGAATACGACGACCTGGTGGCCTGGGTCTCGCCCTATGTGCTGTTCAACCGCATGGTCGCGGCCCAGCGCCTGCCGTGAAGATGGTCGCGCCGGTCCTCACCATCGCCCGCTACACGCTGCTCGAAGCGCTGCGCAACCGACTGTTGTGGCTGCTGTTGCTGGCCGCCTGCGGCGCCATCGCCGCCAGCGGCCTGCTGCACGAAGTGGCCCTGACGGAGAGCCGCCAGCTGCAGGCAGCCCTGCTGGCGGCCCTGCTGCGGCTGGCCGCCGTGTTCCTGGTGTCCACCTTCGTCGTCACCAGCATGGTGCGCGAAGCGAACGACAAGGGCCAGGAACTGCTGCTGGCCCTGCCCCTGCCGCGCGCCGTCTACCTGCTGGGCAAGCTGGCCGGCTTCGGCGCCCTGGCCGTGCTGCCGGCCGCCCTGTTCGGCGCCCTGGCCCTGCTGTTCGCGCCGCCCGGCCAGGCCGCCCTGTGGGGCCTGTCGCTGCTGGCCGAACTGTGGATCGTGGCCGCCTTCAGCCTGCTATGCATGCTAACCCTGCACCAGGTGCTGCCGGCCCTGGCGGCCGCCTTCGCCTTCTACCTGCTGGCCCGCACGGCGGCCACGCTGCAGTTGCTGGCGCATGGGCCGGGCCAGGCCGACCGCCTGCTGGCGCGGGCCGTGGACGTGCTGGCCCTGCTGCTGCCCAACCTGGACGCCTACGCCCGCAGCGACTGGCTGCTGTACCACGGCGGCACGGCGGCTGAGCTGGCCGCCATCGCCATCCAGAGCGCCATCTACGTGACGCTGCTGACGGCCGCCGCCCTGTTCGATCTGTACCGCAAGGAGCTGTGATGGCAAGCCGTCCGCTGCGCCGCGTACCCCGTGCCGTGCCGGTCCTGCTGGCGCTGGCACTGGCGGCCCAGCTGGCCTGGCAGGCCGGCCACCGGCCGGCACCGCCGGGCGCCCAGCCGCTGCCGCCGGCGCCCGCGCTGGCCACACTGCAGCTGGCCAGCCTGGGCGAGCGGGCCGCCCTGTCGCGCGTGCTGATGCTGTATGTGCAGGGCTGGGACGACCAGCCCGGCGTGAGCCTGTCGTGGCGGGTGCTCGACTATGACCGCCTGGCCCAGTGGCTGGGCCGCGCGCTCGACCTCGATCCCCGCAGCCAGTATCCGCTGCTGGCCGCCAGCACCCTGTACACGGCCGTGGACGACCCGGTGCGGGTGCGCCGCATGCTCGATTTCGTCTACGCGCGTTTTGGCGAAGACCCCGACCGGCGCTGGCCGTGGCTGGCCCAGGGGGCCATCATCGCCCGCCACCGACTGCACGACCTGCCGCTGGCGCGCCGCTACGCGCAAGCGATACGGCTGCAGGCCAGGGGGCCGCAGGTGCCGCCCTGGGCCCGTGAACTGGAAGCGTTCGTGCTGGAAGACATGAACGAGCTCGACAGCGCCCGCGCCCTGATCGGCGGCCTGCTGCACGACGGCAGCATCACCGACCCCAATGAGCTGCGCTTCCTGTCGCAACGGCTGGACGCGCTGAATGGATCCCGGCGTTGAATCCAACGTGGGAAGCACGAATCTCGACGGGGATTTTTTTCTTGATTCTTCACGGATTAGTGAGAAACTCCCCCGGGCTTGGGGTACCGGTCTTCGTTTTTTTCCCCTCAGTCTAATTCGGTCGAAAATATGCAAATCCTGGCTAATGCGGTCCAGAATTTCCAGGGCGCCATATTCTGTAGACCGCAATCGCCTCCGCAAAGCAACACCGGGGCCGATTTAGACTTTTCGGCCCTTCGGCTTAGACCGGTGTGGTGAGATAACGGCAAGTTAT
>JAZJZQ010000582.1:7251-10462 GCA_040389625.1 Pseudomonadota bacterium | reverse complement strand
CGCGCAAGATCGTCGACATCATCGGCGTCATCGACGGCATCGCGTTCCAGACCAATATCCTGGCCTTGAACGCGGCCGTGGAAGCGGCCCGCGCCGGCGAGCAGGGCCGCGGCTTTGCCGTCGTGGCGACCGAAGTGCGCAACCTGGCCCAACGGTCGGCGGCCGCGGCCAAGGAAATCAAGACCTTGATCGGCGATTCGGTCGAAAAGGTGGACGCCGGCACGGCACTGGTGGGCCAGGCCGGCGCTACCATGCATGAGATCGTCGAGAGCGTCAAACGCGTCACCGACATCATGAGCCAGATCACCGTGGCGGGCCAGGAGCAGACGGTGGGCATCGAGCAGGTCAGCCGCACCATCATCCAGATGGATCAGGCCACCCAGCAGAACGCCGCGCTGGTCGAAGAGGCCGCCGCCGCGTCCACGGCCTTGCAAGACCAGGCCAGCAGCCTGGCCAATGTGGTCAGCATATTCAAGGTGGGCGCGGTGCCCGCCGCCCCGGTGGTGCCATTGCAGGCGGCCGCCCGTGCGCCGCGGGGCGCGGCCGCGCCGGCCGCGCGCCCGGCGTCCGCGACGCCCATCAAGCTGGCCGTCAACGGGGCCGCGAACCGGGCCGCGCCGGCCAGCGATGAATGGGAAGAGTTCTGAGCCCATGGACCCGCAGCCGCAGCCACAGCCCAATGGCGTGCCCATGCCTGAACGGCCCGACCTGGCCGCCTTGCAGGCGATACTGTTCGACTGGCGCGACGCGCTGGTCGATGTGTCGCAGGCACTGCATGACTTGCATTGCGCAGTCGATCCGGCGGGCCAACAGCGGGCCCGTGACGCGGTCGACCAGCTGTTAGGGAAGTTCACCGGGTCTTGAATTTCTCCCAGCACCTGGCGCACCGGATAATCCTGGGCGGTCGTTGTCGTCAGTGACAGCCATCGCCCGCTTGAGCGTGAACACGACGGAGGAAACATGCAAATAAAAAATCTCAGCATCGGTACCCGCCTGGGCGCCGGCTTCGCCATCGTGCTGTTACTGGCGACCATTTCCTCGGCCGTGGGGCTGTCGCGGCTGCATCAGGTGGCGGCCGATACGCGCGCGATGATGCAGGAGCCGCTGACCAAGGAACGCATGACCGAGGAGTGGTATCACATCACCTTTGCCGGACTCAAGCGCCAACTGGCGGTCGTCAAGAGCGCCGACCCTAGCCTGGCCACGTATTTCGCCGGCGACGCCAAGGACTCCACCAGCCGCATCAACGAAATCCAGCGCTATATCGAGAGCCACTTGGCCAGCGCGCCGGAACGGGCGCTGTTTCAGCAGGTGTCGGCGGTGCGCGCGCGCTACCTGAGCCACCGCGACCAGGTGCTGGCGGCCAAGCGCGCTGGCCGCGACGATGAAGTGGCCACGCTGTTTGAACAATTCACGCCCTTGTCCGAAGCCTACAAGAAGGCCGAACTGGATTTCCTCAATTATCAAAAACAGACCGTCAACGGGCTGAGCGAGCAAGTCGAGGCGGCGGCCGCCAGCAGCAAGTTGCTGGTGGTGTCCCTCATCGTTTCGTTTGTCCTGCTGGGCGGACTGTTCGCCCGCTACCTTACGCTCAGCATTACCGCCCCCGTGCGCCATGCCTTGAAGGTGGCACGGCGCGTGGCCGATGGCGACCTCACTTCCACCATCGTGGTGCGCTCGCGTGACGAGACGGGGCAGCTGATGCAGGCCCTGAAGGACATGAACGACAGCTTGCTGGACATCGTGCACCAGGTGCGTACCGGCACCGATACCGTCGTCACGGCATCGCTGCAGATTGCCAGCGGCAACCAGGAGCTGTCGTCGCGCACCGAGGCCCAGGCCGGCGCGCTGGAGCAGACGGCGTCGTCGATGGAGCAATTGACCGGCACCGTGAAGCAAAACGCCGACCATGCGCGCCAGGCCAGTACGATGGCGCGGTCCGCTTCCCAGGCCGCCGTCCAGGGCGGTGCGGTGGTGGCGCAGGTGGTCGATACCATGGCCTCGATCAATGCCTCGTCCAGGAAAATCGTCGACATCATCGGCGTCATCGACGGCATCGCGTTCCAGACCAATATCCTGGCCTTGAACGCGGCGGTGGAGGCGGCCCGCGCCGGCGAGCAGGGCCGGGGCTTTGCCGTGGTGGCCGGCGAGGTGCGCAGCCTGGCCCAACGGTCGGCCAGCGCCGCCAGGGAAATCAAGACCCTGATCGGCGACGCGGTCGACAACATCGATGCCGGCGCCCAGCTGGTGGACCAGGCTGGCGCCACCATGAACGCGATCGTCACCGGCGTGCAGCACGTGAGCGACATCATCGGCGAAATCGCCCTGGCCAGTGCCGAGCAGACGGCCGGCATCGAGCAGATCAGCCGCGCGGTGGTGGCCATGGACACGGTCACCCAGCAAAACGCGGCGCTGGTGGAGGAGGACGCGGCCGTGGCGCAGCGCATGCAGGAACAGGCCGAGCACCTGTTCCAGGTGATCGGCGTGTTCAAGCTGACCGATGGCGGCGCCGGGCCGGCGCTGGCGCGCCCGGCGCCGCCGCCGCGCGCGGTGCGCCATGCGGCGGTGCCCGCGGTCGCCCGCGCCGTGCCGGCCGCCGCCCATGAGGAATGGGAAGCGTTCTGATGACAGGCGCCGCACCGCACGCCATGGGCGCCGATCCGGCCGCCGTCATCACGGCCCGGCACGGCGCCGGCCAGACCATCCTGATCGTCGACGACAAGCCCGCCAACCTGGGCTTCGTGGTCGACAGCCTGGAGGCGCACGGTTACCGGGTGATCGTGGCCCAGGGCGGGGCCGAGGCCCTGCAGCGGGTCGACTTCGCGCAGCCGGACCTGATCTTGCTGGACGCGATGATGCCCGACATGAGCGGCTTCGACGTGTGCCGGCAGCTGCAGGCGCGGGCCGAGCACCGCGAGATCCCGGTGATCTTCATGACGGCGCTCAAGCAGACAGAAAACAAGCTGTCGGCCTTCGCGCTGGGGGCGGTCGACTACCTGACCAAGCCGCTGCAGGTGGACGAAGTGGCGGCCCGGGTGGCGGCCCACTTGCAGCTGCGCGGGGCGCGGCTGGCCCTCCAGCGCCAGACGCGCCAGTTGCGGCAGGCCCAGTCGGGCTTGCGCGACGAAGTGGCGTTGCGCCGCGCCGAACTGGCGTCGAGCAACCGCCAGTTGCAGGTGGAGCTGGCCGAGCGCCAGGCGGCCGAACTGGC
>JAZJZQ010000582.1:0-7151 GCA_040389625.1 Pseudomonadota bacterium | reverse complement strand
CTGACGGGCCTGTGCAACCGGCACTGCTTCGGCGACCATCTGGCGCGCGCGCTGGCGCAGGCCGACGCCGGCGGCGGCGGAGTCGGGCTGCTGCTGCTTGATCTCGACCAGTTCCGCGACATCAACCACACGCTGGGCCGGCAGTACGGCGACCGCCTGCTCAAGGCCTGCGCCGCGCTGCTGGAGCGGGTGGTGCGCGGCAGCGGCCTGGTGGCCCGCACCGGCGGCGACGAATTCACCATCCTGGTGGCCACGGACGGCGGCGACGCCGGCCTGGGCAAGCTGGCGCGCCGGGTGCTGCGGCTGCT
Source organism: Pseudomonadota bacterium (assembly GCA_040389625.1). GTDB lineage: Bacteria > Pseudomonadota > Gammaproteobacteria > Burkholderiales > Burkholderiaceae_D > Rugamonas. The sequence goes on along the minus strand of JAZJZQ010000582.1, from coordinate 6,843 downwards.
GGCCCGGCCGGCCGACGTCGATGGCTACGAACTGGTGGTCAGCGGCAGCGTCGGCATCGTCCACTACCCGCAGCATGGCGCCGATGCCGAATCGCTGCTGTGCAATGTCGACACGGCCATGTACCGCGCCAAGACCGATGGCGGGCACCGCTACCAGTACTTCAACGCCGACATGAACAGCGCCAGCCGGCGCCGCATCGAGCTGGGCAAGGCCATGCGCAACGCCGTCCGGCAAGCCGAACTGTCGCTGCACTATCAGCCGCGCGCCGACCGCCACGGCGGCCGCGTGGTCGGCGCCGAAGCCTTGCTGCGCTGGAACGCGCGCCTGCTGGGCGCGGTGGCGCCGTCGGAATTCATTCCGCTGGCCGAGCAGAACGGCCTGATCCTGCAGATCGGCGCCTGGGTGTTGCGCCAGGCCTGCCTGCAGGCGCGCAGCTGGTATGACGGCATGGCCGAGCCGATCCCGGTGGCCGTCAACCTGTCGGCGCGCCAGTTCCGCGACGCCGACCTGGTGCGCATGGTGACGGCGGCGCTGGACGCCAGCGGCCTGCCGCCCCACCTGCTGGAGCTGGAATTGACCGAGAGCATGCTGATGCAGGACGCCAAGGGCACGTTGCGCACGCTGGCGGCGCTCAAGGCGATCGGCGTGCGGCTGGCGGTGGACGACTTCGGCACCGGCTATTCGTCGCTGAGCTACCTGAAGAGCTTCCCGCTGGACTTCCTCAAGATAGACCGCTCCTTCGTCAGCGGCTTGCCGGACGACCGCAACGACGGCGCCATCGTGCGCGCCATCATCGCCATGGCCCACACGCTGGGCCTGAAGGTGATCGCGGAAGGGGTGGAAACGGCCGGCCAGCTGGCTTTCCTGCAGGCCCAGCATTGCGACGAATTCCAGGGCTATCTGTTCAGCCGTCCGCTGGCGGCGCCGGCCATGGCGCGCTTCCTGTGCCTGGACGGGGGCGGGCCGGGCCGGGCGGCGGGCGCGGCATGACGCACGGCGCGATTAACTTGTTGTTTGCAAGTGATGGTGGGACAAGCGGCGGCCGCTGTCTGCTAGGATGACGGACGCAGCGCATTTTTGCCTGATTGCTGCGGGAAAGCGTTGCGGAACCATGATACGAATCTTGATCGCCGATGACCACGCGCTGGTGCGGGGCGGCTTGTTACAGTTGTTTTCCCTGGCCGGCGATGTGGAGGTCGTGGCCCAGGCCACCCACGGCGGCCAGCTGCTGGACTATTTGCGCCGTGGGACATGCGACCTGGTCTTGCTCGACATGACCATGCCCGGCATCAGCGGCACCGACCTGATCGGGAGGATACGGGCCCGCGCCCCGGAGCTGCCCATCCTGGTGCTGAGCATGCACAGCGAGGCGCTGGTGGCGCGGCGCGCCCTGCAGGCCGGCGCGGCCGGCTACCTGACCAAGGACGGCGACCCGGAAACGCTGCTGCTGGCGATTCGCAAGGTGGCCGCTGGCGGCCGCTACATCGATCCGCTGCTGGCCGAGCGCATGGTGTTCCAGAGCGCGGCCGGTCCGCTGGCGCACCCGCACGAGCAATTGTCGAACCGCGAGCTCGGTATCTTCAAATTGCTGGTCGATGGCAAAAGCGTCAACCAGATCGCCGAGGAGCTGTCGATCAGCAACAAGACTGTCAGCACGCACAAGGCTAGGCTGATGCAGAAGATGGGTTTCCAGAGCAATGCCGACCTGCTGCGCTATGGGATAGACCACGGCCTGGGCGGATGACGGCAATGGCGGCGTGCGCTTCCCGTATGGCCCCGCGCCTGGCCGCGCGCGCGTGGCTCGTGCTTGCCGGGCTGGGCTGGGCGGCCGGGCCGCTGGCCGCGGCCGCGGCCGCGCCGCCCTCGGCCGCGCTGGTCCAGTGGCGCGGCCAGCTGGAGGCGGCGCGCGCGCTGGCCGAAAACCAGGTCCGGCCCGCCTATGAGCAAGCCGTGCGGCTGCAAGCGGCGCCACCGCTGGACGCCACCCCGGCCGACCGCAACCGCAGCCTGACGCTCTTGGCCCGTACCGAGCTGTACCTGGCGATGACGGAGGCGGCCGGCATCCACGCCGAGCAGGCGCTGGAATCGGCCCGCCTGGGCGACGACCGTGTCGGCCAGGCGGAGGCGGACCTGGTGTTGACGCTGAACACGGTCAACCAGGGCCGCGTCGAGCGCCTGATTGAAGCGAGCAAGCATGCGCTCAAGATACTCGACGGCGTGCCGCAGCCGGCCTTGCAGGTGGAAGCCATGCTGCGCGCCGCCATGATGTACAGCCGTTTCGGCCAGCTCGATGAATCGGTGCAGATCTGCGTGCAGGCGATGGAGACGGCACGCGTGAGCGCGGTGCCGCTGGCGCTGGCCTACGCCCACCAGTGCATGGCGATCTCGTTTGCCCAGAGTGAAAATCCCCAACAGGCGCTGCAGCACTATGTGGCCATGGCGGCGGCCGCGCGCCAGACCGGCTCCAGGCTGGTGCTGGCCCAGGCCATCGCCGGCCAGGCCGGTCAGATCGCCGTGCGCGACGGCTACCCCAGCGGCGAGTCCATGATGCGCGACGCGTTGCAGATCTACGGCGAAGTGGGTGCGCCCTTTTTCGTCATCAATGCCACCAGCGGCGTGGCCAACAACCTGAGCCATCAGGGCCGTCACCGGGAAGCCTTGCAGCTGATGAACGCGGTGGTGACCGGCTACGAGCGCTACCCGAACCGGATCGGCATGTGGTGGGCCTTGATGGGGCGCGCCGCCGAATATCAGGCGCTGGGCAACGCCACCGCGGCCTGGTCCGATGTCGAACGCGCCTACCAGCTGGCCAGGGAGGTGGGCCTGGACGGCTATGTCGGCACCAGCGCGCGGCAACTGGGCGAGCTGGCCGCACGGCGCGGCAATTACCAGGCCGCCTACGCCTATGGCCGGGAGGCGGCGCGCCTGGCCGCCCAATCGGCCCGCGACAAGCTGGGCAAACGGGTCATCGAGCTGACCGAGCACTTCGAATCGGAAACCAAGCAGCGCCACATCGACGCGCTGACCCTCAGCAATACGCGCCAGCAGGCCGAGCTGGAGCGCCAGGTGTTGCGGCAGCGCTGGCTGTGGACGGTGCTGGGCGGCATCCTGACGCTGACCGCATTTACCGCCGCCTTCGCCGTGCGGCTACGCCGTTCGCACCGGCTGGTACGCAAGCTCAACGCCAGGTTGGAGCTGACGGTGCAGCGCCGCACCGCCCAGCTGCGCCAGCAAACCCGCTACTTGCGGGTGCTGATCGACACGCTGCCGGGGTGGGTCTGGTTCAAGGATACCGACAGCCGCTACCTGGCGGTCAACCGGGCCGTTGCCGATACCTGGGGGTGCGAGGTCGACGCCATCGTGGGCCTGGCCGACGAGGACATCACGCCGGCCATGGCCGCCCAGTTCCGGGCGGAAGACCGGGAAGTGATGGCCACGCGCCAGGCGCGCACAGTGGAGGCGCCGCATCAGGGCGGGCACGGCGCGCGGTGGGTGGAAACTTTCAAGGCGCCCGTGCTGGACGACGACGGCAGCGTGCTGGGCACGGTGGGCTTCGCGCGCGACATCAGCGAACGCAAGCAGGCCGACCGGGCGCGCGAGGCGGCGCTGGCCGAGGCCCAGCGGCTGGCCCAGCTGCGCAGCGACTTTCTGGCGCAGATGAGCCACGAGTTGCGCACCCCCCTCAACGCCATCCTCGGCTATGCCCAGCTGCTGCGGCGCGACGCCGCCCTCAACGAAACCCAGCGCACCGGCGTGGACGTGATCCACGACAGCGGCCACCATCTGCTGACCATGATTAACGACTTGCTGGACTCGGTGAAGATCGAGGCCAGCAAGCTCGAGCTGCGTAGCACGCCGGTGGCGCTGCGCCAGTGCCTGCAGGCGCTGGCCGACATGGTGCGGGTCAAGGCCGGGCAAAAGGAACTGCGGTTCAGCTGCCAGATCGAAGACGGCGTGCCGGCCATGGTACTGGCCGACGAGCAGCGCCTGCGGCAGGCACTGCTTAACTTGCTGGCCAATGCCGTCAAGTTCACCGACCGCGGCAGCGTCAGCCTGACGGTGCGGGCGCTGCCGGGCGAGCGGGTCGGTTTCGAGGTGGCCGACACCGGGGTCGGCATCGAGGCGGACCAGCTCGAGCGCATCTTCCTGCCGTTCGAGCAGGCTGGTGAGGCGCAGCGGCGCCATGGCGGCACCGGCCTCGGGCTGGCGATCAGCCGCCAGTTCGTGCGCCTGCTGGGCGGCGAGATCGCCGTCGAAAGCCAGCCCGGGCAGGGGTGCCGCTTCTGGTTCGAACTGGTCTTGCCGGCGCTGGATGTCGCGGCGCCGGCCACCCGGCCGCAGCGCCAGATCGTCGGCTACCACGGCCCGCGCCGGCAACTGCTGGTGGCCGACGACGGGGCGGGCAACCGCCGGCTGCTGGCCGCCATGCTGGTGCCGCTCGGTTTCCAGGTCGAGCAGGCCGGGCACGGCCAGGCGGTGCTGGATCAGGTGGCGCGGCGGCGGCCCGACCTGATCCTGATGGACGTGGCCATGCCGGGCATGGATGGGCTGGAGGCGACCCGCCGCTTGCGCGGCCAGGCCGCACTGGCCGGCCTGCCCGTGATCGCGATCTCGGCCAGCGCCAGCGACGCCGACCGCGAGCATCAGCGCCTGGCCGGGATCGATGCCAGCCTGGCCAAGCCGGTCGAGCTGGACTTGCTGCTGGCGCAGATCGGGGCCCTGCTGGGGCTGGACTGGCAATGGCAGCCGTTGCCGCCACAAGGCGGCGGCGACGAGGGCGGCCAGGTGCTGGTGACGCCGCCGCCGGACGAAATGGCGGTGCTGCACCGGCTCGTCCAGCTGGGCAATATGCGCGACATCCAGCAGCGCGCCGCCCATCTGGCGCAGCTGGACCCGCGCTACCGGCCGTTCGCGGCCCAGTTGCAGCGCCTGGCCAAGGGCTTCCAGTCGCTGGCTCTGCTGCAGCTGGTCGAGCACCACCTGGCGCTGCGGGCGGGAGCTGAGCATGCTCAGTAAGCACTCGGTCCTGATCGTTGACGACACGCCGGCCAATCTGGCGCTGGCGGTGGACATGCTGGAGCGGCAGGGGTTGCGGCTGTCGGTGGCGCAGGGCGGTGCGGAAGCGTTGCGCCGCGTGGCGCTGGCGCCGCCGGACTTGATCCTGCTTGACGTGATGCTGCCGGACATGGACGGGTTCGAGGTGTGCCGCCGCCTGAAGGCTGGCAGCGCCGCCGTTGCCAGGGTGCCGGTGATCTTCATGACGGCGCTCAGCGGCACCGCCGACAAGGTGGCCGGCTTCGGCGCCGGCGCCGTCGACTACCTGACCAAGCCCTTGCAGGTGGAAGAGGTGCTGGCGCGGGTGGCGACCCATTTGCGGCTGGCGGACATGCAGGCCCGGCTGGAGCGCCAGAACGCCATGCTGGAACAGCAGAACGCCTTGCTGGCGCAGGAGAACCAGGAGCGGCGGGCCGCCCAGTGGGTGCTGCAGCACTACCGCGACAGCCTGGAGCAACAGGTGGTCGAGCGCACCGCGCAGTTGCGCGAACTGGGCGCCCACCGCGAGAGCGTGCGCGAGGATGAACGCAAGCGCATCGCGCGCGAACTGCATGATGAACTGGGCCAATCGCTGACGGCGCTGCGCATGACGGCCGCCTTGCTGCGGGTACGCTTTGGCGCCCAGTTGCCGGAACTGAACGCGCATGTGCGCGGGATGACGGAACTGGTCGACCGCACCATTGGCGTGGTGCGCAATGTGGCCACCAGCCTGCGTCCGGCCGTGCTGGATATGGGCATAGGCTCGGCGCTGGAATGGCTGGCCGAGGAATTCCGCAGGCATGGCACGGCCGCTTGCCGCTTGACGCTGGACCTGCGCAGGCAGGAACTGAGCGAGCAGCAAGCCGTCACCGTGTTCCGCATCGTGCAGGAATCGCTGACCAATGTGGCGCGCCACGCGGCGGCCAGCGGGGTGACGGTGGCGCTGCGTTGTCGTGGACGCACCTGCACGCTGGAAGTGAGCGACGACGGCCGCGGTTTCGATCCGGCGGCGGCGCGCCCCCATTCATTCGGCCTGCTTGGCATCCGGGAGCGGGTGCTGACCCTGGGCGGCCGGCTGCAGGTCGACAGCACGCCGGGCGGCGGCACCCGGCTCGCCGTTTCCTTCCCGCTCAAGCAACAGGACAGTGCTTGAACAATCGAACTATCCCAAAAAGGAAAACAATGAAAGGTAGTTGGCCGCTCGGCAAACCGCGGTATCTTGGCTGGACGGTGCTGGCCGTGGCAGCGGCGGCGCTGGCGCAGGAACCGGAACAACGGGCAGTACAGCAGGCAGCACCCCACGCGGCGTCGCAGGCAGCACCGCAGGCAGCACAGGAGACTGCGCTGCGGACAGAACAGCGGGGAGCGCCGCCGACCAAGCCGGGTGTGGCGTCCGCCGCAGCCCTGGAACTGGATCCCGCCACGGCGGTGGTGGTGGTCGACGGCAAGTGCGCCAGCCTGGCGGCGGCGCAGCGCATCAAGCGCAACCAGCTGGCCGTGGTCGATTCCGTGGTGGCCGAACAGGTCCAGACGCTGCCCGACTTCAGCGTCACCGATGCCTTGCAACGCATCACCGGCGTGCAGATCGCGCGTGACCGGGGCGAGGGCGCCAACGTTGCCATCCGTGGCCTGACGCAGATGGAAACGACCATCAATGGCCGTGAGGTGTTCACCGCCGGCACCGGACGCAACCTCGATTTCGCCGACTATCCGGCCGAGATGGTGGCCGGCATCGACGTCTACAAAAGCAGTTCGGCCGACCAGCTGGACGGCGGCATCGGCGGCGTCATCGACCTGCGCACGCGCCG
>JAZJZQ010000581.1:0-2616 GCA_040389625.1 Pseudomonadota bacterium | reverse complement strand
GCGAAAACGGCACCCGGCACATTGCTGTGCGGGGTGCCGTTGCTGGCCTTTGGTGCCCGTTGTTGCCCGTTGTTGCCGGCAGCCGCCCGTGGGCGGCTGCCGTGCATGCCGTCAGAACTTGACCAGCATTAGAACTTGACCAGCATTAGAACTTGACCAGCATTAGAACTTGACCCAAAGGCGGCCGAAGTAGGAAGCGCCGTTCAGGCCGAACTGCACGCTGTCGTACTTGAAGCCGTTGTCGGTTTCGTTCGGGTCTTGCGCGGTCGGCTTGACGTTGAAGATGTTGGTGCCGCCGAACGTGAACTTGGTGTTCTTGTTGATGGCGTAGGTGAAGCTCAGGTCAGCCGAGGTCTTCGCTTCGTAGTGCGCGTTCGGCACGCCGGCTGCCGTGCCGTCGAAGGTACCCAGCGTCTGCGGGCCGTAGTGGATCACCTTCAGGTCCGTTTCCAGCGCGCCCGTCACGTAGTCGAAGCCCAGCGTGAACTTGGAGCGGGGACCGCCCTGTTCGATGAACAGGCGCTCGCGCTCGGATAGCAGCACATCTTCATAGCCCTTGAGCGAGGCGGGGGCGTGGATGCCCGTCACTTCGGTCTTGCTGAAGTTGGCCGCCAGGTAGGTGGTCATCTTGTTGGGGCCGAAGTTGGTCTTGTGCGAGGCCGTCAGGTCCAGGCCGCTGGTCTTGGTGTCGACCGAGTTGACGAAGAACTGGGCCTGGCCCACGCCCAGGGTGGACAGCTTGGCCGCCAGCTCGGGGTAGTTGTCGGCGTCGAAGCGGCCCGACAGCACGATGCGGTCCTTGATCTTGATCTGGTACAGGTCGGCCGTGACGGAGACGTTGTTACGCGGGGTCCAGGTGGTGCCCAGCGTGAAGCTGGTCGACTTTTCTTCCTTCAGCTTGGGAATGCCGGCCAGGTTGGCCACCGGGCCGCCGTTCGGGGCCAGCACCACGTCGGTCGGCACGCCGGCCACGAAGTCGGTGAAGGTGGACGAGAAGTACACCTGCTGCAGCGACGGTGCGCGGAAACCGGTCGAGGCCGAGCCGCGCAGCAGCACGTTGTCGGCCGCGCGCACGCTGCCGGCCAGCTTGCCGGTGACGGTGGAGCCGAAGTCGCTGTAGTTCTCGTAGCGCACCGCGGCCTGGGTCTTGACGATGGAGTTCAGGTCCAGTTCCACGTCCAGGTAGGCGGCCGTGCTGTGGCGCTTGGCGTTGGTGCGGTCGCCGGGCTGGAAACCGGGGAAGCCCTGGCTGCCGGCATTGCCGCCCACGCCCACGCCGTCGGCGTCGATGTAGGAACCTGGCTCGCCGGCGAAGATCTTGTAGGTCTCGCTGCGGTACTCGCCGCCGAAGGCCACGTTCATGCCGCTCAGCACGGTGTCATAGAAGCGCGTGAAGTCGACGTTGGTGGTCAACTGCTGGAACGAGAAGCCGCCCGCGTTGAAGTTGTCGGGGCTGATGCCCTTGCCGCCGGCCAGCAGGTCCTTGTTGGCGATGGAAGCGTTCAGCGTGTGGCTGATGTCGTAGATCATCTTGTTGTAGCCGTAGGTCTGCGAGAAGTCCGCATTCCATTCACCGATCTGGCCGCGATGGCCGATGGTGGCGTACTGGTCGTCGATCTTGGCGTTGATGAAGGGCACGAAGCCGTCCGGGTACATGGCCGCCGAGTTGCGCGACGGGATGTCGTCCGAACCGATGCCGCCGCGGGCCCAGGCGGCGCTGGAGGCGTCGCGGCTCTGGGCGCCGGCCGTGAAGTAGAACTTGCCGGTGGCGCTGGTGGGCAGTTCGCCGTTCACGTACAGGGTCTGGTTCTGGGCCTTGGTGTCGCCGATGATGCGCGGGTTGCCCGGCTCGGCGCGGTTGGAGCGGCCGCGGTCCAGGTATTCGCCCGTGATGCCGATCACGCCCTTGTCGCCGATGGCCACGCCGCAGTAGGCCGAGGCCAGGTAGTTCTTGCCGTCACCCACCGAGTACTGGCTGTAGCCGGCCACCGCTTCGCAGCCCAGGCTCTTTTTCAGGCCGATGTCCATCACGCCGGCGATGGCGTCCGAGCCGTACTGGGCCGCGGCGCCGTCGCGCAGCACTTGCACGTCCTTGATGGCCAGCATGGGGATGGCGTTCAGGTCGGTGCCCGTGTTGCCGCGGTTACGCGCGCCGAACAGGTTGACCAGGGCCGTCGTGTGGCGGCGCTTGCCGTTCACCAGCACCAGGGTCTGGTCCGAACCGAGGCCGCGCAGGGCGGCCGAGTCCACCAGGTCGGCGCCGTCGGCGCCGGTCTGGCGGGTCGAGTTGAACGATGGGGAGATGTTGGTCAGCGTCTGGGCCAGGTCGAACTGGCCGCCCGATTCCGCCACCTTGTTCATCGGGATCACGTCGACCGGAACCACGGTGTCGGTGGCGGAGCTGGTGGCGCGGCGCGAACCGACCACGCTCACGGTCTGCATGCCGGCGTCGGTGGTTTGGGCGTAGGCTTCCGGCGTCATCATGGCCAGGGCAGCACTGCCGTACAGGCTCAGCAAGACGGCTTTACGTAAGGTTGAAGTAGCGAACACGTTGGCGTCTCCCAATGAAAAGCCTGATTCTAGACAACTTATTCATTGGTATATGCAAATTCTTAT
>JAZJZQ010000580.1:0-2649 GCA_040389625.1 Pseudomonadota bacterium | reverse complement strand
TACCCAGGGAAGACACGACGCCGCCAGTGACGAAGACAAATTTGGTCATTGCAGATGGTGCCGAATGGCACGTGCGGGAAATTGAAATTATAGCCTAAACTGAGTCATTCTTCATCATTCCCACCCGAAAATTCCCGTTCCGGGCGTAGACTCGGAGCAAAAACAGGGCGGAAAATAGCCAGATATTTAATTTCTTTTAGACATCATTGCCTTTCCGGCAGCAGTGTGAAGCACCGAACCGACCGGCATGCCGGACGGGACCAAACTAGCAACTCACTCCAGGGAGGTCACCATGCACTACGAAGACCGCGATGCCGACGGCGCCTACGTGGACACGGGCCACCACGGCCCCGGCCCCGACCTGATGGGTGCCGGCACCCTGATCGGCGACCCGGTGCGCAACCTCAAGGGCGAACACCTGGGCCAGATCCGGGAAATCATGCTCGACACCCGCAACGGTACCATCGCCTACGCCGTCATGGCGCACGGCGGCGTGTTCCGCCTGGGCGCCAAGCTGTTTGCCGTACCGTGGCAGGCGCTGACGCTGGATCCGGCCAGCAAGGGCTTCACGCTCAATATCGACAAGCAGCGGCTCGACCAGGCGCCCGGCTTCGACCCCGAGCACTGGCCCAACATGGCCGATCCGGCCTGGGCCGCGCAAATCCACCGCTATTACGCGAGCCCGCCAGACCAGGGCGCCGGCCTCAGCTGACCACGGCCGAACCGGCCGCCGCCACGACTACGGCTGACGCCATTGTGGCCGGCGCCGTGGCCGGTCGGCTATGGCTGCGCATATACCTGCTATGCGCAGGGCGGCAAGTGCATGGGCACCCAGGCGATGCCGCCCTCCTCCACCCGCGGCCCCGTGGGCAGGAAGCCCCAGCGCTGGTACATGGGAAAGGCATAGTCGGAGGAATTGACGGTGAAGCCCACCGTATTGCCCGCCACCAGGGCCGCCGTGCGGGCGGCCAGCCACAGCTGGCGTCCCAGGCCGCAACCGTGGAATTCGCGCGCCACGAACAGGTGGAACAGATGGCTGCGGTCGCGCACGGCCACGGCGCCGGCCAGCGCGGAGCCGATAAAGCCCATGAGATAGTGATAGCGGGGCTGACTCAGATAGCCGGCAATGGCCGGCTCGGCCATGCTCTCCATGAAACGTTCGGCGCCGGCGCCATCGGCGTCCAGCGTCATGTAAGGCATCAGGTCGGCGATCAGGGCACTGATGGCCGCCGCATCTTCCGGCATGGCCGGACGCAATGTTAAAGTTTTCATAATGGTATTTTGCCATCTTTGCGAGGCAAATTGGAAGATGTTGGCCCGTTTTCAACAGAAATCGCGGCTTATCGTGGGCAAGCGCCCCAACAAATGTGACATATCGACCAGCCGCTTGGCCACCAGGTGGCAGACCGTCCCCTCCCGCTGCCACACGCCATACACGCCCAGCAGGGCCGCGCTGAGCACTTCGCGCCGCTGCTGTTCGACCAGGGCCGGCCACACGATCACGTTCACATTGCCCGTCTCGTCCTCGAGGGTGATGAACAGCACGCCCTTGGCCGTGCCGGGCCGCTGGCGCACGGTGACGATGCCGCAGCCGCGCGCCAGCTGGCCGTTGCGGTAGCCCTGCAAGGTGGACGCGGGCAGGAAGCGCTGCTCCAGCAGTTGCGGGCGCAGCAGGGCCAGCGGGTGGCGCCCCAGTGTCAGCCCCTGGGCCCGGTAGTCGCCCAGGATGGTGTCGCCTTCCGACGGCGCGGCCAGCACCGGCACTTCCTCGTCGGGCGTGGTGGGGCGCAGCAAGTCCTTGTCCGGCACGGCGCCCACGGCCTGCCACAGAGCCTGGCGGCGGTGGCCGGCCAGCTGCTGCAGGGCGTTGCCGCCGGCCAGCACCTGCAAGTCGTGCCTGTCCAGTCCGGCGCGCCGGGCCAGGTCGGCCACGGAGGCGAACGGCCGCACGGCGCGCGCATCCTCGATGCGCTGGGCCGGCTCGGCCCGCATGCCGCGCAGCAGCGACAAGCCCAGCCGCACGGCCGGCTGGCCCCGCGTGCCGGCCGGTTCTTCCAGCGTCGATTCCCAGCCGCTCACGGCCACGTCCACCGGGCGCACCACCACGCCGTGCCGCCTGGCATCCTGCACCAGCTGCGACGGGCCGTAAAAACCCATGGGCTGGCTGTTGAGCAAGGCGCACAGGAAGGCGGCCGGCTCATGGCACTTGAGCCAGGAACTGGCGTAGGTCAGCAGCGCGAAACTGGCCGCGTGCGATTCGGGAAAACCGTATTCGCCAAAGCCCTGGATCTGGCTGCAGATGGCTTCGGCAAAATCGAGTTCGTAGCCGCGCGCCGTCATGCCTTCGATGATGCGGTCGTGGTATTTGTCCATGCCGCCCTTGCGCTTCCAGGCCGCCATGGCGCGCCGCAGCTGGTCGGCATCGCCCGGCGAAAAACCGGCCGCCAGGATGGCCACCTGCATCACCTGTTCCTGGAAGATGGGCACGCCCAGCGTGCGGCCCAGGGCCGTTTCCAGCCCGGGCGGGAATTGCACCAGCTCCGGATGCATGCGCCGCTGCAGATACGGGTGCACCATGCCGCCCTGGATGGGGCCGGGCCGCACCAGCGCCACCTCGATCACCAGGTCGTAGAACTGGCGCGGCCGCAG
>JAZJZQ010000579.1:0-3493 GCA_040389625.1 Pseudomonadota bacterium | reverse complement strand
GCTACAGCGACGAATGGCACAAGACGCACTTGAACAACCCGCGCGACGTGGTGCCGGAATCGAACATGCCGAACTACCCGTGGCTGTCGCAGAACAAGCTCGACCCGACGGAAATCCAGCCCAAGATGCGCGCCCTGCGCCGCCTGGGCGACCCGTACAGCGAGGCCGAAATCGCGGCCGCGCCGGAAGAGCTGAAAGACAAGACTGAAGAAGATGCCCTGATCGCCTACCTGCAAGGCCTGGGCACCGCAATCAAGACGAGGAACTAGCAATGGCACTCGATACCATTTTTGACCACGCCAGCAGCGTGATGACGGTGATTTCCTTCATCACCTTCGTCGGCATCCTGTGGTGGACCTTCGCCGGCCACCGCGCATCCGATTTCGCGACCGCGGCCCAGCTGCCGTTCGCCGATGACGAGGAGAATACCCATGTCTGATTTCACCAGCGGTTTCTGGAACATCTACATCGTCGTACTGACACTGCTGGGTGTGTTCGGTTGCGCCATCCTGCTGTACTCGCAGTCCAAGATCAAGGCCAACGCCGCCGAGCAGCATGACGGCCCGGTCGGCACCACCGGCCACATCTGGGACGAAGACTTGACGGAGCTGAACACGCCCATGCCGCGCTGGTGGATGATCATGTTCTATCTCACCATCGTGTTCGGCCTGGCCTACCTGTTCCTGTATCCGGGCCTGGGCACCTACGCCGGCAAGCTGGGCTGGAGGTCCCATGGCCAGCACGCGGCCGAACTGAAGCAGGCCGAGAACGACTACGGTCCCCTGTTCAACCAGTACCTGAAGCAGGACCTGAAGGCCGTGGCGGCCGATCCCAAGGCGCACGCCATGGGTGAGCGCCTGTTCCTGACCTACTGCGCCCAGTGCCATGGTTCCGATGCCCGCGGCAACAAAGGCTTCCCCAACCTGACGGACAAGGACTGGCTGCACGGCGGCACGCCCGAGATCATCAAGACCACCATCATGGGCGGCCGTCACGGCGTGATGCCGGCTATGGGCGCGGCCCTGGGCGGGGACAAGGATGTGGAAAACGTGGCAAACTACGTGCTGAGCCTGTCCGGTTCCACGGCCGACCCCATCAAGGCCGTGTTCGGCAAGGCCAAGTTCGGCGCCTGCATGGCGTGCCACGGCGCAGATGCGCATGGCAACCAGGCACTGGGCACGCCTAACCTGACGGACAAGATCTGGCTCTATGGCGGCAGTCTGGAAACCGTCATGGAAACCATCCGCAAGGGCCGCAACAACACCATGCCGGCCTTTGGCGAGTTCCTCGGTGAAGGCAAGGTCCATGTGCTGGCCGCCTATATCTGGAGCCTGTCCAACACCCCCGGCACAGCCGAGGTGGCGGCCAATACCGACACCTCAGCCACTGCCGCCAAGCCGTAAAGAAGCCATGTGATGAATGCGCCACAACCCCAAGTTATCAAGATGTATGCGGCGCGGGAGGAAATCTACCCGCGCGAAACCAAGGGCCGCTATGCCAGCCTGCGCTGGGTCTTCGTCTGGCTGACCCAGCTGGCCTTCTACGGCACGGCATGGCTGACCTGGAATGGCCGCCAGGCCCTGCTGTTCGACCTGGCCGCCCGCAAGTTCTACATCTTTGGCCTGGTGTTGTGGCCGCAGGACTTCATCTACCTGGCGGCGCTGCTCATCATCTGCGCCTACCTGCTGTTCCTGGCCACGGCCGTGGCGGGGCGGGTGTGGTGCGGCTTCGCCTGTCCGCAGACGGTCTACACGGAAATCTTCCTGTGGATAGAACGGCAGATCGAAGGCAAGCGCAGTTCGCGCATGCTGCTCGACAAGCAAGGCCCGTCGCTGCAGAAATTCCTCAAGAAAAGCACCAAACACCTGGTCTGGGGCGCCCTGGCGCTGTGGACCGGTTTCACCTTTGTCGGCTACTTCACCCCCATCAAGCAACTGGCGGCGGAAGTGACCACCCTCAGTTTCGGTCCGTGGGAATGGTTCTGGGTCGTGTTCTACGCCTTCGCCACCTACGGCAACGCGGGCTGGATGCGCGAGCAGGTGTGCAAATACATGTGCCCCTATGCCCGCTTCCAGAGCTCGATGTTCGACCGCGACACCCTCATCATCACCTACGACACCAAGCGCGGCGAACCGCGCGGCGCCCGCAGCAAGCAAGGCGACAACAGCAAGCTGGGCGACTGCATCGACTGCACCATGTGCGTCCAGGTATGCCCGACCGGCATCGACATCCGCAAGGGCCTGCAGTATGAATGCATAGGCTGCGCCGCCTGCATCGACGCCTGCAACGGCGTGATGGACAAGATCGACCTGCCGCGCGGCCTGATCCGCTACAGCACGGATCACGCCATGGCGGAGAATTACACGACGGCCCAGATCCGGGCCCATGCCCTGCGTCCCCGCGTGCTGATCTACACCGGCATCCTGTGCCTGATCGTGGCCGCCGTGGGCACCGCCCTGTGGCTGCGCACGCCGCTCAAGATGGACGTGATCCGCGACCGCGGCGCCATGGGCCGCGAAGTGGAGGACGGCATGATCGAGAACGTCTACCGGCTGCAGATCATGAACACCACCGAGCAAGCTCACACCTACCGCATCCGCGTGTCCGGCATGGACCAGCTGAGCCAGGTGACGGCCGACACCGTCAAGGTGGGGCCGACGGAAACGCTGGCCCACCCGATCCGCCTGCGCGCCGCGCACGGCGCCGGCCACAAGGGCTCGAACAAGATCAACGTGGAGCTGGAAGCGATCGACGACCCCAGCCTGCACGTCCGTGAACATGCGGTCTTCATCGTACCGCGCTAAGGAGTAACAGCATGTCGCAAGTGATACCCATCGACCAGCACGCCCGCAACCTGCCCTGGTACCGCCACCGCTGGCCCTGGCTGTTGATGCTGGGCCCGTTCCTGGTGGTGGTGGCCGGCAGCTACACCATGTGGCTGGCCTACACGCGCCAGGACGCGCTGGTGGTGGGCGACTATTACAAGCAGGGCAAGGCCATCAACCAGGACTTGCGGCGCGACCGCGTGGCCACGGCGCTGAAACTGGCCGTGGCGCTGCGCTACAACCCGGAACAGGGCGTGCTGATGGGCCGGCTCGACAGTCCCGTCAAGGCCCAGCCCGGCCGCCTGCTGCTGCACCTGGCCCACGCCACGCTGCCGGAAAAGGATGTGCAGCTGGTGGTGCAGCCGAACGCGGACGGCGGCTTCACGATCGCCTTGCCCATGCTCGAGCGCAGCCGCTGGCTGGTACAGGTGGAAAACGAAAAGCGCGACTGGCGCCTGGACGGCACCTGGAACTGGCCGGCCGAACGGGAAATCCAGATGCATGCCGATACGCCGTCCGCCGCACCGGCCGAATAACGGCGGTGCCGGACAAAAAAGGGGGACGTAACTGCGTTACGTCCCCCTTTTTTTGCCTGTTGAGGGTCAGTTTGAGTAACCCCCGATTTTTTTTCAGCCGCAGGTCTGGGTGCCGGCCGTGATGGCTTTCAG
>JAZJZQ010000578.1:0-2953 GCA_040389625.1 Pseudomonadota bacterium | reverse complement strand
AGCCAGCGCCGCCCATCCCTGTGCAATATTTTGTCGTAATGCAACGACACGGCATGCGTGGTGCCGGCGGGACGGGCTACAATCTGCGGGCGCGCCCGCGCCCCGCACTCTTGCTACAGGAATCAGCCGTGCCCTCCACCGCCGCCCGTCTTGCCGCCCGCTGCCGCCATGCCGTCCGCTTTCTGGGCCGGCGCGGCTGGCTGCTGCTGGGCTGGGCCCTGCTGGCGGCGGCGCCGGCCCGGGCCATGGACGCCGTCACCCTGCAGCTCAAGCACCTGCACCAGTTCCAGTTCGCCGGCTATTACGCGGCCCTGGAGCGCGGCTATTACCGTGAGGCGGGGCTGGACGTGCGCATCCTGGAAGGCACGGACGACAACATTCCGGAGCGCGCCGTGCTCGCCGGCCGGGCCACTTACGGCGTCGGCAGCAGCAGCCTGTTGCTGGCGCGCCTGGCCGGCAAGCCGGTGGTGGTGCTGGGCGTGATCTTCCAGCATTCGCCGTATGCGCTGGCCATGCGCCAGCACGGCACGGAACCGGACTTGCGCCGCATCGTCGGCAAGCGCGCCATGATAGGCTCGCTCACGGACGAGCTGACCCATGCCGACGAACTGCTGGCCTACCTGAAGCAGGAAGGCATACCGTCCACCAGCTTCCAGCGCGTCGAGCACAGCTTCAACCCGGAAGACCTGGTGTCGGGCAAGGTGGACGCCATGTCGATCTACACCACCAACGAGCCTGACATCTTCGACCGGCTCGGCTTCCCCTACGACATCTACAGCCCGCGCACGGCCGGCATCGATTTCTACGGCGACAACCTGTTTACCAGCGAGAGCGAGGTGAACAACCATCCCCAGCGGGTCAAGGCCTTCCGCGCCGCCAGCATGCGCGGCTGGCAGTACGCCATGAGCCACCAGGAAGAGATCGCTGACCTCATCCTCAACAAGTATTCGCGCCGCAACGACCGCCAGCACCTCCTGTACGAGGCGCGCCAGATGGTGCCGCTGGTGCAGCCCGTGCTGGTGGAGATCGGCTACATGAACCCCGAGCGCTGGCGCCACATCGCCGACGTGTACGCGGGGCTGGGCATGCTGCCGGCCCACGCCAGCTTCGACGGCTTCATGTACGAGGCCAGCGAGGGCCGCAACCGCCTGACGTGGTTGTACCGGGTGCTGGGCGGGGCGGCGCTGCTGCTGGTGCTGGGCGCGGCCGTGCACTTCAGCCTGCTGGCGCGGGAACGCCAGCGGGCCGAGGAAACCATCCGCAAGGGCGAGCTGCGCTTTCGCACCATGTTCGAAAAGGCGCCGCTGGGCATCGCCCTGATCGACTCGCAGACCGGCCAGTTCAGCGACATCAACCCGCGCTACCTGCAGATCGCGGGACGCGCGCTGGAGGTGATGATCGCCAGCCGCTGGATGGACCTCAGCCACCCGGACGACGTGGCGCCGGAACTGCTGCAGATGGAGCAGCTCAACGCCGGGCGCATCGCCGGCTACAAGCTGTCCAAGCGGCTGCTGCGGCCGGACGGCACGGTGGTGTGGGTGGACGCCTCGGTGGCCGCCATCGAGACGGCAACGCGCGGCCATCCGCACCACCTGTGCATGATCGAGGACGTGACGGACAAGAAGGAAACGGAAGCGCTGATCTGGCAGCAGGCCAATTTCGACCCGCTGACCCAGCTGCCGAACCGGCGCATGTTCCACGACCGGCTGGCGCATGCCATGCTCAAGAGCCAGCGCGACGGCAGCCGCATCGCCGTGCTGTTCATCGACCTCGACCACTTCAAGGAAGTGAACGACACGCTGGGCCACCAGCAGGGCGACGTGCTGCTGGTGGACGCGGCCCGGCGCATCGGCGCCTGCGTGCGCAAGTCCGACACGGTGGCGCGCCTGGGCGGCGACGAGTTCACGGTGATCCTGTCCGGGGTGGACGAGGCGGGCCGGGTGGACGCCATCGCCCAGCACATTCTCGACAGCCTGCGGGCCCCGTTCGCGCTGGGCGAGGAGCAAGCGTTCGTGTCGGCCTCGATCGGCATCACGCTGTATCCGGACGACGCGCGCGACATCGACAACCTGCTCAAGCATGCCGACCAGGCCATGTACGCGGCCAAGGGCGGCGGGCGCAACCGCTTCAGCTATTTCACGCCCACGCTGCAGGTGGCCGCGCTCAACCGCATGCGCCTGACCAACGACTTGCGCGGCGCGCTCAAGGGCGGCCAGCTGGCCCTGTATTTCCAGCCCATCGTGCACCTGCGCACGGGGCGCATCCACAAGGCCGAGGCGCTGATACGGTGGAACCATCCCCAGCGCGGCATGGTCAGCCCGCTGGAATTCATCCCGCTGGCCGAGGCGAGCGGGCTGATCATCGAGATCGGCGAATGGGTGCTGCGCGAATCGGTGCGCTGGGTGCGGCGCTGGCGCAACGAACACCATCCCGAGTTCCAGGTCAGCGTCAACCAGTCGCCGCTGGAATTCCAGCGCGAGGACGGCTCCTACCAGGCCTGGCTGAGCGAACTGCAGGCGCTGGACTTGCCGGGCCAGTCGGTGGTGGTGGAGATCACGGAAGGCTTGCTGCTCGACGCCAACAGCGCCGTCAGCAACAAGCTGCTGCAGCTGCGCGACGCCGGCATCCAGGTCGCGCTGGACGACTTCGGCACCGGCTATTCCTCGCTGTCCTACCTGAAGAAGTTCGACATCGATTACCTCAAGATCGACCGCAGCTTCACCCGCAACCTGGCGCCCGATTCGAGCGACATGGCGCTGTCGGACGCCATCATCGTCATGGCCCACAAGCTGGGCCTGCGGGTGATCGCGGAAGGGGTGGAGACGGCCGAGCAGCGCGACCTGCTGGCGGCGGCCGGCTGCGACTATGGCCAGGGCTACCTGTTCGCCCGCCCCATGCCGGCCGAGCAGTTCGACGCCCTGCTCAAGGCGCAGGCGCTGCACGCGCCGGAGGA
>JAZJZQ010000577.1:0-3789 GCA_040389625.1 Pseudomonadota bacterium | reverse complement strand
AGTCGTCCGGCAGCTGGACGATGCCCGAGTACAGCAGGTCGGTGTCTTCCAGCACGTGGTCGTTGAAGTAGTCTTCGGCCGGCAGGCCCAGGGCGCGCGCCTTGATGCGCATGTTGATGTCTTTCGACACCAGCACCACGGGACGGCCTTCCTGTTCCGCTTCCAGCGAACGGACCACGGCCAGGATCTGGTTGTCGGCCTTGCCCACCGGCAGGCCGGCCGGCAGGTCGGCGCTTTGCAGGCGGGTCTGGAAGTACAGCCGGCCCTTGGCGTCCTTGTTGCCCAGCTTGGACAGGGGGATGCCTTTTTCGATCGCGTCGTCGTCCGTGTTCGACACCAGCGCGTCCAGCGTGCGCGACACCTGGCGGGCGTTGCGCGCCACTTCCGTCATGCCCTTCTTGTGGTTGTCCAGTTCTTCCAGCGTCATCATCGGCAGGTAGACGTCGTGTTCCTCGAAGCGGAACAGCGACGACGGATCGTGCATCAGCACGTTGGTGTCGAGCACGAACAGCTTGGTCTGGCCGGTCTGGTCGGCGTGGCGGCTGGTGGAGGACTTGAGCGGCACTTCCACCGGCTTGTGCTTGGCCGGATGGGGCGCTTCGGCCGTCAGCGGCACCACTTTGGCGCGCGCCGCCGGTGCGGCCTTGACCTTGGACGGCGTGGGCGACGCTTCGCCGGCCGGCACGTGCAGCGGCGCGGCCTGCAGGATGGCGGCCTTGGCCTTGCCGGCGACCGGCTTGGCCGCGGCGACCGGCTTGGCTGCCGCGACGGGCTTGGCCGCCACCGGCTTGGCCGCCGTCACCGGCTTGCTGGCCACCGGCTTGGCGGAAACCTTGGCCTTGGCCGGCGCCGCTTTCCTGGGCGCGGCAACGGCCGGCGCTACTTCGGCCACGACGGCCGGCACGGGACGCGGGCCGCTGGCCTTGGGATAATCTTTTGCCAGCAGTAAAGTCGCTGGCTTACTGGGGATTTTTGGCAGAGGCATCAGGATCTCGATCAATTAAATTCTGGAGGAATCCGCCCATGGGCCAGCCCGGCGCGAGCAGGGGAGCCGAATGGGGTGGATGCGGGGGATACAGGGTTACAAGGCTGCCGACGGGCACACAGACGGCCCGGATAAGATACCGCGTGGTGGCCGGCTGGCCACCATGGTGGGCGAGAGTTGGTACAGTGATGACTCAAAATGGCCAGATGCGCATGGTTCTGCTACGGTTGAGCAAACTGGGCGTTTGCAACGCGCATTAAGCCTGACGCGCCACAAATTCCAGCACTTCATCGACGTGACCTGCTACTTTCACGCCTCTCCATTCTTTCACCAATTGCCCTTGAGCGTCAATGACAAACGTGCTGCGCTCGATGCCGCGCACGGTCTTGCCGTACATCTGCTTCAGTTTCATCACGCCAAATTGCTGGCACACGGCCTCATCCGGATCGGAAATCAGTTCGAACGGCAGGCCCAGCTTGGCCTTGAAGCCTTCGTGCGAGCGCAGCGAATCGCGGCTGATGCCGTAGATCTCGGTGCCGGCCGCCTGGAACTGGGCATGCAGGTCGCGGAAGGCCATGCTCTCGGTGGTGCAGCCCGGCGTATTGTCCTTCGGGTAGAAATACAGCACCGTGTAGCGGGCCGGACGGCCGGCCAGCTGGAACGTCAGGCCGCCCGTCATGGGGGCGGAAAAATCGGCTACGGGTGCTACGGTTTGGCGATCAGCCACAGGTTCTCTCCTGAACGGTGAACTTCAGCAAGGGGGACACAAACTAGCGGGCGGCGCCTTGCACCATCAGCTGGCCCGAGCGTCCCGGTAATTCGCCCCACGTCATGGGGCACACGGGCAGCACGTCATTCTTGAGCTGCCCGTAGTGGTCGGCCATGGACGCCAGCTGGTAACCCTGGGCGCGCCATCCGGCCAATAACTGCTCGAAGATGGGGGCGAGTTTTTGTCCTTCAAGCTCGGCGTGCAGCGTGTAGACATGGTCGCGCGTGGCGCCCGCCGTCAGCTTGAGCAGGAAGGCGGCGATATTGGCCGTGGTGATGACGGTGCCGTCGATCTCGCGCCCCAGCAGCTCGTCCAGCGTGGGCAGGGTGGTGGGCAGCTGGATGCAGTCCAGCACCTTGCCGTCCACGGCCAGCCGGTGCGGGCCGTCGGCGGGATTGGCCAGCGTGCCGTCGTCGTTCAGTACGCAGCGGCCGTCCGAGGCGTAGCGGTAGCCGGCCGCGTCATGCTCGATGAAGGCGGCGCCGTTCATCTGCCAGCCGGCCGCGCCATGGGTGTGGGGCGGCGCGCCGAACACGCTGTGGTAGCGGGCGGCGGCCTTGCGCATCATGGTCACGGTCCAGGCGGCGTGGCGCCTGGCCACGTTGTCCTGCCACAGCACGTGGTCCCAGGTGTGGATGCCGCATTCGAAGCCGGCGTCGCGCACGGCGCGCAGCTCGGCCGCGCACTGCTTGCCGATGTCCGGTCCCGGCAGCAGGGTGCCGTACATCAGGGTCTTGAAGCCGTAGTGCTCGACCACGGAAGTGCGCGACACCTTGCTGAAAAAGCCGGGCCGCAGTGCCCGCCGCAGGGCCCAGCCCGTGTGGTCGGGGCCCAGCGAGAACAGGAAGGTGGCATGGGCCTGGTGCGCCTGCAGCATGCGCACCAGGTTGGGCACACCCTCGCGGGTGCCGCGATAGGTGTCGACGTCGATCTTGAGCGTGAGCAGCGGCCGTCGCTGGTTGGGCAAGGTGTCGGTCAAATCATCAATCCATCAGGGCCTGGGCTTCGGCTACCTGGCTGCGGTAGGCGTCGAAGATCTTGCGCAGGGCGTCGGCCATGGTGGTGGTCGGTTTCCAGCCCAGCTCTTCGCAGGTGTTGGTGATTTTCGGTACGCGATTCTGCACGTCCTGGTAGCCCGCGCCGTAGTAAGCGCCGGACGTGGTTTCCACGATCTTGACCTGCTTGGCGCCGGTGGCGTATTCCGGATATTCCTCGGCCAGTTTCAGCATCATGCCGGCCAGGTCGCGGATCGAGTAGTTGTTGACCGGGTTGCCGATGTTGTAGATCTTGCCGGAGGCGGCGCCGTCCTTGTTGGCGATGATCTTCATCAGGGCGTCGATGCCGTCGTCGATATCGGTGAAGGCGCGCTTCTGGGCGCCGCCGTCCACCAGCGAGATGTTCTCGCCACGGACGATGTGGCCGAAGAACTGGGTCACCACGCGCGAGGAGCCTTCCTTCGGCGTGTGGATCGAGTCCAGGCCGGCGCCGATCCAGTTGAACGGACGGAACAGGGTGAAGTTCAGGCCTTCCATGCCGTAGCCCCAGATCACGCGGTCCATCAGCTGCTTGGCGTTGGAGTAGATCCAGCGCGGCTTGTTGATCGGGCCGCAGATCAGTTCCGAGTTCTCGGGGTCGAATTCCTCGTCGTGGCACATGCCATACACTTCCGAGGTCGACGGGAACACCAGGTGCTTGCCGTACTTGGCGGCCGAACGGACGATGGGCAGGTTGGCCTCGAAGTCCAGCTCGAACACGCGCAGCGGCTGCTTGACGTAGGTCGACGGGGTGGCGATGGCCACCAGCGGCAGGATCACGTCGCACTTCTTGACGTGGTACTCGACCCATTCCTTGTTGATCGTGATGTCGCCTTCGAAGAAGTGCATGCGCGATTTGTACGCTTCGTTCTCGAGCACGTCCGTGATGCGGTCGGTGCTCATGTCCATGCCGTAGACGTGCCAGTCGGTCGTTTCCAGGATGCGCTTCGACAGGTGGTGGCCGATGAAGCCGTTGACGCCGAGGATGAGGACTTTTTTCA
>JAZJZQ010000576.1:0-3914 GCA_040389625.1 Pseudomonadota bacterium | reverse complement strand
CGGCATCGTCGGCATGGGCGAATCGCGCCTGCAGCGCGCCGGCCTGATCGCCCAGCTGGCCAACCTGAATCCGTACCCGGAATCGGTGCCCGTCAACCACCTGGTGCAGGTGGAAGGTACGCCGCTGTTCGGCCTGGACCCGCTGGATCCGTTCGAATTCGTGCGCACCATCGCCGTGGCCCGCATCACCATGCCCAAGGCGCGCGTGCGCCTGTCGGCCGGCCGCCGCCAGCTGGGCGAAGCGGTGCAAGCGATGTGCTTCCTGGCCGGCGCCAACTCGATCTTCTACGGCGACAAGCTGCTCACCACCGGCAACCCGGAAGCGGAAGACGACCGCGCGCTGCTGGCCAAGCTGGGCCTGCAAACCCGCGGCGCGGTGCTCGACAAGGCGCCGAAAGAGAAGTGCGGCTGCTAAGCAGTTGACGTTCAAGCAGCGCCGTTCCCGCAGCTGGGAACGGCGCCGCGGCGGTGCACACAAACAGAAAACTTCCAGCCACGAGCTGCCCAGAGAGAGACTATGTTCACAAAAATCCTGATCGCCAACCGCGGTGAAATCGCCTGCCGTGTCGCCGCCACCGCGCGCCGCATGGGCATCAAGACGGTCGCCGTCTATTCCGAAGCCGACGCCAGCGCCAAACACGTGGCCGTGTGCGACGAGGCCGTGCTGCTGGGGCCCGCGCCGGCCAAGGAAAGCTATCTGCGCGGCGACAAGATCATCGAAGTGGCGCTGGCCACGGGCGCCCAGGCCATCCACCCCGGCTACGGCTTCCTGTCCGAAAACGCGGAATTCGCCGACGCCTGTGCCGCGGCCGGCCTGGTCTTCATTGGCCCGCCGGCGTCGGCCATGCGCGCCATGGGCTCCAAGTCCGCCGCCAAGTCGCTGATGGAACAGGCCAACGTGCCGCTGGTGCCCGGCTACCACGGCGACGAGCAGGACGCCGACTTCCTGCACCAGCAGGCCGACCGCATCGGCTATCCGGTGCTGCTCAAGGCCTCCGCCGGCGGCGGCGGCAAGGGCATGCGCGTGATCGAACACACGGCCGACTTCAAGGCCGCGCTGGCCTCGTGCAAGCGCGAGGCGATCAGCTCCTTCGGCGACGACAAGGTGCTGGCCGAGAAGTACCTGCAGCGCCCGCGCCACATCGAGATCCAGGTGTTCGCCGACACGCTGGGCAACTGCATCTACCTGTTCGAGCGCGACTGCTCGGTGCAGCGCCGCCACCAGAAAGTGCTGGAAGAGGCGCCGGCCCCCAACATGCCGCCGGAACGCCGCGCCGCCATGGGCGAGGCGGCCGTGGCCGCCGCCAAGGCAGTGGGCTACGTGGGCGCCGGCACGGTGGAATTCATCGCCAACCAGGACGGCTCGTTCTACTTCATGGAGATGAACACCCGCCTGCAGGTCGAGCACCCCGTCACCGAAATGATCACCGGCACCGACCTGGTGGAATGGCAGATACGCGTGGCCGCCGGCGAAGCGCTGCCACGCAAGCAGCAGGACCTGGCCATCCACGGTCACGCCATTGAAGCGCGCATCTACGCCGAGAATCCGGAAAAAGGCTTCCTGCCGTCGATCGGCACGCTGCGCCACATGGACACCCCGGCCGCCGTCGGCTTCGAACTGGGCGGCGCGCCCGGTACCGGCGTGCCGGCCGCCGTGCGCATCGACTCCGGCGTGCGTGAAGGCGACGCCATCTCGCCCTACTACGACCCCATGATCGCCAAGCTGATCGTGTGGGGCGCCGACCGCAAGCAGGCCCTGGCCCGCATGGCGCAGGCGCTGGCGCAGTACAAGATCGTCGGCCTGGCCACCAACATCGCCTTCCTCAAGCGCCTGGTGGAAGGCGACGCCTTCGCCAACGCCGATCTCGACACGGGCCTGATCGAACGCAACCAGGACAGCCTGTTCCCGGCCGCCCACGCGGCGCCATCGGCCGCGCTGGCGCTGGCCGCCGTGGCCCTGATCGAAGCGGAAAAGGATGCCTCGGCCCTGCAATCGGGCGCCAACCGCGCCGACCCGTGGGGCCAGGCGCTGGGCTGGCGCATGAACTTCCCGTACGCGCGCAAGCTGTCGTTCTCGGACGACTACGCAGCCACGCTGCCGCACAAGGCCTACGAAGCGGCCGTGACCTACCGCGCCAGGGACTGGCTGTTCAGCCGCGACGGCGGCCAGCAGCAGGTCCTGAGCCTGATGCAGCAGGACGGCTGTGACCTGAGCATCAAGCTGGGCGACACCGCCGTGCATGGCACCGTGCGCCGCGACGGCGAACTGCTGCACGTGTTCACGGGCGGCCACCACTACCCGCTGCACTACAACGATCCGATGGCCCACGCCGGCGAGAGCGAGGCCGAAGGCGGCCGCCTGACGGCGCCCATGCCGGGCAAGGTGGTGGCCGTGCTGGCCGCCAAGGGCCAGGACGTGAAGAAGGGCGACGCGCTCGTCATCATGGAAGCGATGAAGATGGAGCACACCATCGCCGCGCCGCACGACGGCCTGGTGGAGGAAATCCTGTACAACGTCGGCGACCAGGTGGCGGACGGCGCGCCGCTGCTGGCCTTCAAGGCGGCGTAAGCGGAGGGCATCATGCGCATACTGTTGCACCGGGCGGACGGCAAGACCGAGCCGTGGATCAAGGACTTCGGCAAGTTCCTGCCGGAGGCCGAGGTGGAAATCTGGCACGCCGGCGAAAAGGCCAGGCCGTGCGACTACGCCGTGGTGTGGGCGCCGCCGGAAACCATGCTGCCCGAGCTGGGCGAGGTGAAGGCCATCTTCAATACGGGCGCCGGGGTCGATGCGCTGCTCAAGTTCGGCGACGCGCTGCCGCGCCACGTGCCCGTCATCCGCCTGGGCGACGCCGGCATGGGGGCGCAGATGGCCGAATACGTGGTCCATGGCGTGCTGCGCTACTTCCGCCGCTTCGACCAGTACGAGACGCAAGCGCGCGCCGGCACCTGGGCTCCGCTGCCGCAATTCCACCGCGAAGACTTCACGGTCGGCGTGCTGGGCATGGGCGCGCTGGGCAGCCAGGTGCTCAAGGCGCTGGCGCCGTTCGGCTTCCCGCTGCGCGGCTGGAGCCGCACCGAAAAAAGCGTCGCCGGCGTGCAGTGCTATCACGGCCCGGCCGGACTGGACACCTTCCTGCGCGGCACGCGCGTGCTGGTGTGCATGCTGCCGCTCACGCCCGACACCAGCAACATCATCGACCGCAGCAACATGTCCAAGCTGCCGCAGGGGGCGTACCTGATCAACGTGGCGCGCGGCGCCCACCTGGCCGAGCCGGACCTGCTCAACCTGATCAAGGCCGGCCACATCGCCGGCGCCACGCTGGACGTGTTCCGCAACGAGCCGCTGCCGGCCCAGCACCCGTTCTGGCAGGAGCCGCGCATCACCATCACGCCGCACATTTCGGCGCTCACGCTGCGCCGCGAGAGCGTGCAGCAGATCGCGGAAAAGATACGCAAGATCGAAAACGGCGAAATGGTCGACGGCATCGTCGACCGCAACCTGGGATATTGACAT
Source organism: Pseudomonadota bacterium (assembly GCA_040389625.1). GTDB lineage: Bacteria > Pseudomonadota > Gammaproteobacteria > Burkholderiales > Burkholderiaceae_D > Rugamonas. The sequence continues at coordinate 397 of JAZJZQ010000576.1, read as the reverse complement.
CATGAACAAGCAAGCGAGCCTGCCCAAGCAGGTCAAGATCGTTGAAGTGGGGCCGCGCGACGGCCTGCAGAACGAAAAGGAAAGCGTCCCGGCCGAGGTCAAGATCGAGCTGGTGAACCGCCTCACCAGCGCCGGCTTCCCCAACATCGAAGCGGCGTCGTTCGTGTCGCCCAAGTGGGTGCCGCAGATGGCCACCAGCCGCGAGGTGATGAACGCCATCGTGCGCAAGCCGGGCGTGATCTACTCGGCCCTCACGCCCAACATGCAGGGCTTCGAGGCGGCGCTGGCGGCGCGCGCCGACGAGGTGGTGATCTTCGGTTCGGCCTCGGAGGCGTTCTCGCAGAAGAACATCAACTGCTCGATCGCCGAATCGATCGCCCGCTTCGAAGGCGTGGCC
>JAZJZQ010000575.1:5902-9463 GCA_040389625.1 Pseudomonadota bacterium | reverse complement strand
GCCTCCAGCTCCGCTGCCACCGCCACCGCTACCGCCACAAACGCCGCGCCACCGCCCGACAATCCATTCGACCCGCTCGCCGCCGACCTGGCCGAACTGCGCGCCCAGATGAACGGGCAGGGCGCCCCGGCGCCTGATATGTACGGCGTGACCGATCCGCTGGCGGCCGACCTGGCGCAGTTGCGGGCCACGCTGCCGGCCGCGGCCCGCGGCCACGCGGCGCGTCTGGCCAGCCTGCCATTCGGGGCCGACAAATGGGGCCATGACGTGCTCAGGAAAACCATCAAGGGTGGCGAAACGTCGATCGTCGTCGGCCTGGTGGCGGCCCTGCTGGCCGTGGCGCTGGGCACGCTGTTCGGCGCCGTGTCCGGCTATTTCGGCGGCCTGGTGGACGACCTGTTCAACTGGTTCTACAGCATCTTCACTGCCATCCCGTCCATCCTGATGATACTGGCCGTGGCCGCCGTGCTGCAGCAAAAGGGCGTGACGACCATCGTGCTGATCCTGGGCCTGACGGGCTGGACCGGCCCATACCGGCTGATACGGGCTGAATACATCAAGCACAAGGGGCGCGAATACGTGCTGGCGGCGGACGCCATCGGCGCCTCGCACTGGCGCAAGATGTTCGGCCACATCTTCCCCAACGTCAGCCACGTGGCGCTGGTGCAGCTGTCTATCCTGGTGGTGGGCTTCATCAAGGCCGAGGTCATCCTCAGCTTCCTGGGCTTCGGCGTGCCGGTCGGCGTGGTGTCCTGGGGCAGCATGCTGAACGAGGCGCAGAACGAGCTGATACTGGGCAAGTGGTGGCAGCTGACGGCCGCCGCCGTGGCCATGGCGCTGCTGGTGACAGCGTTCTCGCTGCTGACGGACGCCCTGCGCGACGCGCTCGATCCCAAGATCAGGAGCCAGGCATGAACGCCGATCATCGCACCGATAACTTGCTGGAAGTGCGTGACCTGCGGGTGCACTTCCGCATCGACCGGCAACGCAGCGTGGAGGCCGTCAAGGGCATCGCGTTCGACGTGCCGCGCAATGCGACGGTGGCGCTGGTGGGCGAATCGGGCAGCGGCAAGTCGGTCAGCGCGCTGGCCGTGATGGGCCTGCTGCCGCCCGACAGCGCCACGATCGATCCGGCCGCCAGCATCCGCTTCGGCGGACGCGAGCTGCTGGCGCTGGACGCCCGGGAGCGGCGCGCCCTGTGCGGCAAGGACGTGGCCATGATCTTCCAGGAACCCATGTCCTCGCTCAATCCCGTGTTCACGGTGGGCTTCCAGATCGGCGAGGTGCTGCGCCGCCACATGGGCATGGACCGGCGCCAGGCCCGCGCCCGCACGCTGGCGCTGCTCGACGAGGTGGGCATTCCGGACCCGGCCCGCAAGATCGACGCCTATCCCGGCCAGCTCTCGGGCGGCCAGCAGCAGCGCGTGATGATCGCCATGGCCATCGCCTGCGAACCGCAGCTGCTGATCGCCGACGAGCCCACCACGGCGCTGGACGTGACGATACAGAAGCAGATCATGGCGCTGCTGGCCAGCCTGCGCCGCAAGCACCGGATGTCGGTGCTGTTCATCACCCACGACCTGGCGCTGGTGGGCGAGATCGCCGACCACGTGATCGTCATGCGCCACGGCGAAGTGCGCGAGACGGGGCCAGTGCGCCAGGTATTCGGCCAGCCGCGGGATGCCTACACCCGGGCCTTGCTGCATTGCCGGCCGCCACTGGCGGCGCGGCCCTGGCGCCTGCCCGTGATCGCCGACTGCCTGGACGGCAAGGCCGGCGCCCAGGCCGAACCGGTCCGCGAGCGCGTGCGCGGCTACGCGCCGGACGATGAGACGGTGCTGACGGTGCATCAGCTGAGCAAGAGTTTCCAGCTGCGTGAAGGGTGGTTCGGCAAGCGCGAGTTCCAGGCCGTGCGCGACGTGTCGTTCACGCTGGCGCGCGGCAAGACGCTGGGCGTGGTAGGCGAGTCCGGTTCCGGCAAGACCACGGTCGGTCTCACGCTGCTGCGATTGCACCAGGCCACGGCCGGCAGCGCCATGTTCGAGGGGCGCGATCTGCTGGCCATGAGCGCGCGCGAATTCCTGCCCTACAAGCGGCGCATCCAGATCATTTTCCAGAATCCCTACGCCTCGCTCAATCCGCGCTACACGGTGGGCCAGATCCTGTTGGAGCCGATGCGCATCCACGCCATCGGTACCGACGACCGGGCCCGCAATGCCATGGCCTGCCAGCTGCTGGAGCGGGTGGGGCTGCCGGCGCAGGCCATGCACCGTTATCCGCACGAGTTTTCCGGCGGCCAGCGGCAGCGCATCGCCATCGCCCGCTGCCTGACCATGAAGCCGGAGATCCTCGTGTGCGACGAATCGGTGTCGGCGCTGGACGTGTCGGTGCAGGCCCAGGTGCTCAACCTGCTGCAGGACTTGCAGGATGAATACGGCTTGTCCTACCTGTTCATTTCGCACGACTTGTCGGTCGTGAAATACATGGCGGACCAGGTCATGGTGATGCACCAGGGCAGGGTGGTGGAGCTGGCCAATTCGGACCAGCTGTACCGCAATCCCGCCCATCCGTACACGCGCAGCCTGCTGGCGGCCGTGCCGCGCGGCCTGGGCGGTTAGTGGCCCAGTCCAACGGCCGGCGCGCCCTGGCGGCGGCCTGCCGTCCAGCCGGCGGCGCCGTTTTACGCTAAGATAGCGGGATGGCCAATCTCATCCCACTGCTGCAACAATACGGCGTCCTGATCGTGTTCGCCGTCGTGCTGGTCGAGCAGATCGGATTGCCCATACCCGCCTATCCGGTGCTGATCGTGGCCGGCGCGCTGGCCAAGGACGGCGACCTGGCCTGGCCCGGCGTGCTGGCCGTGAGCCTGCTGGCCTGCCTGATCAGCGACCAGTTCTGGTTCCACGCCGGGCGCTATTTCGGCAAACGCATCCTAAAGCTGCTGTGCCGCATCTCGCTGTCGCCCGACTACTGCGTGAGCCAGACGGAAGACAATTTCAAGCGCTGGGGACCGAAGGCGCTGATGGTGTCCAAGTTCATCCCCGGTTTCAACACCATCGCCTCGCCGCTGGCCGGCGCCATGGGCACGGCCAAGGCCACCTTCCTCGGCTTCAGCATGGCCGGCGGCTTGCTGTGGAGCGGCACGGGCATCGGCATCGGTGCCTATTTCCACACCAGCGTGGCGCAGGTGCTGGGCATCCTCAGCACCATGGGCACGACGGCGCTGATCGTGCTGGGCGTATTGCTGGGATTGTTCGTAACGTTCAAGTATGTGGAGCGCAAGCGTTTCCACCAGTCCGTGCAGGTGGACCGCATCACCATCGACGAGCTGAAAAGCCTGCTTGACGAGGGCCACGAGCCGGTGCTGGTGGACGCCCGCAGCGCGACGGCGCAACTGCTGGAGCCGGCCGTGCCGGGCGCGCTGCTGTTCAATGGCGGCGTGCCGATCCCGGAACTGGCGGCGCTGGACAAGGACCGTCACATCGTCGTCTATTGCAGTTGCCCTAACGACGTGTCGGCCGCCCACGTGGCCAAGGAACTGCTGGCCCATGGCTTCCACCG
>JAZJZQ010000575.1:0-5802 GCA_040389625.1 Pseudomonadota bacterium | reverse complement strand
GCGTGTACTAAAACTACAAACAATACTTGCGGATCGGCTAAGAAATCCATTAAGCTTAGGGCTCAACTTCTTTTGATCCATCATGACAGCCCAGTCCACCCCAGCGCCGCACTCTTCGACCACTGCTTTCCCTGGCGGCCCGCGCTTGCTGGCCGATGTGGGTGGCACCAATGCACGTTTCGCCCTGGAACTGGCGCCGGGCCGGATTGACCTGATCAATGTATTGCCATGTGCGGACTATCCGACCCTGGCCGCCGCCTTGCAGGCTTACCTGGCCTTGCCGGCTGTGGTGCAGGCGGGCCTGGGTCCGGTGCGGCAGGGCGCCATCGCCATTGCCAATCCCGTCACGGGCGACCTGGTGCGCATGACCAATCACCATTGGGAGTTTTCCATCGAAGCCCTGCGCACCGAGTGCGGTTTCGAGACGCTGGTGGTGGTTAATGATTTCACGGCCCTGGCCCGCTCGTTGCCCTTGCTGTCCGCCACCCAGAAGCACCAGGTGGGCGGCGGCGCGGCCCAGGCCGGCGCCCCGCTGGGGCTGATCGGCGCCGGTACGGGCCTGGGCGTGTCCGGCCTGATTCCGGCCGGCGACAGCTGGACGGCCTTGCTCAGCGAGGGCGGCCACGTCAGCTTCTCGCCCGTCAACGAGACGGAAATTGCCGTCCTGCGTTTCGCCTGGCGTGAATTCGAGCACGTGTCGGCCGAGCGGCTGATGTCGGGCGTCGGGATCGAACTGATCTACCGCGCCCTGGCCGACCATACGGGCGTGCCGGCGGAAGCGATCGGCGCGCCGGAAATCACGCGCCGCGCGCTGGCCGGCGAATCGGCTCTGTGCGACCAGGTGATCGAAGCGTTCTGCTGCATGCTGGGCACGGTGGCCAGCAACGTGGCCATCACGCTGGGTGCCCAGGGCGGGATCTACATCGGCGGCGGCATCGTGCCTCGTCTTGGTGCGCGCTTCGACCGTTCCGGCTTCCGCGCCCGCTTCGAACAGAAGGGCCGCTTTGCCGCCTACCTGGCCAAAGTGCCCACTTTCGTCATCACGGCCGAGTACCCGGCCTTCGTTGGTGTGTCGGCAATCTTGTCCGAAAGACTTGCTTAAGCGTAAGCTCTGTTACATTTCGCCGTGAGCGAAATGCGCTTTTCAGTCTTTTATCAGGTACAATTCGCTCTGTTGGATGAAACGGCATGGATCGTTCGCACCGCTTTTCGCCCGAAAACGGCGCGCCAGGATCGCGTTTCACTTGAAATCAACGGCAGCTGCTTCAGTGTCGCGGCACCGTAGGTGGTATGTCTCTCCCTCCCGCTCAGCGCGCATCGGCCCGGGCGTCGGAAAAACCAGCTTCAGCGAGTACTCCAGCCAGGCGGCATCCCGGATGCCGGCCATACGCCTCACTGATTGTTATTGATTTCTTTCTTGCATGTGAATGCAGCCACAAGATTGCTATGAATACAGGTGAGGCGAAAAAAGTCCTCGAAACCGCGCTGCTGTGCGCGCATGAGCCCTTGTCCATCCACAGTCTGAAGAAGCTGTATGTCGACGTGGACGACCAGGGCCGGCCGCGTGGCCCCGGGGTCGGCGCCGATACGATCAAGGCATTGCTGGAAGAATTGCAGCTGGACTGGGCCGGCAAGGGCATCGAAGTGGTCAGCCTGTCGAGCGGCTGGCGATTCCAGAGCCGGCCGGAAATGAAGTTGTACCTGGACCGCCTGAACCCGGAAAAGCCGCCCAAATATTCGCGCGCTACCCTGGAAACGCTGGCCATCATCGCCTACCGCCAGCCGGTGACGCGCGGCGACATCGAGGAAATCCGCGGTGTGGCCGTCAACTCGCAGACGATCAAGATGCTGGAAGACCGCGGCTGGGTCGATGCGATCGGTTATCGCGACGTGGTCGGCCGCCCCGCTTTGCTGGGCACGACCAAGCAGTTTTTGGATGATCTGGGCTTGAATTCGCTGTCCCAGCTGCCGCCGTTGCAGACAATCAGTGAAATGCAGGGTGGCGGTCCCGATATGGAAGCGCTGGAAGCGGCCCTGCAGGAAAATTTTGCGGCACATAATGCCGCGCAACAAACAGTTGGTACGGATGGTGAGGCGGAAGTGGCCGTAGATGTCACGGCAAGCCCGGAAGCCGGCCACGACGCGGGGACGGCTGATGTATCGCCGGCCCCGGCCATTACCCACGGCCCTGCGCCAGATTTAACGGTTGACGCTGAGCACAACCAAGAAATGAATAATGAACAATCCTAATTCTCCAGAGTCAGTCAGCGGCGCAGTTGCCGCCGAAGTGGTCGCCAAGCCTAAACGCCGCACCAAAGCCCAGATCGAAGCCGACAACGCGGCCGTTGCCGCCGCAGGCGAACCCGTCGCGGCCAAGCCCAAGCGCAAACCGAAGGCGGTAGCCGAGGCTGCCGCACCGGCCGCCGAGGCACCGGTCGCCGCCGCGCCTGCCGAAGCGCCCGTCAAGAAGCCACGCGCCAAGCCAGCCGCCAAGGCCGACGCTGCTGCGCCGGAAACGGCGCCGGCCGCCATGCCAGCTGCCGCCAAGCCAGCCGCTGCAAAGCCAGCCGCTGCAAAGCCAGCCGCTGCCAAACCAGCTGCCGCCAAGCCAGCTACCGCCAAGCCAGCCGCTGCCGCACCTGTAGCGGCCGCGCCTGCCGCTGCTGCTGCGTCTGCTCCTGCGCCAGCTGCCGCATCTGCTGCCGCATCCAGCGCTGCCGAGACCGTCGCGCCAGCGACGTCCGCTGCGGCCGAAGCTGCTGTCGGCGAACGCGCCGAGCGCGGCCCACGTCCGCCGCGCGGTCCGCGCCAGATGCGCGAACAGCGCGCCGCCCGCCAGGCCGCCATGCCGCGTCCCGAGCCGGTCGCCGCCGTTGAAGGCGAAGCGCCTGCTGAAGGCGAAGGCGTGTGGCCCAAGGATGGCAAGCCTCGCCACGAGCGCGGTCCCCGCAACGAAGCGCGCGGCGCCGGCAAGGGCCAGCCCAACCAGCAAAAAGGCAAGGGCGGCAAGCAGCAACAGCGCGGCGCCCAGGGTGGCAAGGGCGGTGCGCCCAAGGCCAACGATGCCGACGCCGTGTTCTCGTTCGTGACCTCGGATGCCTACGACAGCGAAGGCGGCGGCCAGGGCCGCGCCGCGCCGGCCAAAGCCGTGCGCCGCGACCTGACGGCGGATGACGATGCACCCAAGCTGCACAAGGTGCTGGCGGAAGCGGGCCTCGGTTCGCGCCGCGACATGGAAGAACTGATCATTGCCGGCCGCGTGTCCGTCAACGGTGAGCCGGCCCACATCGGCCAGCGCATCCTGGACACTGACCAGGTCCGCATCAACGGCAAGCTGATCCAGCGCCGCGTGAGCAAGAAGCCGCCGCGCGTGCTGGTCTACCACAAGCCGGCCGGCGAGATCGTCAGCCATGACGACCCGGATGGCCGTCCGTCCGTGTTCGACCGCCTGCCCACCATGAAGGCCGGCAAGTGGCTGGCCGTGGGCCGCCTGGACTTCAATACGGAAGGCTTGCTGCTGTTTACCACCTCGGGCGACCTGGCCAACCGGCTGATGCACCCGCGCTACGGCATCGACCGCGAATACGCGGTGCGTACGCTGGGCGAGCTGGAAGAGGGCATGCGCCAGAAGCTGCTGGCCGGCGTCGAGCTGGAAGACGGCCTGGCGCAGTTCTCCAAGATCGCCGATGGCGGCGGCGAAGGCATCAACAAGTGGTATCGCGTGGTGATCGGCGAAGGCCGTAACCGCGAAGTGCGCCGCATGTTCGAAGCGATCGGCCTGACCGTGTCGCGCCTGATCCGTACCCGTTACGGCGCCATGACGCTGCCGAGCAGCCTCAAGCGCGGCCGCTGGGAAGAGATGGAGGAAAACACCGTGCGCGACCTGATGGCCGCCTACGGTGTGGAAAAGAAAGTGCCGGGCGAAGCGCGCGGCGCCAGCGCCAAGGGCGCCGGTCCGAAGCGTGAGCGGGGCCAGCGTGGTGAGCGCGGCGAGCGCGATGAGCATGACGAGCGCGATGAGCCTAACTTCAACCGTATCGACGTCAGCAATGACAATGCGCTGCCGTTCCCGAAACCGGCCCGTGGCCAGGGCCGCGGCCCAGGTATGGGGCGTCCGGGTGGCGCGGGCATGGGCCAGAGCGGCCGTCCCGGTGGCCGTCCGCAAGGCCTGGGCGCCTACGCTGGCGGCCGTCCGCTGGGCGGCGGTTTCGAAGGCCAGGGCCAGGGCCGGGGCAAGCCGCAAGGTCCGGGCCGCGCGCAAGGCCAGGCTCAGGGGCAGGGTCGTGCACAAGGCCAGGGGCAAGGCCAGGGCCAGGGTTTCGGCGCTGCCAAGGGCCCGCAACGCGGTCCGCGCCAGCCTGATCCGCTGCAGACCACCTTCGGTTTCGGCAACGCCAGCGCGCCGCGCCGCAACCAGCCGCCCCGTGGCGGCGCCATCGACCATGGCATGCCGCGCCGCCGTAAAGGCTGATGTGGCGACGGCCGCCGCGGCCTGTTTGCCGCGTCGGCCGCCAGGCGCTGTTTGCCCTGTTTTTGGGGCTTGTAGCCCGATTTTCTCTGTTGTAAGCCTGCCGTTGGGGTATCTGCGGCATTGCGGCACAGGGAAGATCAGGTTATAATAACCAGCCTAGTTAAAGTTCTTCGCAGGTTTAATTTGCTGAGAGTGCTTTCATCTGGCTGGGAATACAAGAAGATGGGCAGATGCCCATTTTTTTTTTGGTGAACCGTTTTGAACGGTCCGTTTTTCATAGTGGAAACGGACTTTGATCTGGAGAATTTCTTGCAGCTGCCGGAATTAATTGAAAAGACCGTGTCCGGTCTGGGCTATGAGCTGGTTGATGTCGAACGGGCCGAGCGTGGACTGCTGCGCGTGTATATCGATTTCTCGGCGGAAGATGTGGCCGAAAAAGGCCCGATCACCGTGGAAGATTGTGCCACGGTGAGCCACCAGTTGTCGCACGTGTTGACGGTGGAAAACGTCAACTACGAACGTCTGGAAATCTCGTCGCCGGGCCTCGATCGCCCGGTGCGAAAAATGGCCGACTTTGTGCGCTTTGCGGGCTGTGAAGCCAGCGTCAAGCTGCGCGTCGCCTTGCCGGACACGAACAACCGGCGCACCTACCAGGGCGTTCTGCAGGAACCCCAGGGCGAGAATTTATCGTTGGAATTTGAAAGTAAAGATGGGCCGGCGTTGTTGGAGTTTACGCTCGCCGATGTGGATAAGGCACACTTGGTGCCGCAGGTGGTTTTTAAGGGACGCAAAGCATGAGTCGCGAAGTTTTGTTATTGGTAGACGCGCTGGCGCGTGAGAAAAACGTCGATAAGGATGTCGTATTCGGCGCGCTGGAATTCGCGTTGGCGCAAGCCACGAAGAAACGCTATGAAGGTGAAGTCGATATCCGCGTTTCGATCGACCGCGAGTCGGGTGAATTCGAGTCCTTCCGCCGCTGGCACGTGGTGCCGGATGAAGCTGGCCTCCAGCTGCCGGACCAGGAAATCCTGCTGTTCGAAGCAAAGGAACAGATTCCCGACATCGAAGTGGACGACCACATCGAAGAGCCGATCGAATCCGTGGAATTCGGCCGCCGCTTTGCGCAGGACACCAAGCAAGTGGTGCTGCAGCGCGTGCGCGACGCCGAGCGTGAACAGATCCTGGTCGACTTCCTGGAGCGCGGCGACTCGCTCGTGACGGGCACCATCAAGCGCATGGAGCGCGGTGACGCCATCGTCGAATCGGGCAAGATCGAAGCGCGCCTGCCGCGCGACCAGATGATCCCGAAGGAAAACCTGCGTATCGGCGAC
>JAZJZQ010000574.1:0-1522 GCA_040389625.1 Pseudomonadota bacterium | reverse complement strand
GCGCGCGCCGCCGGCCTGGCTGCCGGCCGCCATCAAGGTCACGCTGGCGCCGGGCGCGAACATGACGCTGGGACGGCACGAGCTGGCCGCGCCGCAGGCCGACAAGACCCACCTGGCCCTGCGGCGCGACGCCGACGGGATCTGGATGCTGGCGAATCTGAGCCAGTCTCGCCAGCTGGTGCTGCAGGATGCGGACGGCGAACGGCACATGGGCAGCGCCTCCCTGCAGGGCAAGCGCGGCTTCCAGATCGACGACCAGCGCTTTGCCATCGCACCGTCCGGCGCCGGCACCATCGCCTTCGCCAGGGCCGGCCAGCACTGGCGGTTCGACGGCGCCACGCTGTACCGCAACGGTCTACCGCAGCCGGCCTGTCCCGATGCGCATGGCGGCGCCAGGCTGCTGGCGTTGTGGAACCGCTGGATGCCGGCGCCGCTGACGGTTGCCCACCCGCTCACGTTCGGCGGCAATCTCCATTGCGGCAACCGGCTCGGTCTGGCCGATGTGACGCCCGGCGCGGCAAGGCTGGAGCGCGACGGCGGCCGGATCGTGCTCAGCGCGGGCAATCCGGATGGCGAACCGGCCGCCGTGCAGATATTGGATGGGGCGCAAGCGGCCGACCTGCGGCGGCAGGAGGCGCCGCTGGCCCAGATGCGCGCGCTCGTGGTCGGCCACACGCGCTTCGAAGTGAACCTGTCGGGCGATGTGCTGACCCTGACGCCGAGCCGCCGCATCACGCTGCACAGCATCCCGGAAGTGCGCCTGCCGTCCGCCGTCGAATGGCAATGGCGGCAACGCACACTATGGAACGGGGACGGCGACCCCATCGTGTTCGGCGCGATGCTGTCCGGCCTGGCCGGCCTGTGCGTCCTGATGACGGGCCAGATGGCAGTGCGATGGCCGCCACGGCCCACGATCGCAAATTCCCCATGGCCTTCGGCGGCGGCGCTGTGGGCCGCCGCCTGTCTGCTCGTTGGCGGCACGGCGGCGCTGGTACTGCAACGCGCAGGCCATCCACCCGGCGCCGCCTGCTCCCTGCTGCTGGCCTGCTGGGCGCTGGCCACATGGCTCGCGCTGCCGGGCCGGCTGTCGTTGCCGGTGGCCGCTGCCGTGATCCTGCTGGCCACCGGATTGCTGGCCCAGCTGGAATTAGGCCTGGGGGCCGACGAAGCGTCGTGGCTACGCTACTACCAGAAGAGCGCCGCCATGCTGGCCATCGGCACGGCGCTGGGCGCGGCGTGGCGCCTGTGCGCGGCCCGCCTGGGCGCCCGGCTGCCACAGCGCAGCGTCGAATGGCTGCTGATGCTGTTTGCCGCCATGGCGCTGGCCGCGCTGGCGGCCCAGGTGCTATGGGGCGACGAGACGGGCGTGTTCGATCTGCAGCCGGTGGAACTGGCCAAGCTGGCCTTGACGGCCCTCACCGCCCACTGCCTGGCGCTGCGTTTCGGCTGGCAGCGCGGCCCGCACGGCTGGTCCGAGCTCGGCATGCGCTGGCTGCGGCTGGCCGCGCCGGCCCTGCTGTTC
>JAZJZQ010000573.1:0-6168 GCA_040389625.1 Pseudomonadota bacterium | reverse complement strand
TCGAAGTCGATCTTTTTCGAGAACGCCGAGGCGCCGGCGATGATCAGCTTGGGCTTGTGTTCCTTGGCCAGCGCTTCCATGGCGTCGTAGTCGATGTCTTCGGCGGCGGTCAGGCCGTAGGAAACGACGTTGAACCATTTGCCCGACATGTTCAGTGGCATGCCGTGGGTCAGGTGGCCGCCTTCGGCCAGCGACATGCCCATGATGGTGTCGCCCGGTTTCAGCACGGCGAAGAACACGCCCTGGTTGGCTTGCGAGCCCGAGTTAGGCTGCACGTTGGCCGCTTCGGCGCCGAACAGCTGCTTGACGCGGTCGATCGCCAGTTGCTCGACGACGTCCACGTATTCGCAGCCACCGTAGTAGCGCTTGCCTGGATAGCCTTCGGCATACTTGTTGGTCAGCTGGGAGCCCTGGGCTTCCATCACGGCTGGCGAGGTGTAGTTTTCCGAAGCGATCAGCTCGATGTGGTCGTGCTGGCGGCGGTTTTCGTTCTGGATGGCGCCGAACAGCTCAGGGTCTACGTTGGCGAGGGTGTGATCTTTTGCGAACATGTAAAAACTCCAATCGGTATGAGTAACTTGTTTCTGGCAGGTTGGATCGAATGAGGGAAGCCGATAGCGGAAAGACAGCCTCATTGTGCGTACCATCGGTGGGCTGCCCAGGCGAACGGCTATTGAAATCTCACGTTCCCCGGTGGATGCCCACCTTTCGCCAACGGACCAACTCGCCTGCCGGGTATGCCGGCCGGGAATCATCGCAGCTTTTCGCCAGTTACGTGAGACGTAATGGAAGGCAAATTGTAAGTTAAAGGCAGCAATTGGGCAAGGAAAATGTTATCTAATTAGCAATCAAGCTGTCATTTTCCCGTGTTAGGCTGGCGCGGCGGGCATTTCGGCTACAATTTTGGCCTATCCTCCCCTTCCACCCACAAGGACAGAACATGATCGTATTCATCACGGGCGCAACGGCCGGTTTCGGCGCCGCCATGGCACGCACCTTTGCCGGACACGGCCACCGGGTCATCATCAGCGGCCGCCGCGTCGAGCGCCTGCAGGCGCTGGCCGCCGAACTGGGTGCGGCCGCCCTGCCCGTCGAGCTGGACGTGACGGACCAGGCCTCGGTCGACGCCGCCCTGGCCGCCCTGCCGGCCGACTGGCAACCAATCGACGTGCTGATTAACAACGCCGGCCTGGCGCTGGGCACCAGCCCGGCCCACGAAGCGTCGCTGGCCGACTGGCAGACCATGATTGCCACCAATTGCGCCGGCCTGGTCGCCATGACCCGCGCCATATTGCCATCGATGGTGGCGCGCGGCACGGGCACCGTGATCAATATCGGCTCCACGGCCGGCGCCTATCCCTACCCGGGCGGCAATGTGTACGGCGCCACCAAGGCTTTCGTCGAACAGTTCACCCTCAACCTGCGCGCCGACCTGGTGGGCACGGGCGTGCGCGCCACCAACCTGGCGCCCGGCCTGTGCGGCGGCACCGAGTTCTCCAACGTGCGCATGAAGGGCGACGACGCAGCCGCGGCCAAGGTCTACGAAGGCACGGTGCCGCTGACGGCGGACGACATTGCCAACACGGCCTACTGGATCGCCACCCTGCCGCCGCATGTCAATATCAACAACATTGAAATCATGCCAACCTGCCAGGGTTTCGGACCGTTCGCCATCAAGCGCACCGCCTGAGCCGGGCCGGTTCGCTTAAGCAATTTAAGCAAACTAGCTACACAGTTTGCAAACATGTTGCAAAACCAGGCCCAAAGGTAAGCGGTTGTTACAGGGCTTGGCATTTTTCCCGTCATCGGCTTAACTGCTGGCGGTGCAACTTTGCGCCCCGGGATAGCAGAAACGACAAAATGGACGATGATTCCACGAAAATCGCCCGTCCGCTTCAATCCCGATCACAAAGTCGCGTAAAATGTTGCTCAATCTCACTAGTAGTAAATCCAACATGTCTGCAGAGTTCACCTGGAATGTCCGCGTCTACTACGAAGACACGGACGCCGGCGGTATTGTCTATTACGCAAACTACCTGAAGTTCTATGAACGTGCCCGCACGGAATGGCTGCGCGCCATAGACGTCAACCAGCATGCGCTGCTGCAGGAACATGACGCCATGTTCGTCGTCAAGAACGTCAGCGCCGACTACCACGCGCCGGCCAAGCTCGACGATGTACTAAAATTAACGCTCAGGATAGAAAAAATGGGCCGCGCCTCCATCCTGTTTGAGCAGCAAGTCTGGTGCGGCGAACAGTTGCTGAACACGGCCCGCGTCAAGGTGGGCTGCGTCGATTCGGCCCTGCGCCCACGCGCCGTGCCACCCGCCGTTGCCGCCCGCATGCGCGGCGTCATGCCATCCTGAAGCGGTACTTTTCACCCAGATCGAAACCCCATGAACGTCACCCAAGACCTGTCCTTCCTGTCCCTCATCACCAACGCCCACCTGATCGTGCAGCTGATCATGGCGCTGCTGTTCGGCATTTCGCTGACCAGCTGGACCTATATCTTCCGCAAGATGTACGCCGTGCGCGCCGCGCGCCGCCAGACCATCGAGTTTGAAAAGACCTTCTGGGCCGGCGGCAACCTGCACGCCCTGCACCAGAACGCCGGCAAGGACCGCGCCGGCAGCGGCGCCCTGGCCCGCATCTTCGAGGCCGGCATGGGCGAATACATCAAGGGCAAGGCATCGTACGGCAGCCGCGACGCGCTCGACGGCAGTGCCGTGCTGGACGGCGCCCGCCGCGCCATGCGCGCAGCCTTCCAGCGCGAGATGGACGTGCTCGAATCGCACCTGGCCTTTCTCGCCTCGGTCGGTTCCGTCTCGCCCTACATCGGCCTGCTGGGTACGGTCTGGGGCATCATGAACGCCTTCCGCGGCCTGGCCAACGTGCAGCAGGCCACGCTGGCCGCTGTGGCGCCCGGCATTGCCGAAGCGCTGATCGCGACCGCCATCGGCCTGTTCGCCGCCATTCCGGCCGTCGTGGCCTACAACCGTTTTTCGCATGACATCGACCGCCTGGCGATCCGCTTCGAGAGCTTCGTGGAAGAATTCTCGAACATCCTGCAACGGCAGTCGCGTTAATTAAGGCAGCACCATCATGGCTTCCTCTTTCAACAGCAGCATGCGCGGCGGCCGCGGCCGCAAGTTCAAGTCCGAGATCAACGTCGTGCCCTACATCGACGTGATGCTGGTGCTGCTCATCATCTTCATGGTGATGCCGTCGTCCAACAACCCCAGCGTGGTCAACCTGCCCAACGCGGAAAAAACGAACCGTCCGCCCGACGACTACATCCAGGTCGTCATCAAGCCCAACGGCGCGCTGTCGATTGGCGTGCAGGGCAAGAACGCGGATGCGCCGGAAACGGCGCCCAACCGCGAGGCGCTGGTGCGCAAGCTGCACACGCTGCATGACGCGAATCCCGAGTTCCCCGTGCTGATCGCCGGCGACAAGGACAGCAAGTATGACGACGTGATCCAGCTCATTTCGGAAGCGAAGAAGATGGGCATCAATCGCGTGGGCCTGGCAACCAAGTAATGCAGACGCAGACCATGAAACACGCAACGGCCGGCGGCCCGTACAAGGTACCCAAGCAGCATGACGGCCTGCGCTCGGTCACCATGGCTGTCGCCATGCACGCCGTGCTGATCCTGTTCCTGTGGGTGGGCGTGCACTGGCAAAGCAACGAGCCGGTGGCGGTGGAAGCGGAAGTGTGGGACATGAAGGTGCAGACGGCCGCCCCGCCGGCGCCGCCCGCGCCACCTGCGCCGGAAGTGGAACCGGAACCGGCAGTGAAGCCGCCGCCGGCGCCCGTGGCGCCGCCGGAAGAGGTCAAGCCCGAACCCAAGGCGCCGGACATCGCGCTCGAACGCCTGAAAGCCCGACGCAAGGCCGAGAAGGAAAAGCAGGAAGAATTGCAGAAGGAACGCATCAAGCTGGAAGAGCAGAAGCTGGAAAAATTCAAGCAGGAAAAGATCAAGGCCGACAAGGAAAAGGCTGAACTGAAGAAAAAGCTGGAAGAGCAAAAGGCCAAGGAAGAGCAGGAGAAAAAGGACAAGAAGGAACAGGCCGAGAAGAAACTGAAGGCGGACAAGGAAGCCAAGGCCAAGCAGGACAGGGCAGCCGAGAAGGCGCGCGCAGCGGAAATGAGCCGCATCACGGGCGCCGTGGGCGCCGGCACCAGCGGCACGGCGGCCAAGTCGACCGGTCCCCGTTCGGACGGCAGCTACGAGGCGGCCATCCGCGGCAAGATCAAGGGCAACCTGGTCTACAGCGGCACGGACGACACGCTGACGGCCACCTTCAAGATCTCGCAACTGCCCACCGGCGAAATCATTTCGGTGCGCAAAAATAAAGGCAGCGGCAACGCGGCCTACGATACGGCGGTGGAAAACGCGATCTGGAAATCGTCGCCGCTGCCGAAGAAAAAAGATGGTACGGTGGAGCGTGAGTTTGTCGCCGATTTCAATATGAAGGATTT
Source organism: Pseudomonadota bacterium (assembly GCA_040389625.1). Lineage (GTDB taxonomy): Bacteria > Pseudomonadota > Gammaproteobacteria > Burkholderiales > Burkholderiaceae_D > Rugamonas. The sequence continues at coordinate 1,685 of JAZJZQ010000573.1, read as the reverse complement.
ACATTAATGGCTACCATGAAAACACTGAACCATTACGTCATCTACGCCGGCCTGGCCATCGCCGCCGGCAGCGCGCAAGCCCAGATGCGGATTGAAATTTCCGGCGTGGGCAGCAACCAGATCCCCGTCGCCGTGGCCGCCTTTGCGGACGAGAACGTGGCGCCCCAGCACATGTCGGCCATCATCAAGGCTGACCTGGAGCGCAGCGGCGCCTTCAAGGTGATCGACGCCGGCACCATCAACGACGTCAACAACATCGACTACAGCGCCTGGAAGTCGCGCGGCGCCGACGCGCTGGTGGTGGGCACCGTGCAGCAGCTGGCCGACGGCCGCTACGACGTGCGCTACAAGCTGCTCGACACCATCAAGGCCGGCAAGCTGTCGCAGCTGGACCAGGCCACCCCGCCCCAGTTCACCCGCCTGGCGGCCCACAAGATCGCCGACGACATCTACCTCAAGCTGACCGGCGTGCGCGGCGCGTTCTCGACCCGCATCGCCTACGTGACCCAGGAAGGGCGCAGCTACCGGCTGGAAGTGGCCGACGCCGACGGCGAAGGCGTGCAGCTGGCGCTGCGCTCGAACGAACCCATCATCTCGCCGGCCTGGTCGCCGGACGGCACCAAGGTGGCCTATGTCTCGTTCGAGCAGCGCAAGCCGGTGGTCTACGTGCAGAACCTGATCACCCGCGCCCGCACCGTGGTGGCCAACGAAAAAGGCAGCAACTCGGCGCCCGCCTGGGCGCCGGACGGCAGCAAGCTGGCCGTGGCCCTGTCCAAGGACGGCCATACCCAGGTCTACACCGTCAACGCCGACGGCAGCGGCCTGCGTCGCGTGTCCAACAGCGCCGGCATCGACACGGAACCGAAATGGTCGGCCGACGGCCAGAGCATCTACTTCACCAGCGACCGCAGCGGCGGCCCGCAGGTCTACCGCATGGGCGCCACGGGCGGCGACGCCCAGCGCGTCACCTTCGGCGGCAGCTACAACATCAGCCCGCGCATCTCGCCCGACGGCAAGACGCTGGCCTTTATTTCCCGCCGCGACGGCAACTTCCAGCTGTACGTGCTGGACCTGGCCAGCGGCCAGGAGCAGCGCCTGTCCGACACCACCAGCGACGAAGCGCCCAGTTTCGCGCCCAACGGCAAGTACATCATGTACGCCACCGAATCGGGACGGCGCAAGTCGCTGGCCGTGGTTTCCGTCGACGGCCGGGTCAAGCAACGCCTGACCACGCAGGCGGGCAATATCAAGGAGCCCACCTGGGGTCCTTTCATGCAGTAAAATCCTTCATTTACAACCAGGAGAGTCAACATGCGTAAAATCAGCAGCTTAGCCTTCGCCCTCACCACCGCAGCGATTCTGTCTGCTTGCAGCACCCCAGTCAAACTGGCCGAACCCGCACCCGTGGTAGAGCGCGCACCGGAACCGACCGCACCGGCAGCCGACACCCGCACCGTCGCTCCCGTGGAGACCAAGTCGATCGATCCGCTGGACGATCCAAAAGGCGTGCTGGCCAACCGCAGCGTCTACTTCGACTTCGACAGCTACGTCGTGCGCGCCGACGGCAAGCCAGTGGTGGAAAACCACTCCGCTTACCTGGCCAAGAACAAGCAGCGTTCGATCCTGATCCAAGGCAACACCGACGAACGCGGCGGCGCCGAGTACAACCTGGCCCTGGGCCAGAA
>JAZJZQ010000572.1:0-4286 GCA_040389625.1 Pseudomonadota bacterium | reverse complement strand
GGGGCCGTGCCGGCCGGCGTGACCTGGATGTCGTAGGGCAGCAACATGGGCGAGCCGGGATACTGGCTGGCGCACGCGCTGTCACGGCACAGCTTCACGGTGAAATTACCCTGGTAGCGCCCGGCGGCCAGGGTGGGTACCGTTTGCACGGTGGCGTGGTAGGCCAGACTGGAGTCGTGTAGCAGCTGGGCGTTGGGCAACAGCACGCCGGCGCCATCGACCAGGTAGGCAAAGACGGCGGAACTGTCAAAGTCGGCGGGCCGGTTCACGCTGGCGTTGACGGTGGCCGTGGCCGATGTGCCGGCGGACACCGAGATGGCCAGCGGGTTGGGGGCGAAGGTCAATGCCGCGCTGGCGGCGGGGGCCGTCGTGCCGCCACCGCCGCCGCCGCCGCAGGCAGTCAGCAGGCAAGCGAGCGTGAGGGCGGACCAGAGTCGGTGCATGGCGATATCCTTGGGCGGAGGCGGGCTGTTAGTTTATTTTTTTTGCAATTGTTGCGCATCCGCAACATTCTGTCAAGCCCACGCCGCGGCTGGCCCGCCACAGGCGCCACCCCGGTTGCCGTCGCCGCGCCGTCCGTTGGCGCCGGCGCCGCTACTGCCTGGCTGGCTGCGCCTCGTAGGCCTTGAGACGGTCCAGCTTGGCTGCATACAGGTCGTGGTCGCCGCGCGTGGTGCTGTTCTCCATGGCCTGTTTCATGTGGCGGTCGGCCTGGGCCAGGTCGCCTAGTTTGAACGAGGCCACCGCGATCCAGAAATGGAACTCATGGTAGTCGGGCGAACGGTCCAGTTCGCGCTGGAACAGCTTGCGGGCCCGGTCATAGTCGCCGGCCCGCATGGCCTGCTGGCCCTGGTTGAAGAAATAGAACGGCGGATACGGTTCCAGCTGGGCCAGCCGGGCGCGCAGCGTTTGCGCCTCCCCGGTGCGGCCCAGGTCGGCCAGCGCCTGGGCCAAGTTGTACAGGAAGACGGTGTTGCCGGGGGCGCGGTTCCAGGCGTGGCGCAGCACCTGCTCGGCCGCCACCAGGTCGCCGTGGTGCTGGTAGATCACGCCCAGCGTGTTGTAGGCGTTGAGAAAGCCCGGGTCCTGGCCGATGGCGTTGCGGGCCCACCAGTAGGCGTCGTCGAGCTGGTTTTGCACCAGCAGTTCGGCGGCCCGGTTGTTCATGTACATGGCCACCACGGTGCGCTCGTCGAGTTGCTGGGCCTGCTGCTTGGCCAGTTCCGGGATGGGGATGAAGTCCACCGTCATGTATTGCTGGGCGTTATAGCCCTTGCTCATGTCCAGCTTGGGCTGGCCCAGGATCAGGTTGACGTGGCCGCTGGAAAAATACAGGTTGCCGCTGCGGCTCCACGCATCGTCCATGGTGATGCTCTGGTATTGCACTTCCAGTCCCAGCTGGTGGGCCAGGGCGGCCGTCATGATGACGAGCGACAGGCAGTTGCCGCGGCGCGCCGTAAACGTCTGCTCGGCGTTGCGGGTCATGGTCGAATCGTATTCGAGCTGCAGCTTGTCGTGGCGGTACAGGGCGTCGAACAGGGCCTGGCGCCTGTCCTTGCCGTGCTGTTTGTGCAGCACCTGTTCCCGCAGATAGGCGTCCATGGCCGGGGTGACGGTAAACAGGTCGGCGGCGCTGACGGCGGCCGACGGCGGTCCGAACAACTGGTCCTGGAACAGGGCGGCCGGCGCGGGGCCGACGGCACTGTCGCGCGGCGCGCTGGCGCAGCCCGCCAGCAGGGCAAGGCACAGGATGGCAATGCGGCTTGACATGACAACTCTCCTCCGCGGCGCCTGCCTGGGGCGCCGTCATCGTACGGCGGAGCTTGACGCCTGCGCCGCCCAGGCCGCGGCCGGGGGGCCGCTAATGGAGCCCAGTATCCTCGGCTGTCCGACCGCTGTCAAACGGCCCCGGGTACGCCCCGATCGGCCCGGACGTTACAGCGGTTGCGGCTCGACGGGGGCGCCGCTGGGGTCGAATTTCAGGGCCACGGACAGCTGGCGCAGGCCGATGCTGGCCAGCGCGTCGCGCAGGTCGGCCACTTCCGCTTCCAGGTCGGTGCCCAGGTCGAGCGGCTTGTCGCAGGCGGCCAGTTCGGCGCCGTCCAGGTAGAGACAGGTACGCAGCTGCATCTCGTGGTCGACGTCGGCCGGGCCGACGATGGCCGTGGCCTGGGCCGGGTCCGCGCCCCGTTCGGCCAGCGCCTGGTTCAGCGTGGCCAGCAGCTGCAGCATGTCGTGTTCGGCCACGCCCTGCTGCTTGGCGCCGAAGAACAGGTCCTGGTACAGGAAGTTCAGCTGCAGCGGCCGGGCGCCGCCCAGGCAGCGCTGCACCAGCGGCGCGTACTGTTCCGTCCAGCGCTGGTAGTGCTCCATGCGGCGGGCGAAATAGGCGTCGGCCGCCGCCTCGCCGGCCGGTACCTTGTAGAACGGGTCGTCGGCCCGCTTGAGGGCGAAGCCGACCAGGAAGCGCAGTTCGACGGCCGCGTCGTCCGGGCCGAAGCCGGCCGGGCTCCAGCCGGCCAGGCTGCGCTCGATGGCGGGCGTGGGCACCAGCTTCTTGTCCGTCATCGAGGTGGCCGCCTCGCGCACCATCTCGTGCAATTCGCTGTAGGTGATGCGGTCCATCTCGCCCAGGTCGTAGGCGTGGCCGATCAGCACCACCTTGGCCTTGGGGCTTTCCAGCTGGCCTTGCACGAAGCTGGCCAGCAGGGCGTCGTAGGCGTCCGGGTCCTGGAAGTCGTGGGCCGGGTCCAGCCCGCCCGTGCTGTGCACGAACAGGGGGATGGCGAAGGCGTCGATTTCCAGCTCGGGCGCGTTGTCGCGCCGCAGCAGCACGGTGCCGGCCGCTTCCTCGATGGCCGCGCGCAGGTACTGGTAGGCGCCCACGTCCTCGAATTTGGCCAGCTCGACGGCGCCGTACAGTACCTCGTCCTTGTGCTGGTTGAGCAGCTTGCGCACCAGCTTGTGGAAGGTGCTCTCGCGCTGGCGCAGCAGCTCGCTCATGGCCTCGGGTTCTTCCTGCTCGGCCAGCTCGAGGGCCAGTTCGCACAGGTTACGGGTCAGCAGCTCATCCTTGAGCTCGGGCGTGTCGGCGGATTTACGGGGGACGGGGCGCTTGTTCTTGGGCATGGTTTCTTCTTGTTGGGGGCGGTCCGGGCGGGCGCGGCGGCGCGCCCGGAACAGCGCGCGGCTGGTGTGGCCTAGCGCTCGTTATGAAAGGTTTCGTGCAGTTCGTCCAGCAGGTCGGCCGTCTCGTCTTCCGACAGGCCCAGGTGGCGGCAGGCCGGGGCGCCGCCTTTTTCCCACTCCAGCGAGACGGCGTTGCCGTGGTAGCGCTGGATGCCTTTTTCAGCCAGCACCGACAGCGCCACCAGCGAGCGCACGGCGTCGTCGGTGGCCGGGTCGTCCAGCACCCGGTAGTCGTGGTGCAGCAGGATGGCCCACGACACGTCCGGCGACAGGCCCCAGTTGCGGGCCAGCAGGCAGCCGATGGCGGCGTGGTTGGTCTGGTGGCGGGCATCCTCCACTTCCGTGAAGCGGCGCAGCGGGTCGTTGCTGGCGGCGGCGAAGGTGTCCACGTAGCCGGGGAAGCGGTTCATCAGCAGCGGCACGCCGATGTCGCAGAACAGGCCGAAGGTGTGGGCGATGTCGGGCGGGGCGATGCGCAGCTGGCGCGAGGTGAACACGAGGGCCTGGGCGCGCCGGGCCGACACTTCCCAGAACTGGTCCAGGGTGGCCTCGTTGCCTTCGATGGCCTGTTTGGCCAGCAAGCCCGTGAGCAGGGCCGCGCAGTGGTTGATGCCGAGGAAGTTGATGGCCTGTTCCACCGACTTGGCCTTGCGTCCGGCGCCGTAGAACGGCGAGTTGGCCAGCTTGAGCAGGGCGCCCGACATGCCCACGTCGTTGCCGATGATGCGGGCGATGCGGCGCGGTGACGGGTCCGGCTCGGCCAGTTCCTGCTGCAGGTCGACCAGCAGGCTGGGCCGCGGCGGGATGCGGATGGAACGCAGCAGGGCGTCTTCCACCGTGTTTTCGACTGGCAAGGCTGGGACTGCGGCTGAGGTCATGGCGCTTATCGGGTAAGGGAGCGGCTGCGGCGACGGCCGCAGCGGCGGCTGCGCAGGGCGGCGCGGGCAGGGCGGCACGGTCAACAGCGGCGCGATACAAAAGCAGCACTATAAACCAGCCGGCCCCCACACGCTGAGCCTGCATATCCCCGATTATCGCCGCTTCCGGCTTCCCGTTGCGCGATTTTGGCGGGAAAAGTGATGGCGGAGGACGATTTT
>JAZJZQ010000571.1:0-2423 GCA_040389625.1 Pseudomonadota bacterium | reverse complement strand
GGTGGGCGCGGCTGTAGCGCTGGCCGAGAAAATCCTGTCCCTGGCGTTGCCATTCAACGGTTGCTTCAAATTGCATCACAGCTCCTGTGGAGAAAAATCGGGCGTGCCCAGTGTAGCGGTTTTTGCATCTGGCTGCCGCAGGCAACGGGCGCTGGCCGCTTATGCCGCCCGCTCCAGCCGCTCACGCCGCGCCGCCGCCGGCGCGTACCGCACCGGCACCAGGTGCAGCTGGCTGTCGGCGTCCGTCTTGAAGGCGCGCACCGACTCGGCCAGGAAACTGGTGCGCTCTTCCAGCGCCATCACGGCAGCGGAAATCTGCTCCACCATGGCAGCATTCTGCTGGGTGCTGGCGTCCACTTCGCCCACCGCGTCGGCCATCTGGTGGATCTCCGACGATTGCGCATGCGAGTCGCGCGTGATGTTGTCCATGATGGCCGTGACGCGCTGCACCGAGTCCAGGATTTCCTGCATGGTGGCGCCGGCGTCGTTGACGTAGCGCGCGCCGCTGGTGATGTCGCTGATCGATTGCGATATCAGGCTGCTGATCTCCTTGGCGGCGGCCGCGCTGCGCTGGGCCAGGTTGCGCACTTCAGTGGCGACGACGGCAAAGCCGCGTCCCTGTTCGCCCGCGCGCGCCGCCTCCACCGCCGCGTTCAGAGCCAGGATGTTGGTCTGGAAGGCGATGCCGTCGATAACGGCGATGATGTCGCCGATCCTGCGCGACGAGGCGGTGATCTTTTCCATCATGCCGACTGCCTGCGCGACGATGCCGGCGCCCGTGCTGGCCACCTGGTAGGCCGACTGCGCCAGCTGGTCGGCCTGGCGCGCGTTATCGAGGTTGTGCTCGACCTTGCTGGCCAGCGAATTCATGTTGGCCGAGGCCTGCTGCACGGTGCTGGCGATGCGCATGCCCCGTTCGGCCAGGTCGCTATTGCCGGCCGCGATTTCCGAGGTGGCGTGGCCGATCGATTCGGCCGACTCGCGCACGCCCCGGACTATCGTGGCCAGCGTCATCACGCTGTGGCGGAACAGGTTGATGGACTCGGAAATCTCGTCGCTGCCGGCCGACTGGCTGGTGGGCGTCAGATCGCCCCGGCCCAGCTGTTCCACGCGCCGGGCCATGCCGGTAAAGCCGCTGCGGGCCGACAGGAAGAAAGCAACCAGGGCGTAGGCGGCCACCGCCAGCGCCGCCATGACGGCCGCCAGCATGGCGTTGCGGTGCACGGTCAGGCGCGCGATGCGGGCCTTGAGCGCCTGTTCCAGCGTATCGAGCGTGGCTGCCGTCAGGCCGGCGTGGCCGGCCATGACGCGGCTACCTTCGGCGTACACGGCGGCCGGCTCAGCGCTCATGGCGTCCATCACACCCGACTGCAGGCGCGTCAGGTAGGCGTTGGCCGCCGTCAACGGCTGGCGCTCGATGCCGGCCAGCAGGACGGGATTGGCCACCTGGGCGCGTGCCAGGTGGTCGCCCGCTTCCTCCAGTTCGGCGCGCAGCAGGGCCAGGTGGGCGGCCAGGCGCACACGCAGCGCCGGTGCCTGCTCGGCGCTGGCTGCGGCCATGCTGGCCAGGCCGCCCAGGGGCGCCAGGTTGGCATAGGCCAGCGGCAGCTTTTCCGTCGCCGCCAGCATCAGGTAATAGCTGTCGACGTCCGGGTCCAGTGCCAGCGCTGTGCGTTCATTGACATGGCGGCGCAGGTTCAGCAGCGCTTTGCCCAGGGCGTTGTAGCGGCCGGCGACGGCGGCCACATCGCCGCCCGGGGATACGGCGGCGCTCCAGGCCGCGCGTACCGATTGCGCCAACGGGGCCAGCTGGTACGGGTCGCTGTCCTGCAGTTGCCGTTCGAGTGCCGCCAGTTGTTGGTTGGCCGCGTCCGCCGGCGCTGCCGGCAGCGCGCCGTCCTGGGCCGCGTTCAGCGCCGCGCCTTGCTGACGCAGCATGGCGTCGGCCAGGGGGGCGATCTGCTGGTGGTAATGCACGCCCACCACTTCGGCGTGGGCGAACGCGATGTCCTCGTTGGCCTTGTTCACGTACAGGACCAGCAGCATCAACAGCGGCACCAGCAGGGTAAGGACGATGATGGCAAACTTGGCGGGCATGCGCAGCTTGCGCATCAACTGCTTACCTGGGGCAAAAATCTTCGACAAGGTTATTCCTTCCGCCGTCCCCATGGACGGCTTAACGGCGCCCGGGACGGACGGGGATTGGGCTGGAACCGGCGTGCTGGACGCGGCGGCAATGATGCCTCGATATTAACATTCATTGAGGAAATTTTAATAATTCTAATGAAATATTTCATTTGATTCATGTTGGACTGGCCGGGGCATAGGCCGACGCCATCCTTTATACTGTCGGCCTCACGCGCCACACTCCGCCGCCATGACACTTACCCGCTGCCGCTGGGCCAATCCGGCCAATCCCCGCT
>JAZJZQ010000570.1:0-2852 GCA_040389625.1 Pseudomonadota bacterium | reverse complement strand
GCGATGCTTTCGATATGGCCGCGCAGGGGCGCATCGCCGCTCAGCATGCGCATCTCGACCGGGTCGTTGGGTTGGAGCAGGGGCAGCTTGGTCTCCTCGAAATAGCCCACCACGTAGAACGAGGCGCGGTTGATGACGGCCAGCTTGGCGGCGCCCACGGCGGCGAAGTCGCCCGCATGGACGTTCAAATTGGTCACATAGCCCGTCACAGGCGCGCGCACCACGGTGCGCTCCAGGTTCAGCTGCGCCAGGCTGCGCGCGGCCAGCGCGGCCTGGTACTGGGCCGTGGCCGTGTCGGCTGCTGCTTCGGCCGTCTCGCGGTTCTCGGCCGACACCACGGTGCTGTCCAGCCCTGCGCGGCGCCGCGCTTCCTGCGCGCGCCGGCCCTTTTCCACCTGCTGCGAGGCCAGCACGGCGCTGGCCTGATCCAGCGCGCTGCGGTAGCGGGCCGGGTCGACCACGAACAGCACGTCGCCCTGCTGCACCAGCTGGTTGTCCTGCACCCGCACTTCCGTCACGGTGCCGGCCACGTCGGCGCTGATGTTGATCACGTCGGCCTTGACCCGGCCGTCGCGGGTCCAGGCCGACTCCATGTAGTGGTCCCAGGCCAGGTGGCCGGTCCAGATGGCGCCGGCCAGCAGCAGCGCGGTCAGGGCAAAGCGAAACAGTTTGGATGCGCTCAAGGCGGTTCTCCCAGCGAAAAGTGAAGTACGGCGGTTATTGGTACAGCGCGACGATCAGCGCGCCGAAGATGCAGACCAGCAGGCAAAGCCGCACCAATGCGGGATGCCATGCGTGGCGATATACGCCCAGGTGGCCCAGCGCCCGGTCCAGCACACCCTGCAGCAGCAGGCTGGCGATGAACAACGGCAGCAGGGTGGGCAGCAGTACGCCGAAAACGGCTATCTCACGCGGCATGGTCGGTTTCTCCTGGTACTTGCGGCATCTGGTCCAGCAAGGATGTGTAAATGGAATGCAGGTCCGTCAGCGCCGTGCGCAGCCGCACCTGGCGCGCCGGCGTGGCGTCGGCCAATGCCGCGCGCACGGGCGGGCCGGCCTGCAGCACGGCCGATTGCACGGCCGCGCAGCTGGCCTGGTCGGGTGCGCGGAAGTAGGCGGCCAGCTGGTCCACGCACAGCTGCAAGGCGGTGCGCACGGGGCCCGCCTCGGTGGCGGCGATCAGTTGCCGCAGTTCGATCACGGAGTGGCCCAGTTCCAGCAGCGTCAGGCCCTGGCGCACGACGGTGCGGGCTGCTGCGCCAGGGGCGGGACCGGCGGCGGCGTTCAGTTGGCTCAGCAGGTCGCGCACGCGATGGTCGAAGCGGTGCTTGAGGCGGAACAGCGATCCCTTGCACGCTGCCAGCGCCTCGCGCCACAGGGCGCCGGCGATATGGTCCTTCTGGCCCATGGTGTGCTCGGGCAGCAGCACGGCGAAGATCACCCACGCCAGCACCACCCCGGCCGGCAGGGCCAGCGTGGTGTTGAGGAAGACGGCGCCGTCGTACTGCATCTGGTTGAGCGGCGCCACCACCTGGGCGGCGAACATGGTCAGGCCCAGGCCCACGCCGGCGCGGCGCGGATCGGTGGTCAGGTAGCTGCCCAGTGCGAACAGGGGCAGGGCGGCCAGCACCAGCATGGGGTAGCCGCTGGCGCGCACCACCAGCAGGTATTCGCACAGGAACGACAGCGGCCACGCGAGCAGGAAGCCGGCCAGCACCTGGCGCACCATGGCGACCGGGCGCGGCGAGGACGAGGCCAGCGCGCAGAAGATGGTGGTCATGACGATGGCGCCGGCGGCGTAGGGCCAGGCCAGCCAGTACCAGAGGGCGGCGCCGGCCAGCAGCGCGCAGGCGGCGCGCACGCCGCTGGCCAGCACGATGCCGGACGGCGTGCGCGGGCTGTAGGCGACCGGATCGCTGACCTGCAGCTGGCGTTGCTGCGTCAAGCCATGGAACAGGGCGGCGAAGGCGCCGATGTCGCGCACGAAGCGGTCCAGCAGTTCCAGCGCCGTGTCGAAATCGATCTGCTGGGCGCGTGGCACATGGGCGGGCTGCCCCAGCGCGGCGCGCGCCTGCGCCGCCTGCTGCGCCAGGGCCGCGCGCACGTGCTCCATGCGTGCGCCGGACAGGTCTTGCCGCAGCGCCGCCGCCACCGTGGCGTGCAGCGGTTCGACCAGCGCCAACACGGGCGAGGGCGGGGCGGCGCGCAGCCGTTGCAGCAGGCGGTGCAGGGTATAGCAGGTGGTCAGCGCCGACATGAAGGCGTTGTTGAAGGCGTGCAGCTGACGTGTGTGCGAGCGGGCGTGGGCGGCCTCGAAGAAGGCGGCGGCGCGGCCCGACTCCAGCGCCGCGATGTCGGCCGCGAAGCGCAGGTGGCTCAGCTCGATGTCGGCCGGCGACAGGCGGTGTTCCAGCGCCTGCTGGCAGAAGGCGATGAAGCTGTCGAAGCGGGCCTGCACGGTGCGCATCACATGGCGCGACTGGTGGCGCGGGAACAGCACGTCGTGCACCACGGCCGCGCAGATCACGCCCAGGCCCACTTCCGTGACGCGGGTGACGGCCAGGGTGAATACGCTGGCCGGATGCTCGATGGCCGGCACGGCGATCATGCAGGCCGTGTAGCCGGCCAGCACGAAGCTGTAGGATTGCTGGTTGCGGTACATGGCCGCGCCACCCGTGCACAGGCCTATCCACAGCGCCAGCGCCAGGAACAGCAGCACCGGCTGTTGCGGGAAGATGGCCACGATCAGCAGCGCGCTGGCGCAGCCGACCAGGGTGCCGAGCAGGCGGTAGAAGGCTTTTTCCAGCACCATGCCGCTGCTGGGCAGGGCCAGGATGAAGGTGGTGGTCATC
>JAZJZQ010000569.1:0-2875 GCA_040389625.1 Pseudomonadota bacterium | reverse complement strand
GTCGTCAGCCTGCGCCGGCATGGCGCTGGCCGCTTCAGCCGATGCGTGCCCGCCCTTGCGTTCTGCCTGTTTGCGGCCACCGCGCTTGCCGCGGCCATGACGGCCTTCCTGGCGCGGTTCCACCACCTCGGCCGGAACGTCGATGATGTCGCTGCCATCGCTGACGTCGCCCGTCTCGATCACTTCGACCAGTTCCACCACTTCCACCACTTCGAACGGCTCGGCCTCCAGCACTTCCGGCTCGGCATCGAGCACCAGTTCCGCGGCGCGCTCGTCGGCGCGCTCGGCATGGCGGCCGGACTGGCCGCGGCCACGGCCACGGCCGCGACGGCCATCCTGGCGCCCTTCCGGACGGCCTTCCTGGCGCGGCGTTTCCGCTGCGTCGCCCGCTGCGCCGCCATCGGCCGCGCCGGTGCCGTCGGCCAGGCCGTTGCTGATGGCCGCACCACTGCTGCGGTACACATAGGCGCCCGATTTCTCGTCACGGCCAAATTCCAGCAGGCCGCGCGCGCGCGCTTCCTCCAGCAGGTTGCCGAAGGTGCGGAAGCCGTAGTACGACTCGCTGAAGTCGGGCTTGCGGCGCTTGATCGCCTCCTTCAGCACGGAAGCCCAGATCTTGCCGCTGTCGCCACGCTCGGACACCAGCGCGTCGAAGGTGCCGACCACGATTTCCATGGCCTGGTTGCGGCGCTTTTCCATGTCGTCGCGGCGGCGCTTTTCCTCTTCCGGGGTGCGCTTGACGGCCGGCGGCGCTTCGCGCGGATCGCGCTTGGCGGCGGCGCGGCGGCTCTCGCGCACCAGGTCGTCGTAGAAGATGAATTCGTCGCAGTTGGCCACCAGCAGGTCCGAGGTGGACTGCTTGACGCCCACGCCGATCACCTTCTTGGCGTTCTCGCGCAGCTTGGACACCAGCGGCGAGAAATCGGAATCGCCCGAGATGATGACGAAGGTGTCCACGTGCGACTTGGTGTAGCACAGGTCCAGCGCATCGACGACCATGCGGATGTCGGCCGAGTTCTTGCCGGATTGGCGCACATGGGGGATTTCGATCAGCTCGAAGTTCGCCTCGTGCATGGGCGCCTTGAAGGTCTTGTAGCGGTCCCAGTCGCAATAAGCCTTCTTGACGACGATACTGCCCTTGAGCAGCAGACGCTCCAGCACCGGCTTGATATCGAACTTGTCGTAATTGGCGTCGCGCACGCCGAGCGCCACGTTTTCAAAATCGCAGAACAGCGCCATGCTGACGTTATCGTTGGAGGAAGCCATGTGGAATGTGTTTTTCTAGTGAGGAGAGTGAGGCTGGCGCAGCCGCGCGCCGAAGGCAATGCGGAGATTATACCGAACTGGCATGGCGGCGTTGATGAATTGGCCAGCCGTGCCCGCGCACCAGCCGACCGCGGCCCGGCGCTCAGCGGCCGGCGCCGGACCCGGGGCGCTGCTGGCCGGCGCCAGGAGCCGCCGGCTGCTGGCCAACGCCGCCTTCCCTGGCCGGCTCCCCTTTGGCCCAGCGGCTGACGGCCGCGTTGATATCGTCCAGCGATTTGGCACCCAGGATCAGGGCGCCGATGATGAGCAGGGCCACCATGTTGGCAATGACGCCCGTCACGGCGTCGCGCATCCAGCCGCGTACGGTCTTGCGTTCGTCGAACTGGCGGCGCACGTCCTCCTTCATGGCCGCCGCCAGCGCGCCGAGCGCGACTTCCACCTTGATTTCGTTGATCTTCTTTTCCGTGCCCATGGTCAGGACCTGCTGGCTGAGCGCCCGGCCCCGTTCCAGATAGCCATGCAAGGCATGCGGCAGCAGGTTCATGGTGCGGAACGCGTCCAGCGCGGCCGCATCGGGCAACTGGCCGCCGTGGTCGGCCATGTACTGTACCGTCCATTCCACCTTGTGCCGCTTGTAGATGGTATAGGCGAAAGCACCGGCCATGTCGCCGCCCTCCTCCATCAGGGCCTGGAAAATGTGGTCGGCCACGTCAGCCTCCACGCTCCAGGCTCTGGCTGGCGCGGACGCCAATTTCCTTCAGCTCGTCGGCGGTGTAGGTGATGTGGTCGAGCAGGCGCCGGTCGGCATTGGACAAGCCGAGGTAGGGCAGTTCGTCGCTCTGGCCGACAGTGGGTGCCGGCGCTTTCTTGAGCGAGCACAGCAGGTCAACCGCCTTGCACTTCCAATAGTCCAGGCTGGTCCAATCGGTGCCGGAGGTGACGAGCGTGGTCGCGGGCAACAGCTGGCGCAGGGCGTCCCAGCGCACATCCGGCTGGCCCTGGGCCGATGCGGCCCAGTCCATGGACGACGGCGCGTCCAGCCGGGCCTTGGCGTACAGTTTGGCGAGCGCCTTGAGCTCTTCCGGGCTGAATTTCAGCTCCGTGCCCGCAGCCGCTTGCTGGCGATGCCTGGAGACGGTCTCCTGCAGCGCCTTGCGGGCGTCCAGCGTGTTGAGCACGTCCAGCGTTTCGGCCATGCTGAATGGTTTGAATTTGGCAATCATGGCGGCCTCCGTTCCCAGCCCCTGAATGGCCAGCATAGCACGAAGCGGAGCGCCCGGTCTGCGCGGCGGCAAAGGTGAAACGCCGTCGTGGCCTGACCAGATCCAATTCCGCATGCCGCGTAAAACGGACTGAGAAAGGCATTTTTTGGCTTTCGCCTTGGCCAACATTTGTTCAAGTCGGCCAAGCACAGCGTCGGAACGGACCTATTCCCCTGCAGATGCAAAAAACCCCGCAGGCGCGGGGTTTTCATGTGTTGCATACCGGCTGGGCCGGTATATTGCAGCGGGATTTAGACGTTGAACAGGAAGTTCAGCACGTCGCCATCCTTGACCACATATTCCTTGCCTTCGGCGCGCATCTTGCCCGCTTCCTTGGCGCCCGCCTC
>JAZJZQ010000568.1:0-2913 GCA_040389625.1 Pseudomonadota bacterium | reverse complement strand
ACATGCAACCGGCGCTGCCGCCACGTTGGCGCCGCCCACGGCGAGCGGCGCGGCGCACGGCAGCGCTGCCGTCGCCACGCCGCCGCAGTCGGTCTGGCGTGCCGTCGGCGCCGGCCTTGCCATGGTGTGGCGCGACCGGGCACTGCGCCTGTGTTTTAGCTACTGGGGTCTCGTCGCCCTGTTCATCGGCGGCGCCATGCAGGTGGCCCTGCCCGCGCTGGGCAACGAACGGCTGCACGGCGCCACCGCGTTCGGCCTGCTGATGGCGGCCAACGGCGCCGGCAGCCTGGCCGGCATGGCCGCCGCCGCGCTGGCCGGTGCGCGCCTGCGCGCGGCGCGCTTCGGCAGCATGGTGCTGCTGGCCGACATGGCCGTCGGCGCGCTCGTCATGCCGCTCGGCCGCATCGACGCCATCTGGCAGGGCGTCTTGCTGCTGCTGGCGGTCGGCGCCGTCTCGGGCTGCATGCAGGTGTCCGTTTTCAGCTGGATACAGCGCCGCGTACCGCCCCACATGATGGGCCGCACCATGAGCATATTCATGTTCATCTTCATGGGACTGGCGCCGTTGTCGGCCGCCTTCACCGGCTGGCTGCTGCAGTCGATCACACTGGCGCAGCTGTTCGCCGGCGGCGGCGCCGTGCTGATCGCGCTGGCTTCGCTGGCCTGGCTGTTGACGCCCATGCCCAGCATCGGCGCCGCCGCGCCGACCCCGCAACTTTAAGGAACAAGACGATGGAAACCAAATGGCTGGAAGACTTTATCTCGCTGGTGGAAACCAATAACTTCAGCCGCTCGGCGGCGCTGCGGCATGTGACGCAGCCGGCCTTTTCGCGCCGCATCCAGTCGCTGGAAAACTGGCTCGGCACCGACCTGATCGACCGCACTTCCTACCCCACCCGGCTGACGCCGGCCGGCGTGGTGTTCTACGAGCAGGCGCTGGAAATGCTGGCCCAGATCAACGGCGCGCGCGACATGTTGCGCAACAAGCGCGCGGCCGCCATGACCAGCATCGACCTGGCCGTGCCGCACACGCTGTCGCTCACCTTCATGCCCAAATGGCTGTCGGCGCTGGAGCACGATTTCGCGCCCATCAAGAGCCGCCTGATGGCGCTCAACGTGCACGACGCCGTGCTGCAGCTGGTCGAAGGGGGCTGCGACCTGCTGCTGTGCTACCACCATCCGCGCCAGCCGGTGCAGCTCGATCCGGGCCGCTACGACATGCTGGTGATGGGGCACGAAGCGCTGCGCCCCTACGCCCGCTGCGACAAGGCGCGCGCACCGGAATATGCGCTGCCCGGCACGGCCGACGCGCCGCTGCCCTTCCTGTCCTACACCAACAATGCCTACCTGGGCCGCATGGTGGACCTGATCCTGGCCGACGCCAAACAGCAGCCCCACCTCGACCCGCGCTACGAGACGGACATGGCCGAGGGCTTGAAGATGATGGCGCTCGAAGGGCGCGGCATCGCCTTCCTGCCCGAATCGGCCGTCACGCGCGAGATCAAGCAAAAGCAGCTGGCGTGCGCCGACGGCGGCGCCGGGACGTGGGAAATCGAGATGGAAATCCGGCTCTACCGCGAGCGGCCGTCGCCCCAGCGGCGCGGCAAACCCATCGTCGAACGGCTGTGGGATTTCCTCGAGACGCAGCAGAAAAAGGCCAACCGCAAGCGCCGCGCCCCCGTTTCCGAACGCTGATGGCGGGCTTGATTTTCGTCAATTCCGGGGCGCTTTTGGCCCCGGAATAGCATGCCAAAGCACGCACCATCAAGGTGCGCAACTATGCAAATTTTGCATAATCGAATGCGCATACAGCATTGGCCGGGCTAACTCATCCGGGCCTATGATTCGTTCCACTTGAACGCAGCCGACCGCCGCGTCACTTACGAATCCATAGGAGCTACGAGCATGACCACCCAACACGCACTGCCTTCCTACCTCAATCCCGATGATCTCGGTCCTTGGGGCGTCTACCTGCAACAGATCGAGCGCGTTACCCCGCACCTGGGCAACCTGTCGCGCTGGGTCGAAACGCTCAAGCGCCCCAAGCGCATCCTGACCGTGGACGTGCCGATCGAACGTGACGACGGCTCGATCGCCCACTACGAAGGCTACCGCGTGCAGCACAACATGTCGCGCGGTCCCGGCAAGGGCGGCGTGCGCTTCCACCAGGACGTGACGCTGTCGGAAGTGATGGCCCTGTCGGCCTGGATGACGGTGAAGAACGCGGCCGTGAACGTACCCTACGGCGGCGCCAAGGGCGGCATCCGTGTCGATCCCAAGACCCTGTCCAAGGGCGAGCTGCAGCGCCTGACCCGCCGCTACACCAGCGAGATCAGCCTGATCATCGGCCCCACCAAGGATATCCCGGCGCCGGACGTGAACACCAACGAACAGGTGATGGCATGGATGATGGACTCCTACGCCATGATCGAAGGTAACCTGTCGACCGGCGTGGTGACCGGCAAGCCGATCTCGCTGGGTGGCTCGCTGGGCCGCCGCGAAGCGACCGGCCGCGGCGTGTTCGTGGTGGGCCGCGAGGCAGCCGCCAAGCGCGGCGTCAAGATTGAGGGGGCGCGTGTCGCCGTCCAGGGTTTCGGCAACGTAGGCGGCGTCGCAGCAACGATGTTCGCAGAAGCCGGTTCCAAAGTGATCGCGGTGCAGGACCATACCGGCACCGTGGTCCACCAGGGTGGGCTCGACATTCCCCGCCTGCACCAGCATGTGGCTGAATGCGGCAGCGTCACCGGCTTCCCCGGCGCCGAAGCGTTCCTGGAGCGCGATGCGTTCTGGGACATCGAGTCCGACATCCTGATTCCGGCCGCGCTGGAACAGCAGATCACGGCCCAGAATGCGCCGCGCATCCGCACCAAGATCATCCTGGAAGGCGCCAACGGCCCGACCACGCCGGAAGCG
>JAZJZQ010000567.1:3277-4996 GCA_040389625.1 Pseudomonadota bacterium | reverse complement strand
GGCGCGCACGGCGCGGCCGGGGCGGACATGATCTTGGTCACCTTGATCTCCACCTGGCGGCGGGCGCAGATGGCTTCGGCCTGGTTCAGGATGTCGGTCACGGCGGCATCGCGGGTGGCGTCGTCGGCGGCGCGGATGTCGAGCGACAGCTTGCAGGCGCCCGGGATCACGTTGACGGAACCGTCCGGCACCTGCAACTGGCCCACCGTGCCCACCAGCGACGGCGCCTGGCTGGCGCGCCGTTCGACGAACAGCACGATCTCGGCGGCGGCGGCGGCGGCGTCCTTGCGCATGGTCATGGGCGTGGTGCCGGCGTGGCTGGCCAGGCCGGTCAGCTCCACCTGGTAGCGGCAGCTGCCGGCGATCGAGGTGACCACGCCCACGGGCAGGTCGCGGTTGAGTAGCACGGGGCCTTGTTCGATGTGGACTTCGACGAAGGCCAGCACGTCTTCCGGCTTGCGGCCGACGGTGGGGATCGTGCTCACGTCGTGGCCCGCTTCGGTCAGCGCCTGGCGCATGGTGATGCCTTGGGCGTCGACCTTGTCCAGCAGCGTCATGTCGAACTGGCCGATGACGGCGTTACTGCCCAGGAAAGTGCTCTGAAAGCGCACGCCTTCCTCTTCCGAAAAGCCGATGATCTCCAAGTGGAAGGGCAGGCGTTCGCCCCGTTCGTGCATATATTTGACGACGGCGATGGGCAGCAGGATGCCTTCGCGGCCATCGTACTTGCCGCCGTTGCGCACCGTATCGTAATGGGAACCGGTCAGCAGGGACTTGGCGCCAGGGCGGTCGGACAGGTAGCGGCCCACCACGTTGCCGACCGGGTCGATATGCACTTCCATGCCCGCTTCCGTCATCCACTCGGCCAGCTGGGCGGCCGTTTTCTTGTGGGCTGGCGTCATGTAGGCGCAGGTCAGGTTGTCCGGATCGTCGCTCCACGCGCCGATGATTTCCGACCACGCCATGATGGTGGGGCCGAAACGGAACGGCAGGTCCAGCAGCAGGTTCAGGCGCATGGCGGCGATGCGGCCGATCTGGCGCAGGCACTCGGCCAGTTCATCGTCGCGCTGGGCGCGCAGGCGGCGCGTGAAGTGGGCGATGATCTCCTGGCGGGAAAGGCCGTTGCCGGTCGGGCCCTTGACGGCCAGGATGAAGGGGAAGCCGAAGCGGGCGTTGTATTCAGCGTTGAGGCGGTGCAGGGTAGCCAGTTCCTCCGGGCTGCACTGGGTCAGGCCGGCCTTGGCCTGCTCGCCCGTCGACTCGGCGGTCAGGGTGCCGGCCAGGGCGGCCTTGCCGGCCAGCTCCGGGTGGGCGCGGACCAGGCCCAGTTGTTCCTCGACGGTGGCCTGGCGCACCACGCGCTCGAGTGCCTGCTTGAGGGCCGTCACGGTGGCGTAGGGGCGGCCGGCGGCGGCGCGCTCGTGGATCCACGGCGAGTGTTCATACAAGCCGTGCAACAGCCGCGTGAATTCATCGGCGCCGCACTGGTTCAGGTGTTCGAGAGTGATCGTCATTTTTTGTGCAGGCGGCCCCACCAGCCTGTCTCCTCAGTATAGGTGGCCCGGCGCATGGGACCTGGCGCCGTCCTTGATATATGAAGAATAGTATAGGCACGGCAGCACTTATATATAAGCAACCGCGCATAGGGAAGTTCAGCATGCGGATATGGCAAGTGTTGCCCGCCCACCACGCCCGCGTCCCCAGCCGTCCAAACGCGCC
>JAZJZQ010000567.1:0-3177 GCA_040389625.1 Pseudomonadota bacterium | reverse complement strand
TTTATTTTATTTGCCGCTCAGGGCGGCGGCCGCTTGGGTGATCTGGTCGCGCAGCCATTTGTGCTCGGGGGCCTGGTGCACGCGCTCATGCCACAGCTGGTAGAAACGCATCGCCGGGAAACGCAGCGGCACCGTGTAGACCTTGATCGGCAGGTTGCGCTCGTAGAAGCGCAGGTATTGGCGGCCCGTCGTCAGCACCAGGTCGGTCTGGGTCAGCATGTGGGGGATCAGGCTGAAATAGGCCGATTCCACCATCACGTTGCGCTCCAGCCCTTGCTGCGCCAGGAAGCTGTCGATCACGCCGTGGAAACCGGGCAGTGTGGGCGAGGGCGCCACGTGCGGCAGGTTCAGGTAGTCGTCCACCGTCATGTCGTTGGCGCCCGTGCGCTTGGCGTAGGGCGAGTCGGCGCGCATGGCGCACACGATGGGGTCTTCGAACAGGCGCGACAGGTGCAAATGCTCGGGCGGCTCTTCCCAGTTGCCGATGATGAGGTCCAGGTCGCCGTCCGACAGCATGCGGATCGAGTCCACTTCCTGCCCCAGGCTGTGGATGATGATGCGGCTTTTGGGCGACTCGCGTCGCAAGCGCGCCACAACCGTCGGTAAAAACTGGATGTCGAGGTAGTCCGGCGCGCCGATGCGGAAGGTGCGGCTTTCTTCCATCGAGGCGAACGGCGTCTTGTGCAAAAACAGCTGTCCCACTTCGTCCAGGATGCGCTTGGCGGGCTTCTTCAAACTCTCGCCGTGCTGGGTCGGCACCATGCCCCTTCCACCCCTTACCAGCAGCGGATCGCCCGTTAGTTCACGCAGTTTGCGCAGCGAGGCGGAGATGGATGGTTGCGGCTGGTCGAGCTTGAGCGCGACGCGCGAGACGTTCTTTTCGCACAGTAACAGGTACAGGATGCGTATCAGGTGCAGGTCTAAATGATCGGGTAATTGTGCCATGGCTTTCAATGTCTATAACTTCGTTCCTATTTTTAATATACGTCGATTCCAATGTGAAAGGCCAGAATTAGTTTTATCGTTCAGTCCATGCCGCGCACTGCCTGTGCGTGGTCTTCAAAAACGGTCGCAGCGGAGCTTTCAACAGTTCGCGGCCAACAGGGACCAAGTCCCAATCGTCTGGAGCGCCCGCGGTGGCAGACGAGCTTAAATCCAATCAAGAGGAAGACATGGAACTGCTCGCATATGGCGTGGACTGGCTTAATTTATTGGTGCGCTGGCTGCACCTGATCACAGGGATCGCGTGGATCGGCGCGTCCTTCTACTTCGTCTGGCTCGACAACAGCATCCGTCCGCCCAAGCCCGGTTCCGACCTGGCCAAGAAGGGCGTGTCGGGCGAATTGTGGGCTGTCCACGGCGGCGGTTTCTACAACCCGCAGAAATACCTGGTGTCGCCGGCCGAGCTGCCGTCGGACCTGCACTGGTTCAAATGGGAAGCGTATGCCACCTGGCTGTCGGGCTTCTCGCTGCTGTTCATCGTCTACTACTTCAACGCGTCGGCCATGATGATCGACAAGTCCGTGGCCGACCTGACCCAATGGCAATCGATCGCCGTCGGCCTCGGTAGCCTGCTGTTCGGCTGGATCGTCTACGACGGCCTGTGCCGCTCGCCATTGGGCAAGCGCGAAGGCTTGCTGGCCATCGTCATGTACGTGTTCATCGTCGCCATGGCTTTCATCCTGACCCACTTCCTCAGCGGCCGCGCGGCTTACATCCACGTGGGCGCCATGATAGGCACCATGATGGTCGGTAACGTGCTGATGCTGATTATCCCCGGCCAGCGCAAGCTGGTGGAAGCGATGGAGCGGGGCGAAGCACCCGATCCCATCCACGGCAAGAAGGCCAAGCAACGTTCCGTCCACAACAACTACTTCACGCTGCCCGTGCTGCTGATCATGATCAGCAACCACTACGCCATGACCTACAGCCACGCCTACAGCTGGGCGCTGCTGGGTGCCATCATCGCCGCCGGCGTGCTGATCCGCCACTTCTTCAACCTGCGCCACCATGGCCGCACGGCCTGGGGCTTCCCCGCCGCCGGCGTCGCCATCCTGCTGGCCGTGGCCATCGTGATCGCGCCCCGTCCCGCCGCCCAGGCTGCCCCATCGGCCCAGGCTGGCGTCAGCGGGGAAGAACATGCTGCCGCCGTGGCCGCGCCGGACTTCGGCCGTGTGCAAGCCATCATCAACCAGCGTTGCGTGAGCTGCCACTCGGCCACGCCGACCCAGCCCGGCTTTGCCACCGCACCGGCCGGCATCATGCTCAACACCCCCGAGCTGATCCACCAGAACGCGACCAAGGTCAACCAGCAGGCCGTCGTCCTGAAGGCTATGCCAATTGGCAACATGACCAACATTACGCCCGAAGAGCGCGCCGAAATCGGCGCCTGGTTCGCGGCCGGCGCCAACTGAGCGCCCTATAACTAATCGAAAGAGCAATCATGACAACGACAACCATCAACGGTTTCAACCTGACGGCGGCCCAAGTGGTGGCCGTGGCGCGCGACCACAGCATCGAAGTGAACCTGGCCGCCTCGTCTCGCGCGGCCCTGAAGGAAAGCCGCGACTACATCGAATCGACCTGGATGCACGATGAAGCGCCCATGATGTACAGCTTCAACACGGGCGTGGGCATGCTCAAGGACACCCGCGTCAAGGTGCAGGACATCAACCTGTTCCAGACCCAGCTGATCAAGGCCCACGCGGCCGGCATGGGCGAGCCGTTCCCGGAAGAGGTGAGCCGCGCCACCATGCTGCTGCGCGCCAACGCCTTCGCCAGCAACTACTCGGCGCCGCGGGTGGAAGTGGTGGACCGCCTGCTGGCCTTCGTCAACGCCGGCATCCACCCCATCATGCCGCAGAAGGGTTCCGTGGGCGCCTCGGGCGACCTGGCGCCGCTGTCCTACCTGGCGGCCGCCATCTGCGGTTTCGAGCAGGCCGAAGTGATCTACCAGGGCAAGCGCATGTCGGCGCCGGAAGCGATCCGCGCCTCCAACGTGGGTCCGGTGGAATTCGAACTGAAGGCCAAGGATGCGTCGGCCCTCATCAACGGCTGCACCGTCTCGCTGGCCGTGGCCCTGCTGGCGGCCAGCGATGCCCGCAACCTGCTGTCGGACGCCTGCCTGTCGCTGGGCCTGACGCTGGAAGCGATGCGCGCCGAGATGTCGGCCTTCGA
>JAZJZQ010000566.1:0-9757 GCA_040389625.1 Pseudomonadota bacterium | reverse complement strand
CTGCGCTGCGCCAAGCGGCAGCGCAGTATGGACACACCATGCTGGTCATGTCCCGTCACATCCCAGTTCTCGCCATCGCGTTCCAACACGGCGTAGCCAAAGCCACTGTGCGTGAAAAAGTCATCGATGCGCGTGTCGGCAAACGGCAGCCGGGCGCTGGGCAAATGCACTGGCAGGCTGCCTTCGTTGGCCGAACCGCCATTACCCAGCACCAGTGTGGCAGCATGGCCGCTGCTGAAGGACAACGCCTCGAACAGGTGTTCATGGCCATGCATGGCCAGCTCGATGGAAGGCGGCAGCAGGCTGTCCGGGTGCCGCGCCCGCATTACGGACGACAGGCCCTGCACCGACGGCGCGGCGCCATGTTCCTGGTCCGGCGCGAGGCCCAGAACCGGATGATGGCTGAGGAAGAAACTATGTGGCGCCTGGCCCGCCAGCGCGTCCAGCTGGCGCAGCTGCGCGGCGTACCTGTGGAATGCCGGATCGTTCGCGTCATACGCTTTGGCGCCCGAGCGGGACGAATCGAACACCAGCAGCTGTGTGCCGCCGCCCAGCGCCACCGGATAGGGCGGCGAGTAGTCGGCATCGGCATCGTTCGCCGGATCGTTGCAGGAACGCGCCTCGGTCCATGGGCTCGGGTCCAGGAAGCGGAACCAGCCCTGGCCCGCACGGCTGCAGCTTTCGTGATTGCCGCGCACAACAACCCAAGGCGCTGCCGCCAGCAATGGCCTGGCCGGCCGCATCAGGTCGGCCAGCCAGGTGTCGCTGCCATAGCCCCAGGGACTGCCCGCGCATCCTGCCGCATCGGCCGGACAAGGGCTCTCGCGGTAGTTGTAGTCGCCCACGTGCACCACCAGGTCGGGCCGCTGCGCGGCGGCACTGCGCGCGAGGTCGGCGAACGGCCAGCTGCCGCCCTCGGCACAGGACTGGAACTGCCCTTCGCTGGCCTTGAGACGGCAGCCGGTATCGCCGATGACGACGATGCGATTGACGGTGGCAGCCGGCACGGCCAGCGCATGCCCGCCTACACTGGCCCGCCTTACCCCAGCCGGCAACGCCGCCTCGCAGGTGGTGACCTCGAACGCGGCGGGCTTGGCGTCGGCCTGGGCGCCACCGGCCCGGGTGGGCACGGTGCCGGCCGCCACGCGCAGCCGCATGGCCTGCGCCCTGCCGTCGATCTCGATGGCGGGACAGGCGTTCGCGCGCGTGAGCACGCGCGCGCTGGCGCGGCCATCCGCGCCCTGCACGGTGTATGCCGCTTCGATGGCCGCGTCGTTGGCCGCGTCGGTCGCTGCTTCGGCGACTGCATCGTCAGCTACGTCGCCGCGCCCGGGCAGGACGCCGCAGGCGGCGCACAGCAGCGGCACCGCCCACAACAAGCGACGCATGCTAGAAATCGGCCTTGACCGACAGCTGTACGCTGCGCGGCGCCTGGCTGATGTACTGGTCAAACGCGGCCGTCTTGCCCGGCGAGATGGAGACGAACTCCTGGCGGTTGAGCAGGTTGAATACGTTGAACTGCAGCTTCAGCGTCTTGATGCCGGCGCCCGGATGCTGGAAGCGGTAGGCCACGCTCAGGTCCGTGTTGCCGTAAGCGGGCGTCAGGTACTGGTCGTAGGCCCCTGGCTTGGCGGGATCGTAATCGACCTGGCGCACTTCGCCGGTGCGCTTGTAGATCAGCGATGCCGACCACGGGCCGGCGTTGTACAGCGCGCCCAGGGCGGCCGTCATGTCCGGCGAGCCGGAGATGGTCTTGCCGGTGTCGTTGGCGGTGGCCTTGTTGGACGAGCCGTTGGCATACAGCGCCAGGCCATTGCCCACGGCCCAGGTCAGCTGGCCTTCCACGCCCTTGTAGGTGACGCCGCCGATGTTGACGTAGGCCGCCGCCGTGCCACCGAGGCCGTTCGAGACGTACTTGTTGGTGAAGTCGATGCGATACAGGTCCACGTCCCAGGTCAGCACATCCTGCTTGCCCACCACGCCCAGCTGGTAGTTGGTCGACAGCTGGGGATCGCTGCTGTTGCGCGTCGGGTCGGCGATGTAAAACGACTTCAGGTCCGGGATCTGGAAGCCCTTGGCATACTGGGCATACAGCGCCAGGTCGCTGCCGATGCGCTGGTTGGCCGTCAGGAACGGCAGCGTGGCCTTGTAGTCGAGCGAGGTATATTGCGGCAGGCGCGTGCTCTGGTTGACGTCCGCGTCCACGGCGCGCGTGATGCGTACCGCCTTCACACCCGGCGTCACGGTCAGGCTGTCGGTGGCGGCCCATTCGAATTCGACGAAGGGCTGGAAATTGCGGATGGTCGACTGCTGGTCGAACAGCACGCTGGGCAAGGTCAGCGGCGTGGGCTTGGTTTCGCGCGGGTCGCGCACGTTCAGCGTCAGGTCCAGGTCGTACTGGTGACGGTCCGTATCCGAATATTCGTACCAGAAGCCGACCCGCCCGGTGCTGTTGCCGAACTGCTTGCTCAACTTGAAGATGTCGCCATAGGCGCGGTACTTGTTCTGCTTGTCGATACCGGGAATATCCTTGTTGCCCGGTGCGCCGGCCTTGGTGCCGGGCAGCGTGGCGCCGGTCGGGTCGGTCGACGAAATGGTCTGGTTGTCGTAGGCGTAGGTGTAGAGCTGGTTGTCCGAGTTCACGCCGTCGCCCCAGCTGGTCTCCAGCCGCAGGTAGCTGAAGTCCGTGTGCTTGCTGGTGTGGTTGAAGCCCGTGTAATTGAAGCTGGCGGGATCGTTGTTCAGGCTGTAGTTCTTGCCGAATTGGGCGATCTGGGACAGTGTCGGCCCCTTGGAATTGTCGGGCTGGACGTACTTGATCTCGTTATCGGTGGCCACCACCGTGGCCAGCGTGTCGGCGCCGATGGGGCGCTCGACCTTGATGAAGTAGTTGTCGCTCTTGATGCTGTTGCCCGTCAGGTAGCCGTCCGACTTGAGGTGCTGGTAGTTCAGCTGCACGGTGGCGTTGCCATAGTCGCGCAGGCGGCCACTTTCGAACGAGCCGCCCAGCAGCGCCGTGCCCCAGGTGCCGACCGAGCCGAACACGCTGGCGCTCTGCGCCTTGGACGGCTGCTTGGAATACAGGTTGATCGAGCCGCCGAAAGTGGCGTAGCCGAAATTGCTGGCCATGCCGGGGCCACGCTCCACCACCGCGCCGCCGATCACCGAGCCGGGGAAGAACGAGGTCGAATGGTGGGCCGGATTGTTGGTGTCGCCCCAGGGAATGCCGTCGAAGGTGATGTTGTACTGGTCGTCGCCAAAGCCGCGCATGGTGGTCTTGGTCTCGGACAGGCCGGGGCCATTGGCCGAATCGCCCGACATGCTGGGCGCGATATTGACGATACGGCTGTATTCCGCCGTCGGCGCCACCGACAGCTCGATAAATTCGCGCGTGATGATCGATTGCGGCTCGCTCGCCTGCAGGCTGGCCTGGGTAGGCGCGACGGACGACGCCGTGCCCTTGGCCGTTTCGTCGGCGCGGTAGGCGCCAGCCTTGGCCGAAACCACCACGGTGGCCATGGAAGCGACAGCACCTTCCGCGTCGGGCAGCGCGTCGCTGGCGGAGGCGCCCATGTGCACCAGGGCGAGAGCGACGAGGGAGGCAAGCTTGGTGCGGGGGAAGGCGCGGATCGGGGTCATGGAGTCGGTCACTATAGAAATGTAAGTTGCACGGCGAGGAGGTAAAACGTGCAACGCTACGCGTCAAATGTGACCGCAATATGATGAATTTATGTCACTTTTGTGACGAAGTAACAAGAATGAGACGGATCAGGGGCTACGCACCGGCCAGCGTGACTGGCGCGACGGTGGAGCAGAAGCGGGAAGGAACGCCGGGCCAGGCGGCCCGTCAGCGCGCGCCGGCAGCGTCGATAAAGGTGCCGCTGACGTAGGACGACTGGGGACCGAGCAGCCACAAAATGGCTTCGGCCACCTCCTCCGGCTGGCCGCCGCGTCCCATGGGCACGGTGGCCGCCATGCGTTCGACGCGGCCAGGATCGCCGCCGCTGGCGTGGATCTCCGTGTAAATCAGACCGGGCCGCACGCAGTTGACCCGTATGCCTTCGGCCGCCACTTCCTTCGACAGGCCCAGCGTCAGCGTATCGACGGCGCCCTTGGAGGCGGCGTAATCGATGTAGACGTTGGGCGAGCCGACCCGCGAAGCGCCCGACGAGACGTTGACGATACGCCCGCCCTGCCCGCCGCGCGCGGTGGACATGCGCAGCACGGCCTCCTTGCAGCACAGGAAGTAGCTGATGACGTTGGTGGTGAACACGCGCTGCAGCCGTTCGGCCGACATGTCCGTCAGCCGGCACTGCTGTTCCAGCACCCCCACGTTGTTGACCAGGGCCGTGATGGGCCCCAGCTGCGCATCGATGGTGGCGAACAGGCGCTGCACGTCCGCCTCCGCGGCCACGTCGGCCTGCACCGCGATGGCTACGCCGCCGGCGGCCACGATACGCTCGCGCAGCGCTTCGGCCGAGCCGGCATCGGAGCGGTAGTTGATGCACACGGCGTAGCCGCGCTGGCTGGCCAGCAGCGCCGTGGCCGCACCTATCCCCCGGCCGCTGCCGGTAACGAGCAGGACTTCCTTCATCGTGGCCGACTCCAAGTCTTACTCAGGTTTCACGTGACGCAGGGCGTAACTCACATGCTGCCACCAGTGCTCGCGCGAATGCACCGTTTTCAGGCACTTGGTGTCGATCTCGCCCTTGAAGACGGGATCGGCACACTGCCTGGTCATCAGTGCGTTGCGCTGGTTCTCCGCGTTGGTGAGGGCGATCGTGAGCCACACGATCAGGCCGACCGCGATCAACAGGATGCTCCACGCGAGATGGTTGACGTAGCTGTATTCGTACAAGGTTTCGATGTCCGGCTCGGACTCCTTGTACATCTTCATTACGCCCTTTTCTACTTCATTTTCTTCCATATTATTTCTTCGCTGCCTTCTCCGCGCTGGTCTTGGCGACCAGCATATCCATCACCTGGAACAACGCTGCGTGCGCGGCCGGTACGCTGGACTGGCCATGCCCGGCCTGCGCCGGCGAGGTGGTGTAGTGACCGTCGATCACCAGGCTGGGCGCGCTGTCGAGCTTATACGCGGACACCAGCTGCATCGACCGCTTCATCTTGGTTTGGACCGCGAAGGAATTGAAAAATTCCAGGTACTTCGCCTTGTCCACCCCGTTTTTCGTCACGAAATCGAGCAAGCCTTCATCCGTGTTCAGGCGATTATGCTCCACATGGATGGCGTGGAAGATTTTTTCGTGCAGGCCGTTGCCCAGCGCGTTCATCGCTTCCAGCGTGGCGAAGGCGTGCGCCTGCGCTTCGGTCAGGTTGGGCGCCATGTGCAGGCGGCGGAACACGATCTTGTCGCCCTGCTTCTTGACCCACTCGTTCAGCACCGGATCGAGCGCGTTGCAGTGCGGGCAGTGGTACATGAACACTTCCACCACTTCCACTTTTTTGCCGGTATCGGCGCGCACCGGCGTATCGAGCGTCGTGTAATCGACGCCGTTCTTGAAATCGGCGGCAAAGGCGCCGGAAGCGGAGGCCACAAAGGCGACGGAAGCAAGCAGGAG
Source organism: Pseudomonadota bacterium (assembly GCA_040389625.1). Classification (GTDB taxonomy): domain Bacteria; phylum Pseudomonadota; class Gammaproteobacteria; order Burkholderiales; family Burkholderiaceae_D; genus Rugamonas. Next base: position 4,178 of record JAZJZQ010000566.1, on the reverse strand, counting down.
ACGCAGTAAGCGCATAACGATCCTTCATGAATGAGTAGCAAACGCCGGCAGATTACCACTTTTTCCCGGCCGTTTTGGGGCGGGAATGCAAAAATCAAACGTTTGCGCCCAAATTAAGCCTGTCCTAAGGCCGGTGCCGGCGCGCCGTCTCCAGTTTTTCGCACAGCTGGGCGGCCGCATCGGCGATGCGCGGCGTGGCGCGCGTCAGCGTTTCGCCGTCGAGCGCGAACAGGTTGCCCCGCTTGACGGCCTGCATGCCCGGATACTGCTTCCACAGGTAGATGCCGGCGTCGGGCTGGCCGGCCCGCTCGCTGCCGATGATGGCTTCCGGATTTTCCTGCAACACGGCCTCGGTGCTGACGGAGGGCGCCACCACCTTCTGCGCCGCGAACACGTTCTGGCCGCCGCACAAACGCATCACGTCGCTGGAAATATGGTCGCCATTGAGGGTGAACAGCGGCTTGTCCCAGATCTGGTAGAACACCCGCACCGGCGGGCGCCGTGCGTAGGTGGCCGACAGCGCGGCGATGCGGGCGCGGTAGTCGCGCGCGGCGGCCTGCGCGGCCGGCTCGGTGCCCAGCAGCTGGCCCAGGCGGGTCAGGCTGGTGGCCACTTCGTCCAGCTTTTGCGGCTCGCTGTAGAACATGGGTACGCCCAGGCTCCTGAGCTGCTCCAGCTGGCGCGCCGTGTTCCCGCTTTTCCAGACCACCAGCAGGTCGGGCTTGAGCGCCAGGATGCGCTCCATGTCGATCTGTTCGTTGCTGCCTACCTGCGGCACGCGCTTGGCCGCCGCCGGATAGTCGCTGAAATTCATCGCCCCCACCACGTGCTCGCCGCCGCCGGCCGCGAACAGCAGCTCGGTGATGTGGGGCGCCATGGCGATCACGCGCTGGGCGGGCCGCGCCAGCGTGACGACGTTGCCGGCATCGTCGCGCACGGTGATGGCCGCGTGCAGCGGTGTGCACAGCAGCGCCAGCGCGCAGGCCAGGGTTCGGTGAGAAAGGTGCATGGCGGTTTTCCGTTGATGAAAGGCGCCGGATGCACAGGCATCCGGCGCCGGGCGCTTAGAAGTCGTAGCGCGCTGCGACCTTCAGCTGGCGGCCATCGCTTGGATAGATGCCGTCGCGGCAGCCGAAAGCCTGGGTGGTGTAATGCTTGTCCGCCAGGTTCAGGCCGGCGACGGACAGCTCCCACTGGCCCAGCTTGCGGGCATAGCGCGCATCAAAGGTAGTGAAGGACGGCATCTGCGCGGAGCAGTCGTTGCGGAAGTCGCCGCCGTAACGCTGCTGGTCCACCCACTGGGCGCCGATGTCGGCGCTCTGGCCGTCGGCCGGGGTCCAGGCCAGGCGCGCCGTGACGATGTTCTTCGGCACCAGCACCATCTCGTGGCCGGCATTGACGCCTTCGCGGAACGTGGCCTTGACGTGCTGGTAGTGGCCGGAGACGGTCCAATCGGGCGCCACGCGCGCCTCGGCGTCAAGCTCGAAGCCTTCGCGGCGGGTTGGGTCCAGATTGGTGTTGGCCCCGCTGTTGAAGTTCAGGGTCGGATCGTAGAAGATCTCGTTGCTCAGGTTGCTGCGGAAGATGCGGGCCGTGACCTTGCGCGCCGCATCGCCATAGCTGGCGCCCAGTTCCAGGTCGTGCGAGGTCTGCGCCTTGAGCGGTGCGCCCGTTGGCGTCAGGGCGTTTTCATCGGAGTTGGCCACGCGGTAGCTCTGGCCGGCCTTGGCGAACGCCTCCAGCGCCGGCAGCACGGCGTAGCTGCCCTGCAGTTCCCATGCGTTCAAGCCCTGCACGATGTTGTATTGTCCCCCAGGGGCCGCCAGGAAGTCCTTGTCGAACAGTTCGCGGCGCACGCCGGCGGCCAAGCGGCCGTCATGTGCGGGATCGAATTTGATCTCGTCGCGCACGTAGATGGCCTTGGAACGCTGGGTCGCGTCCGCTCGCGAAGGGTAGATACCGAAGGCTGCGTTAGTAACGCGGTTCCAGCGCATCAGGTCCAGGCCGGCCACCACTTCATTGGTCATGCCGCCGATCTCGCCCAACTGGCGCAGGCGTGGCGAGAACTGGGTCTGCTTGCTGACGGCGTCCGACGTATAAACGCCATAGGCCGAGACAAACGTTGCCTTCGTCGTTTTTTCACGATGCGACAGTTCGGCCGCCAGGTCGAGATTGCCGATGCGGCGCGTGATGAAACCGGTGAGACGGTCGCTGTCGAGCGAACCGAAGTCATTCGGCGAGGTGGTCTGGCGCGGGTTGGCGTTGAACTGGTCTTCGTTCAGATAGCCGGCAAAGCGCATATCCTCGCGCGCGCCTTCGTAGCGGAAGCCCATGCGGCCTTCCTTGCTGAACCACTGGGCGCCGGCGCTCACGTCGACCTGCTTGTAGTTGTTGTTGGCGCGGTAGTTGTCGTTGTGCTGCGTGTCGATGGCACCGTCGGCAGCAAAACCGTCCCAGGCCTGGTGCACGGTGCCGCGCAGTTCGCGCTCGCGGAACTGGCCCACTTCGGCCGTCATGCTGCCGCCCACGCTGTGCGCCACGGGGCGCTTGGTGATGATGTTGATCACGCCGCCCGTCGCGCCTTCGCCATACAGCACGCTGGCGCCGCCGCGGCTGATCTCGATGCGCTCCACCGTATCGACGGGAATGGTGGACAGGATCACGTTGGACAGTTCGCTCTCTGACACGCGCACGCCGTCCACCACCACCACCAGGTTCTGGCTGCTGTTGCTGCCAAAGCCGCGCAGGTCCAGGCCGAAGTCGGGGCTGCCATCGAGGCTGTTGCGGCCATACACGCCGCCGATCTTGCGGATCGCGGCATTGACGTCGGCAACGCCGGCACGGCGGATTTCATCGGCCGTGATGACGGTGGCGCCGATCGGCGCCATGCCTGCGGAGGCGTCGAAACGGGCGCCGGTGATGACGATGGGCGCGAGCGACTGGCCGGCGGCGTTCTGCGCCAGCGCAGGCGCGACGGCGGAAAAGCAAAGGGAAACGGCAGCGGCCAGCACAAGCGGCTGCAACGCCGGCAGGCGGCGGGTAACGGTGATTTGCATGTCAGATCTTTTTTGAAAAGGCATCCGCCTGCGTCCCCGCAAGCCGGAATAAACCGGATGGCGCGCCGGCGCAGTGCGCGCAACGCTCATCCACCTGTCTGGCCGGTATCCGGGCTTGCAAGTCGGACTGGCCCACCTTCCTATGCGGCGCATAGTGGTCATTGAGCCAGCCTGCCGGCCGCGAGTAGCGGTCGGCGCTTGTTTACCGTTGCGGGGGCAGCACACCTTGGCCGTGATCGCTGGGAGCGGCCTTGTGTTTCCCGTTTAACTGCGCACGTGGTCACGCGCGCGGGCACCAAAACCCCGGCATTATACCTGCGCCACTGGCCGAGCCGCTCATCATTAACAAAAGCTGAACGGTCCATCAACTTGCGCACGATTGTATAGTTGAGTACGCAAGCATATAGTCTGGACTTACCCTCGCTGGAGATTGACCATGCAACAGCACACTCTACCCACCTATTTCCTGTCCCACGGCGGCGGTCCCTGGCCGTTCATGAAGGCGGAATTCGGCCACACCTACGATGTGCTGGAAGCGTCGCTGCGCGACATTCCGCGCCAGCTGGGCCGCACACCCAAGGCCGTGCTGGTGGTGACGGCGCACTGGGAAACGCGCGAATTCATGGTCTCGGCCAGCCCCCGGCCGCCCATGATCTACGATTATTCCGGCTTCCCGGCCCACACCTACCAGGTGCAGTACAACGCCCCCGGCTCGCCGGAACTGGCGCTGCGCGTCAAGACGCTGCTCGACGATGCCGGCCACGCCACCCTGCTCGACGCGGAGCGCGGCTTCGACCACGGCACCTTCAGCGCGCTGTACCCGGTCTATCCGCAGGCGGACGTGCCCATCGTCCAGCTGTCGCTGCGGCACGGGCTCGATCCCCTCACCCACCTGGAGGCGGGACGGGCGCTGGCGCCGCTGCGCGAGGAAGGGATACTGATCGTCGGCAGCGGCCTCAGTTACCACAACCTGCGCGCCTTCAACGCCCAGGGCGCGGCGGCCTCGCACCAGTTCGACGCCTGGCTGCGCGCCACCATGGCGCTGCCGCCGGCCCAGCGCGCGGCCCAGCTGCTGCAATGGGAACAGGCGCCGGCGGCGCGCATGGCGCACCCGCGCGAGGA
>JAZJZQ010000565.1:0-6349 GCA_040389625.1 Pseudomonadota bacterium | reverse complement strand
CCGCCCAGCACCTCGTCGAAATTGCCGCTGTCGATGTTGACGAACTTGCGGTCCTTGAGGCGCTTTTGCTCCACGTCGGAATTGCCGCCGAAGTCGCCCACCACGCCCACCACGAACGGCAGTTCCTTGTTCTCCATCGCGTCGCCGATTTCCACGTCGTAGGTCATCTGGACCCGTGGCGCGCGCACCTTGGTCAGGCGCTTCTGAATGCTGTCACCGTTAGCCATGTTCGCTCCTTGGTTTATTTGAGACCGCCAAACGGGTCGGTGCTGGCCGACTCGTTGCCCGCTTTGGACGCCGGCTGGCGCGCCGCCGCAGCAGCCGGACGGTGCGCCTGGGCCGGCGCGCGGCGCGCGGCCGAACCGGCGGACGGCACCAGCACTTCCTCGCCCAGGCTGGTACGCAGCAGACGGGCCAGGTCCTGCGCTTCCGAACGCAGCGAACCGTTCAGGCTGTTCTGCTGGCTCAAGTCGGCCAGCGCCTTGGTCGACAGGCGCAAGCCGCTGACGGCCACGATGCTGTTGCCCAGCTTGTCGTTCGGGTCGCGCTGCAGCGCCTCCAGCGCGTTCGTGATGGCCTCGCCGTAGCTGGCGCGGTCGAACTTCATCTGGGCCAGATGCAGCCAGGGCTGCTTGTCGGCCGGATAGGTGCTGGCCGCGGTTTTCAGCAGCGCCTGCGCCTTGTCGGCCTGGCCGGCGGCGACGGCCGTGTCGGCCTCGGCCAGTGCGCGCTCCAGCGTGGACGGTTGCATGCGGTCGGCGCGCATTTGCTCGCCATCGGTGGCGCAGGCCGACAGCAGCAGCGCGCAGGCGAAGCCGGGCAAAAGAGTTCGGATCGGTTTCATGACTTGCTCCTTGGTGGAACGAAATGAATAGCGGGATGGGGTGGAGGCCATTATTCATCAACGGTTTTGGCCGCAATTGCGCGCGCTCAAGGCAAGTTGGAATCCGCGCCCGGCGGCCGGAAATCGCAACCCGGGCTGATCTGGCGCAGCACTACGCGCGCGGCCCGGCACGGCGCGCGCGCCTGCCGGCGCAAGGCGTACGGCCCTTGCGCCGCCGCAAACACCGCCGCGGCCGCTTTGGTTCTAATGGCAGGGTCGCCTGGAGAAACCATGAACCGATTGCACAATGCCCTGCTGTGCCTGGCCGCCGTGCTGACCTTGAGCGCTTGCGCGGCCGGCTCGATTGCGGGCACGGCGCTGGAAATGATAGGCGTACGCAAGCCGCCCGAACTGCCCGACGCGCAAAAGCCGCCGCGCAACGTGGCGATACGCCTGCACGCCAGCCCCAACCTCAACACGGACGCGAACGGCCATCCGCTGGCACTGGTGGCGCGCATCTACAAGCTGCGCCAGGACGCCGCCTTCCGGCAGATCGCCTACGCCAGCTTCCTGAACGCCCAGACGGAACATGACTTGCTTGGTAACGATCTGCTGGAAGTACGGGAAGTGCTGTTGGTGCCCGGCCAGCGCTACGAGATCGTGGAAAAGGTGACGCGGGAGGCGTCGTTCATCGGCGTGGTGGCGCTGTTCCGGGCGCCGGCCGAACAACGCTGGCGGCTGGCCTTTGCCGCCGGCGACGCGGAGAAGGACGGCATCACGATCGGGGCCCATGCCTGCGCGCTGAGCGTGGGCAGCGGCGCCACGCCGGCCGAAGCGGATCGCAACGCCAGCAAGCTGCTGGCGGCAACCCATTGCCAATAGCACGCAATCAGCCAGACAAGGAGACGCCATGCGCAACACAATCGACGCGAATGCAGATCAAGGGGGTAACGTGCCAGGAGCGGCAAGGTGAGCGCGCTGGTCGAACGGCGCAGCGTACCTTCGCTGCTGGGCAACCAGCGCCGCGACGACGCGGCCCGCAGCGGCCATCTGCCGACGCTGGTGGACTTGCTGCACGAAGGCTTCTACATGCTGTTCATGCTGCTCCACGGCGCCCGGCCCTACCACCCCGAAAACGAAGCTGTGCCGCCGACGACGCCGGGCACCGCGCTGTCCCCGGACCAGGCCGGGCCGGCCGATCCATCCACCGACACCGGGCTGGCAGATGAAGCCATGCTCAAGGACAAGGTGCATGCCTTCCTCGCTGAATTCGACCGCGAAGCACGCAAGCTGCGCGCCAGCGGCGACGACATCGACGCGGCGAAATTTGCCTATTGCGCGGCGATGGATGAATTCGTCCACGGTTCAGGCTTGCCCATGCGCGAACACTGGCAAAACCGGCCGTTGCAGCTGGTTGTCTTCGGCGACCATCTGGGCGGCGAACATTTCTTCGACCGGCTGGAAGCGTTGCGCAGCAAAGGCGGCGCGCGACTGCAGGCGCTGCAGGTATTCCACATGTGCTTGCTGCTGGGCTTCAAGGGGAAATACGCGCACGAATCGGACGACAAGCTCGACTATGTGACGGCGCGCCTGGGCGAGGAAATCGCCCACGTCAAGGGCAAGAGCCGGGGCTTTGCGCCGCAGGCGGAGCGGCCCGACGAGATCGTCAACAAGCTGCGCGGCGAAATGCCGCTGTGGGCCCTATCCATGGTGTTTGCCGTGATCGCACTGGGGGCCTATGTGGGCCTGAAGGCATCGCTGGAACGCGCCACCCAGAACGGCATCGCCCCCTACAACGACCTGGTCAAGCTGGCACCCAGACCGGCCAACCTGACCATTACCCTGCCCTGAACCGTGCCCGATCCCGTGGCCGCTACTGCGCCACCCGGAACTCGATGCGCCGGTTGCGGGCGCGGCCGTCGGGGCTGGCGTTGTCGGCCACGGGCCGGTCCGGCCCCTGCCCCGATACCGTCACCATGTCCGGGCTGACGCCGCGCCCGGCCAGGTAGCTGCGCACGGCCTCGGCCCGCGCCAGGCTGAGCGCCACGTTGCTCTCGCGCAGGCCGACATTGTCCGTGTGGCCGATCACTTCCACCTTGCGCTCCTTGACCTTGTGCAGGGCGGCCGCCATTTCGTCCAGGATGGCCTGGCCCGACGGCGTGAGCGTGGCCTTGCCGCTGTCGAATTCGATGATGCGGTGCGCCAGCGTGGCGTCCAGCAAGTTCTGCTCGGCGGCGCTCACGCGCAGCCCGTTGTTGACGGTGTAGGTCGGGTTCAGGCTGGTGGCGAAGTCGCTGGCGATCTGCTGGCGCTGCGCTTCGTTGGCCACCTCGCCCCGCACGCTGACGTTGTTGCCGTCGATCTTGAGCTGGCCCTTGCTGATGAGCTTGAGGTCGGCGCCGAGCAGCTTTTGCACATAGCCGGTCCAGTTCGGCGGCTGCACGACGCGGCCGATGGCGATCTGGTCCACCACCTGGTCGGGGCCGTACAGTTCACGCAGCCGGACCAGCATCGCGGCCTTGCTGGCCTCGTCCGGCACGGTGCCGCTGACAAGCACCTGGCCCGGCTTGGGCGTGGCCAGCGGCGGCACTTGCGCGGCGGCCGGCACGGCGCCCGCCAGCAGCAACGGCAATACGATGGCGCGCATGGATATGCTCCTCGTCACAGTTCAGGCAAAGGTTTCGTGAAACAGCGCGTGGGCCGAGCGCAACGACAGCTGGCCCTGCTCCAGATAGGCGGCCAGCTTGTGCACCTGCTGGTCGGTGTCGACATAGTGTTCCACCCACTCCGCCTCACACAGGGCGATCTGCTGCTCGTCCGTGCACTGCGGATCGATGATCGCCTGCAGCGTTTCCGGCGCCGCGCCGCTGAAGCCGATCACCAGCACCTGCCGCTGGCCCAGGTCGGCAAAGAACAGGCTGAGCTCGTACTCGCCGTGCCGCAGGAAGGGCGCCAGCAGATCGAGCCAGAACGCGGCCACCAGGTAGCGATAGCGCGGCTCTTCCGGCAGCGGCAAGGCCAGGCTCTTGTCGAGCCCGGCCTCACCGTCGGCCGCCCCCGGTTGCAACAGCAGACCCAGCGCCAGCAGTATCTGCCGCACCGGCGCGTTGCCCAGCATGGCTTGCAGGCTGGCCACGTTGTGGCTGTCGAGGAAGCGGACGAAGGCGGCCTCGTGGCCCTGGTCGCCCGGGTCGAGCTCGACCACGGTGGCGGCCAGCGCGTGCAGCGCGGCGGTGGGATCGGCCGCCGCCGGCACGTCGGCCGCCAGTGGTGCCAGCTGCTCCCACAGCGGCGCCAGCACGAGCGGACTGCGCGGCACGAAGGCGGCGGGCGCATCGACCTCCAGCGCGCTCATGGCCAGGAACGGATAGCGCCGCTGCGACTGGTCGCCGCTGGACAGGATGTGACCGGCGATGGCGCGCCGGCTGCGGTTGCCGACAAAGGCGAACGGCAGCGGACGCAGCGCGTCGTAATGCTGTTTCCAGCGCGGATTGGCGGTCAGTAGATTCATCACCTCGGCCAGCCACTGGTCCAGCAGCGCGGCCAGGGCGGGATTGTCGACCGCCTTGATGAAGTCGCTGCGGGCGGGAATCTTGCCGAAGTAGCCCACCCGCGTCGCTTGCGGCGCGCGCTTCATGGCGCCGCTCCGACTATGGTTTCCGGCAAGGTCATGCCGCGGAAGCCCTGCTCCTGGGGTGCGCCGGCGTCGCGGCCATTGCTTTCGGGACTGCTGGTAATCTTCAGGTCCAGCGCCACGGTGATGGCGCCGCTGGTCCAGCGCAACTCGTAGACCCCGCCTTCCTTGCGCTGCTTGCTGGCCGCGTCGATCATGCGCTTGAGGCCGAACTGGCCCGGCTCGTTGAAGATGTCCACGCTGCGCCCGTCGAAGGCCACGGCCGTGATGCGGGCCCCGGGCGCGCCCTGCGGACTGGGATGGACCATATTGCTCCACTGGGCGGGCGTGTTGCGATAGCGCAGTTGCTGGCCGTCGATCTCGACCGTGTATTCCAGCGTGCCGGGTGCGGGCATGGGCTGGATCTGGAACACGGTCTGGGCCGCCGCCGAGGCCGTGGCCACGCCGCCGGCGCCGATCGGTGCAATCCAGCCGGGGAAGCGCGCCACCACCTGCGGCGCCAGGCTGATGCCCATGTCGGCCCAGGTGCGCGGCGCCAGCACGTCGCCGCGCCGCACCACCAGCGGCCCCATGGCGCCCGTGACGAACTTGGCGATCACGCCGTCCGGGCCGAAGAACTGGGCGATCTCGGCATTGCTGGCCTCGATGCGGGAACTGGTCGAGAACGGGTATTTGTTGGCCAGCGATTTCTGGAACGGGTCGTACACCTGGGCCAGCCAGGTCTTGTTGATTTCCGTCTGGCTGGGGCCGATGATGACGGCGAAGGTCTGCATCAGCGGCCGCACCAGGATGGGCCGGATGGCTTGCTTCTGGCCGTCGCTCATGCCGGTCAGCATCTGTTCATCAACCAGCCGCAGGGCGTCGGACAGTTCCGAGCCGCTGCCCTCCAGCGTCTGCTGCATCAGCTGGCGGGCGCCGGGGCCGGGGTCGCCCTGGTTCTTCAGCTGGTTGAGCCGGGTGCGCACGCGCGACAAGGCGTCGAGATAGGAGCCCATCAGCGACGCATCCTTTTCCTTGGGCGCCACCAGCTTGGCCACGCCGGCGAACTCGCGCCCCACCGGGCCCATGGGCCGGTCGAAGCGCGCGCCGTCGATGGGGAGATTGAGGTTGCTGACCGGCGCGGGCGCATTGCTTGAAAAGGTACGCTTGAGCCAGGCGATGACGCCGTTGCGGGCTTCCTGCACGAGAGGCTGGGACATGGCCGGATTGTCCCAGTTGGTTTGCTGGTATATGGTCGTCAGCAGTTTGGCCAGGGGCGACGATTGCGGGTCGCCGAGCCGGTTCATGGCGGCCACGGCGGCGTCGAAGCCGCGCAGGTCGGCAATGGTCACGCCCTGCACGAACCTCTTCCACTCGCGTGCGTAATCGCTCTTGTACAGGTCCACCAGGCCTTTCTGGATTTGCTCCGGACTGCCTTCCAGCGTCAGGTCGTCCTTGGCGGCCGTCTTCAATACCCAGTCGGCGCTTTGCAGCTCGTGGGTGGCCGCTTCCTTGAAGGCGCCATCGACGTATTTTTCCCACGCCTCGCGGGTGAAGGCGCCGGACACGGCGTGGCTGCCGGCCACCAGCGCCTGGTCCTGTTCGCCCACGATGCGTGCCACCGTCATGGTGGGGAAGCGGGTGGCGGCGCGGGCGCGGATGTCGGCGTACACGCGCTCGCGCGCCGGCATGCCGTGCACCACGCGGCGCAGGTTATCGCGGGCCTGGTCCACCAGCGCCAGCTTTTCTTCCACCCGCGGCCAGGACGGGTCGTTGATCTGGGCCAGGTAGAACGTCATCAGCCGCTCGGCGCTGCGTATCATCTGCTCGCGCGGCATGGCGCCGCGGTTGCTTTCCAGCCAGCCGCGCCAGTAGCGGGTCAGCTGGTCGTTCAGGTGGCTGGGCTCGGCGTG
>JAZJZQ010000564.1:0-2849 GCA_040389625.1 Pseudomonadota bacterium | reverse complement strand
CGCAGCGGCGGTAGCCGTGGCGTTCGTACAGGGCCAGCGCCTGCGGCTGGTAAGGCCCCGTCTCCAGTGTCAGGCGAGGGCAGCCGGCGGCCCGCGCCGTCTCTTCCAGCATGGCCAGCAGGCGGTCGGCAGCGCCCTGGCCGCGGCAGGCCGGTTGCAGATACATGCGTTTGATCTCGCCGTAGGCCGGCGTCAGCACCACGGCGCCGCAGCCGACGGCCGTGCCGGCGGCGTCGCGCACGACGGCGAACTTCACGTGCGGCTGCTTGAGCGCGGCCAAGTCCAGCGCATACACGCTTTCCGGCGGATAGAGGGTGAGCTGGTAGGCGTCGAGGTCGGCGATCAGGGCGATCACGGCCGGTTGGTCCGGCGTTTCAAAGGCGATGTGCATGGCGGCTGGGGAGAGAGCGGCGCCGGCCCATGCCGGCGTTCAGCCGCTAGTGTATCGACAGCACGGCGCGCACGCTAGGGTCGAGCGCACTGCGGTCGATATAGCCGATCAGGTTGGGGTTCTCGGCCACCAGCCGCTTGATGGCGGCGTTGTCGCCCGATTCCACCGGCGGCTGGCCGCGGCCCGTAAACAGCATGCGGGCCCAGTGCGCCTTCATCTGGGCCGGAGCCTTGCCGCTGGTTTTCAGGTAGAACACGTCGCGCACGGGCGAGCCTTCGTTCTGGTCGATCGGCACGGCATGCAGGCCGTTGGGGAAGTCGGCCGATTTACCGAGGAACAGGTCGGCGGCCTGCTCGCCGCTGAGCGCCTTGACGGGGTTCCTGGCCGAGACGATTACCACCACTTCGGCGCGGCAGGCGCCGGCCAGCAGCACGGCGGCCAGCAGCAGACGGGAAAGGACGGGCGCGTTCATGGTGGGCCTCGCCGTCAGTAGATGAAGTCGGCCAGCGCGCTGACCACGTTGACCTGGCCGCCGCGCGGGGTGCCGGGCGCCACGCTTTGCAGCGTGCCGTACGAGCCGCTGCCCAGGTGCAGCTGGTCCCATTGCAGCTTGAGGTCGATATTGCGCGCCACGTCCCAGCGGATGCCGGCCGCGTAGGTGTGCTGGGCGATGGGCGCGGCGCCCGTGTCCGACAAGGGCTTGAGGGCCGAAACGGTGGCATAGGGCGCCAGGTTGCCGATGCGTACCCCGCCGTTCACGTACCAGGCCGCGCGCACCGCCTCGATACCCTTGCCGTCGTAATTGCTGACCCGCGCCCATTCGGCCGAGGCGAACCAATTGCCCGGATCCCAGGCCGCGCCCAGCGACATGAAGCGCCCGCGCGGCGGATTCTGATTGTCCACGTCGCGCTGCTGGTAGGCCGCGTGCAGCGTCAGCGGGCCCCGCTCCAGGGTGTCGAACAGGCCCATCACGGCGCTCGAATGGACGTCGATGCCGCGCGTGTTGGTGACGGTGCGCTTGCCATACAGGACGGTGGTGGTGTTGCTGGTGTCGCCGCTGCGCACGCGGTAGGAGGCGTCCACGCCGTCGCTCTCCTTGAGCGCCAGCAGGCGGTACACTTCGATCGGCGGGCGCGCCATGACGTTGCTGTAGCCAACCCGGCGCGAGTCGGAGGCCAGGTAGCTGGCCAGCGCGATGCGGCCCACCCGCACGCTGAAGTCGGGCGTGAAGGCATATTTCAGGTTGGCCCAGTTGATGAAGGGCTGGTAGCTGTTGTTCCAGCGGTACTCGGACAGGATCTGCAGCACGCCTTGCAGCTGGGGCGTGAAGTTGGCCGTCAGCTGCACCCCGAGCCGGCTGTCCACGTCGCTGCTCCACTGGTGGCTGCGGCCCGTGCCCTGCGGCTGAAGGTTGTCGAACACATAGTCGCCGCCGTGCTGGTCGGAGTGGGCATAGCCGAAGGTGCCGAAGCCGTTGACCGACAGTGGCGGGCGCACGGGATCGGCCGGCGCGGCGCCGCCGGCTGCCGCGCCGGTGCCATTTTCAGCGGCGGCCCCGCCACCGGCCGTGCTGCCGTCCAGCGTCGTGGCGGCATGGGCGGCGCCGCCGGCCATGGCCAGCAGCAGGGCGGCCAGGGCCGCTTTCAGGGGCGGCTTTACGGCAGGGACGGCAGGGACAGTTCGCATCCGGGCTCCGGGCATCATGGGCGGGCGCGCCGCCGTTCGGTTATTGTTCCAGGTAGTGCGACAGCAGTTTATCGAGTTCCCTGGTCTTGTCCAGTCGCGCCAGTCCGGCGTTCAACGTTTGCAACAGTGTGGCCGCCTCGGCGCCGCTGGCGGCCACCCCGAAGTACAGCGCGCGCAAGGGCGATCCGGGCAGCGGCTGGCTGACCAGGGTGCCGTCCACCAGCATGCTGCGCAGGGTGGGGTTGATCAGGTACTGGCCGGCCATGGTTTCGCGGCTGTCGATGAACAGGTCGCAGCGGCCCAGGTGCAGCTTGCCGATCAGCTGTTCGTAGCCGATGGTGGCGCCCCGGTCCACGTCGCCGGTGGCGATGCCGTAGGCCTCGAAGCGGTAGCCGCCCAGGCCGCACAGGTGGTAGCGGTGCACGTCGGCCAGCTGCTGCAGGTGGATGCCCTGCGGGCGCGCCCGGCGCGAATAGAAGTACACATTGTGCATGGTGAAGTAGGGTTCGCTCAGCAGCAGCTTGCTGGCCGCGGCGTCGGCCTGGCCGATGTTGAGCGCCAGCGCGACCCGGTGGTCGGCCACCAGGGCCAGGCAGCGCGCCCACGGCAGCAGCTGGACGTTCACTTGCCAGCCCTGGCGGGCGCCGATCAGGTTGAGCAGGTCGACGCTGGCGCCCACCACGTGGCCGCTGCGCTGGCCGTGCACACGCTCGGCGTACACGAAGGGCGGCATTTCCGCCTGGTCGGCGCAGGCCTGGATAGTCTCCGCCCA
>JAZJZQ010000563.1:0-5387 GCA_040389625.1 Pseudomonadota bacterium | reverse complement strand
ACCAGCAGGCTGAAGTCGGCGCGGTAGCGGGCGCCTTGCGCGTCCGATCCCGCCGCTTCCAGGTACATGGGCACCTGGCCGATGGCGGCATGTTCCACCGTGTAGGTGCCGCTGGGGAGCGTGGCGCCGGCGCCGCTGAAGGTCAGCCGGAACTGTTCGTGGCCGGCGGCCGAGGGCTGCTGCTGCATCGCCGCCAGTTCCATGGTCACGCCGCGCTGGCTGGCGTAGACGTTGAATGACTGGTGCACCAGGGCCGCGAAGCTGGCCGCGCGCACAGGGGCGGCAGCGGCCAGCGCGGGCGCCGCGAAGGCGGCCAGCGGGGCCGCATGGCCGCTGCCGGCGGCGCCAAGCAGGCTGCCTGTGGCCAGGATGAAGGTACGCCGTTCCATAATGATGTCCTTTACGAAGTGGAGGTGGTGGCGCGCTGCACGGCGGCGGCGGCTTCCTGCTGTGCCGCCTGCCATTCCATGGCCCGGTGCATGCCGCGCAGGTCGACCGGCATGAAGCCCAGCCGCTGGTACAGGGCGATGGCCGGATTGTCCATCGCCACCAGCAGGCGCACGGGCAATGCCGCTTCGGCCCCTTCGTCCTGCAGCTCGCGCAGCAGGGCGGCGCCGATGCCGTGGCGGCGGAATGCCGGCAGCAGGCAGATGTCGATCAGGCGGATTTCTTCCGTGCTGCGGGCCACGTACAGCCGGCCCACGGGCACGTCGTCGGCCAGGATCAGGCTGACGTCGGCCTGCGGATACTGGGCCCGGTACCAGCTCTGCTGGGCTTCGAACTGCATGCGTACGATCAGCTGGCGCGTCGTTTCCGAATCGAGCTGCGCCAGGTCGGCGCGGGTGCTGGCGTACAGCTCCAGCAGGAAAGGCTGGTCGGCCTCGACGGGCGGGCGCAGCGTGATGACGTGGTCGTTGTCCATGGTGGCCTAGCTGCGTGGTGGGAAGATGCCCTGCAGCGCAATGATGAAATTGAGCGTCAGGTAGGGTTGGATGTTGTTGTGCGGCGCGTTGCCGCCGGCGCTGTTGATGACGCCCGGCGCCATCGGCTGCAGGGCCGTCGCGTCGTGGTAGGGCGGCGTGGGGCAGGTGGTCCTGGCCAACAGGCCACCGTTGGCCGCGCCGCTGGCTGCCGGCGCGCCCGACGCTTGCGGCGCATGGCTGTGGGCTGGCAGCTCCTGCGCGCTCAGCGTATGGCTGGCTTCGCCACCGGATTCACCCAGCAGGCGCTCGCTCAGGCCGGGAGCGGCGCCCGCGTGCAGCGGCACCCGCTGTTGCAGGTTGGGCAGGCCGAAGGTGCTCCTGCCGTCGCCGCCATAGGTGGTGCCCAGCAGCGAGAACAGGGCCGTGTTCTGTGCGATCGGCATCAGCTGGCCATTGCACATGGCCCAGCCGACGGGCGGGAAATTGCCAGCGAACATGCGAATCTCGGCGACGAATGGATCGGCCATGACGAACTCCTCAGCTTTGGCTCGGGAAAATACCGAACAGCGAAATGATGAAATGGATGCCCAGGAAGGGCGCCATGTTGTTGTGTGGCTGGCTGCCGCCGCTGGCCGTCACGGCGCCCGCGTACATGGGCGCCGGCGTGCCGGGGGCCGCGTACAGCTTGGGCTTGGCACCGGGCGAGGCCGGCACATAGGGCACGGCGCCCGTCACGCTGATGCCGCTGCCCGTGGCGGGCGGCACGGCGCCGCTGGCGCCCACCAGGTGGGTGTGGGCCGGCACTTGGGCCGGCAGCAGCGTCACTGTCTCGCTGCCGCCCTGCTGGCCCAGCGGATAGGTGTTGCCGCCCAGGCTGCCCTGGTGGATGGGCACGCGGCCCCGCAGGTCGGGCAGGGCGAACGTGGCTAGCCCGTCGCCGCCATAGGTGGTGCCGAGCAGCGCGAACAGGACGTCGTTTTCCGCGATGGACATGATGGTGCCGTCGCAAAAAGCCCAGCCGGCGGGCGCGAAGTTGCCGGCAAACATGCGGATCTCTCCGACAAAAGGTTCAGCCATGAGTACTCTCCTGGGATGGGCCGCTCAATAGCGCGAGGGGAAGATACCCTGCAGCGCTATGATGAAATTGGTGGTGCTGTACGGTTGCATATTGCTGTGCGGCTGGCTGCCGCCGGCCTGGCTCAAGGCGCTCGGGTGCAGCGCGGCCGTGCCGTCGGCCGCGTGGTAGATGTTGAGCGCGCCCGCTTCCACCGACCCCAGCACGCGCCCCGTGGGGTCGGACGCATGGCTGACGGCCGTCGATGCCAGCATGGTGTGGCTGTGGGCCGGCATCTCGCTCAGGGTCACGGTGTGCTGGGCTGCGCCGCCCTGGGTGCCGATGGGCAGCTGCTCGTTGCCGTGGACGGGCATGCGGCCGCGCAGGTCCGGCAGGGCGAACGTGGTGCGGCCGTCGCCGCCGTAGTTGGTGCCTAAGAGGCTGAACAAGGCTTGGTTCTGGTTGATGGCCAGCAGCTGGCCATTGCACTGCGCCCAGCCGCGCGGGGCGAAGCCGAAGCTGGCCATTCTGATTTCGCCGAGAAAGGGTTCCGACATTGTTCGCTCCTCGTGGATGCCGGCGCCGCGCCCGCCGGGCGGCGGCACGGGCCGTTGATTGGATGGGGATAGGGGGGACGGCGTTCAGGCGCGCGTCCGGACCGGATTCAGAACGGTGGCGGACGGCGGTGGCGGCGCAGCGCCATCAGTACCAGGCCGGCCATCAGCATGGCGGCGGTGGCCGGTTCCGGCACGGCCGTCATGACCAGCGAGACGTTGTCGAGCTGGTTGTAATCGTACTGGTTGCTGTCGCCAAATTGCAGCAGGGTCTGGCTGCCGGCCGCCGTCAGGTTGGTGACCGTGTAATGGGTCCAGTCGCCGCTGGTGTTGGTCTGGTGGAATACCGTGTTGGCGCCGAAGGTGACCAGCATTTCATTGTTCATTTGCTGGCCCAGACCGGCGTTGCTGGTGTCGATGCGCTGCAAGTCGAATTCCAGCGTGTAGCGGGCGCCGGCCTGGGTGGCGATCAGCTGGCCCAGGTAGCCCGGCCCGGGATAGGCGCCATCGGCAAACACCGTGTTGTTCAGGTTGGACAGGGGCGAACCGCTGTAGTCGAAGCTGAAATACTGGGCCGAGGTATCGCCCGTTTGCAGCCACATACTGTGGTCGGCGTTCTCGAAATCGCCATTGTTGACGAGATTGCTGGCCAGGGCGGCCGGCGCAGCCAGGATGAATGCCAGGCTGGCGAGGGCGGAACGGAAGGTAGGCATAGCAAGCACTTTCAGTCGTAAAAAGGTGCGATGACCGTCCCGTGCTGCCCGCCGCCGCGCAGGGCGCAGGGCGCGATAAGACAGGGACCGTCTGGAGGCACCGATCATACCGCCATTCCGTTATCATTTACATATTTCTCATTGTCAATGTGGTATTTCTAGAACAGTTGCAAAATTGAATTTGACAATTGCCACCATTTTTGTGACAGGCCTCAATGCGTATCGTAGCGGGCCCGGATGGCGGCCAGCGTCCCTTGCTGTTCCAGGCGGGCGATGGCGGCGTTGATGGCGTCCAGCTCGGCCGCCGTGGTGCGGGCCCGGTTGAGCATCAGGTGCACGGGCGCGCGCAGCACCGTGAACGGCAGCGGTGCCAGCGTCACGCCCTGCAGCCGGGCCTCGTGGTGCAGGGCGCCCGTGTCGCCGAGGATCAGGTCGGCGCGCCCGGCGGCCAGCATGCGCATGCCCTGCTGGACGGAATTGAAGGTGCTGAGCTGGCCGGAGGCGGTCAGGGCCGGCAGCGCCTGTTCGTAGGCCCGGCCGTACCAGCCGGCCCGGGGCGCCAGCAAGCCCACGCGCTGGCGCGCGATGGCGTTCATGCTGCCCAGCTTGCGGTAGCGCGCCAGCTTGCCGGCCGTGGTGAACACGGCCACCGATTCATAGCGGTAGGGGCTGCTGAAACGGGCCAGCCGCTGCCGTTCCGGCGTGTCGGTGGCGGCCAGCAGCAGGCTGATGTCGCCCAGCTCGAACAGGCGCTGGCGGCGCACGGTGGGCAGTTCCGGCAGGATGCGCAGGCTGCAGCCGGCTTCCTGCAGGATGGCGCGGGCCAACTCCAGGTCCAGTCCGGCTGGTTCATCCCTGGCATCCAGGTAGACGTAGGGCGGCCACTGCTCCATCGCCACGCTCAGCGCACAGCCGGGCGCCGACGGCGCCAGCGTGGCCAGCGTCGCCAGCGCGGCGGCAAGCAGGACTTGGCGGCCACCCATGGAACATCCTTTCCGGAAGATAGTCACATACTCGGCAGTGCCGCAGTGAAAGTCAAGCGGAGGCGGTCAACACAGTCAGTGCCGCCACCAGACGCGCGCATTCGTCGTCGGTGCCGATGGAAATGCGCAGGAACTGGTCGATGCGGGGCTGGCGGAAGTGGCGCACCAGGATGCCCTGTTCGCGCAGGCCGGCGGCCAGCTCGGCGCCGTCGTGGCGCGGGTGGCGGGCGAACACGAAGTTGCTGGACGAGGGCAGCACGTCAAAGCCGAGCGCGGCCAGCTGCGCCGTCAGGGTGGTGCGGGTGGCGATGATGGCGTTGCGGGTCTGCTCGAACCAGGCCCGGTCCTCCAGCGCGGCCACGGCGCCGGCCAGGGCCACCTGGCCCAGCGGATAGCAGTTGAAGCTGTTCTTGACCCGTTCCAGGCCGGCGATCAGGTCCGGATGGCCGGCCGCGAAGCCGACCCGCAGCCCGGCCAGCGAGCGCGACTTGGAGAACGTCTGGACCACCAGCAGGTTGTCGTAACGGTCCAGCAGGGCGATGGCGCTGTCGGCGCCGAAGTCCACATAGGCTTCGTCGATCACCACCACCTGGTCGCGGTGGGCGGCCAGCAGGCGTTCGATCTCGGCCAGGCTGAGGGCGCAGCCGGTGGGTGCGTTGGGATTGGCCAGGATGATGGCGCCGCCGGGCTGGGCGTAGTCATCCACCTCGATTTCAAAGCGCGCGTTGAGGGGCACGGTGCGGTAGTCGATACCGTACAGGCTGCAATAGGTGGGGTAGAAGCTGTAGCTGATGTCCGGGCACAGCAGGGGCAGTTCGTGCTTGAGCAGGGCGTGGAAGGTGTGGGCCAGCACCTCGTCCGAGCTGTTGCCGACGAACACCTGGTTGCGCGCCAGGCCATAGTATTGGGCCACGGCATCCTTGAGCGCATTGCCGTTCGGATCGGGATAAAGGCGCAACTGGTCGCCCACGGCCTGTTGCATGGCCGCCACAGCCTTGGGCGACGGTCCGTAGGGATTCTCGTTGGTATTGAGCTTGACCAGGTTAGGCAATTTGACCTGTTCGCCAGGCGTATAAGGGGTAAGGCTATGGACGACGGGACTCCAGAAACGGCTCATGATGGGTAAGAAATGGTTGGGGGATGGCCCATGATACAGGCTG
>JAZJZQ010000562.1:0-4920 GCA_040389625.1 Pseudomonadota bacterium | reverse complement strand
GCCGTGCTGGGCGAGAACGGCGCCGGCAAGAGCACGCTGATGAAGATCATCTACGGCGTGACCCGGCCCGACGCGGGCCAGATCCAGTGGGAAGGCAAGGAAGTGGCCATCCACTCGCCGCACGATGCGCGCAAGCTGGGCATCGGCATGGTGTTCCAGCACTTCGCGCTGTTCGAAACGCTGACCGTGGCGCAGAACATTTCGCTGGCGCTGGACGAGAAGGTGTCGCCGGAACAGCTGGCGCCCCGCATCCGCGCCGTGTCGGAACAATACGGCTTGCCGCTGGACCCGGAACGGCTGGTACACAGCATGTCCGTGGGCGAGCGCCAGCGGGTGGAAATCGTGCGCTGCCTGCTGCAGTCGCCGCGCCTGCTGATCATGGACGAACCGACTTCCGTACTCACGCCGGACGCCGTGCTCAAGCTGTTCGAATCGCTGCGCCGGCTGGCCGCGGAAGGCTTGAGCATCCTCTACATCAGCCACAAGCTCGACGAGATCCAGTCCCTGTGCGACAAGGCCACCGTGCTGCGCGCGGGGCGCGTGTCCGGCACCGCCAACCCGAAGGAAGAAAGCGCCCGTTCGCTGGCCGAGCTGATGATAGGCCACGAGCTGCCCACCTGCCGCCATCTGCCGCGCGCGCCGGGCGAAGTGCGGCTGGCCATCGAACACCTGAGCGTGGACAGCGACGACCCGTTCGGCACCAAGCTGCAAGACATCTGCCTGGAACTGCGCAGCGGCGAGATCGTCGGCATCGCCGGCATTTCCGGCAACGGCCAGCAGGAGCTGCTGAAAGCCATTTCCGGCGAGCGCCTGCTGGCGCACGGCGACGCCATCCGCATGAACGGCCAGCCCGTGGGCCGGCTCAACGCGGCCCAGCGCCGCCAGCTGGGGCTGGGCTTCGTGCCGGAAGAGCGCCTCGGGCGGGGCGCCGCGCCGGCCCTGTCGCTGGCCGACAATGCACTGCTGACCGGCTATATCCCGGCCGGCGGGGCCGGCATGGTCAAGCGCGGCCTGATCCAGTTCGGCGCCGTGCGCGCCTTCGCGCGCAACGTGATCGAGCGGTTCCAGGTCAAGTGCGGCGGCACCGCTTCGGCCGCCGCCAGCCTGTCGGGCGGCAACCTGCAGAAATTCATCGTCGGGCGTGAAATCACGCTCGCCCCCAAGGTGGTAGTGTTCGCCCAGCCCACCTGGGGCGTGGACATCGGCGCGGCCATGCTGATCCGCCAGGCCATCATCGACATGCGCGACCAGGGCGCGGCCGTGCTGGTGCTGTCGGAGGAGCTCGACGAGCTGTTCCAGATGAGCGACCGGCTGGCCGTGCTGTCCCACGGCCGCCTGTCGCGTGCCGTGCCGGCCGCCTCCACCACCATCCACCAGATCGGCGTGTGGATGAGCGGCGACTTCGACCATGTCGACCCGCCCGCCGACCAACCCGCACCAGGAGCTGCCCACCATGTCACGGCTTGAACTACGTCCCGAACCCTCGCGCGCCATGATGCTGGCCTCGCCGCTGATTGCGGCGCTGGCCATGCTGATCACGGGCTCCGTGCTGTTCTCCTTCCTGGGGCAGGATCCGCTGCACGCCTTTTTCGTTTATTTCATCAAGCCCGCCACCACGCTGTACGGCATCGGTGAACTGCTGCTCAAGGCCACGCCGCTGATCTTGTGCGGTATCGGCCTGGCGATCGGCTTTCGGGCCAACGTGGCCAACATCGGCGCCGACGGCCAGCTGACGGTGGGCGCCATCGCGGCCGGTTCCGTCGCCCTGTACTTCGATGACGTGCAAGCCGGCTGGCTGCTGCCGCTGATGGTGGTGGCCGGCGCGCTGGGCGGCATGGCCTGGGCCGCCATCCCCGCGCTGCTGCGCACCCGCTTCAACACCAGCGAAATCCTGGTCAGCCTGATGCTGGTGTACGTGGCCTACCTGCTGCTGAGCTACCTGGTGCACGGTCCCCTGCGTGACCCGGCCGGCTTCAACTTCCCCCAATCGAAGATGTTCCAGGACGCGGCCCTGCTGCCGCTGCTGGTGGAAGGCTTGCGCGTGAACGCGGCCTTCCCGCTGTCGCTGCTGATCGCGGCCGGCGCCTGGTTCTTCTGCGCCCGCACCTTCGCCGGCTACCGCATGCAGGTCAGCGGCATGGCGCCGGCCGCCGCCGCCTACGCCGGCTTCAGCGAACCGCGCAACGTGTGGGTGGCCTTCATGATCAGCGGCGCGCTGGCCGGCATCGCCGGCGTGGGCGAAGTGGCGGGCCCACTGGGCCAGCTGCAGCCGTCCGTGTCGCCCGGCTACGGCTTCGCCGCCATCATCGTGGCCTATGTGGGCCGGCTCCATCCGCTCGGCGTGCTGCTGTCGGCGCTGCTGATGTCGCTGCTCTACATCGGCGGCGAGACGGCCCAGATCGAAATGCAGCTGCCGTCGGCCATCACTGGCCTGTTCCAGGGGCTGCTGCTGTTCTACCTGCTGGCGGCCGACCTGTTCATCCATTACCGCTTCAAGCCGCGCAAGCGGGTCGTGCCCCACGTGGCCGCCGCCGCGCCCACCCCACAAGGAGAAACAGCCTGATGAATACCGACCTGTTGATCGCCTTCCTGGCCAGCACGGCCGGCGCCGCCACGCCGCTGATCCTCGCTTCCATGGGCGAACTGGTGACGGAACGTTCCGGCGTGCTCAACCTCGGCCTCGAGGGCATGATGCTGGTGGGCGCCGTGACCGGCTTCGCCGTCACCCTGACCACGGGCAGCATGACGCTGGGCCTGCTCGGCGCGATGGTCGCCGGCATGGCGCTGGCGCTGGTGTTCGGCTTCCTCGTGCTCACGCTGCAAACCAACCAGGTGGCCACGGGCCTGGCCCTGACCCTGTTCGGGGTGGGGCTGTCAGCCTTCATGGGCCGCGGCTTCGTGGGCCAGACCATAGAACCCCTGCCGCACCTGCACTTTCCCGTGCTGTCGGAACTGCCGTTCATCGGGCCGCTGCTGTTCCGCTTCGACATCATGGTGTACGGCTCCGTGGTGCTGGTGGCGGTGGTGGGCTGGATGCTGGCCCGCACCCGCCTGGGGCTGCAGATCCGCGCCGTGGGCGAGTCGCCCGACAGCGCCCACGCCATCGGCTTCCCCGTGATCGGGCTGCGTTACGGCACCGTGCTGTTCGGCGGCGCCATGGCCGGCCTGGGCGGGGCCTATATGTCGATGGCGCTGACGCCCATGTGGGTCGAGGGCATGACGGCGGGTCGGGGCTGGATCGCGCTGGCCCAGGTGGTGTTCGCCACCTGGAAGCCGCGCGGCGTGCTGGTGGGCGCCTACCTGTTCGGCGGGGTCACGGTGCTGCAGTTCCACGGCCAGGGCATGGGCATATCCGTGCCTTCCGAGTTCCTGGCCATGCTGCCCTACCTGGCCACCATCGTGGTGCTGGTGATCATTTGCCGCAATCCGCAGACCATCCTGCTCAACAAGCCCATGTCGCTGGGCCAGAACTTCCGCGCCGACTGAGCCGGTGTGGCCGGCGCGCGACGCCGGCCATACGCGCCGTCAAGGCCCGCCCACGTGGCGGGCTTTGTTTTTCCTACGCCGCAACAATTGGAGATATTGTTGCGATGAGTACCGACTATACTAAATTCATTGATACGGTCGGTATCTCGACCGGGCGGGCCCGATTGCCCGCGCAAATCAACGGCGACCCCCCATCCCCGGCTCGCGACTTCGATGTGCTCCGTTTTTGTCTTACGGTTCTTCTTCTCCGAGGAATGCGACAATGCGCAACAACACGCCGGTCAGCCAACACGAATACCTGCTCGACGACGACAAGACCATCGTCTCGACCACCGATCTGCAGGGCAATATCAACTACGCCAACCCCTATTTCATCGAGGTGAGCGGCTTCACGCAAGAGGAGCTGATCGGCGCGCCGCAGAATATCGTGCGCCATCCCGACATGCCGGTGGAAGCGTTCGCCGACCTGTGGGCCACCATCAAGGGCGGCATGCCGTGGACCGGCATGGTGAAAAACCGCTGCAAGAATGGCGACTACTACTGGGTGCTGGCCAATGTGACGCCCGTGATCGAGCAGGGCAAGCCGGTCGGCTACATGTCCGTGCGCACCAAGCCCAACCGCCAGCAGGTGGCCGAGGCCGACGCCCTGTACCGCCAGTTCAAGGCCGGCAATCCGCAGCGGCTGCGCATCGTCAACGGCCGCGCCGTGTCGACCGGCGTGCTGGCCCGGCTGGGTGCATTGGGCAAGCTGTCGTTCAGCCGCCACGTCGCGCTCAACGCCTGCTTCATGACGCTGATGATGGCCGTATTTGCCGTCGCGTCCTGGCGCATCGACGGCAACACCACCGATGGCGCGCGCATGGCGCTGACGGCGGCGGCCGCCCTGTCGGCCCTTGTGATGCTGGCTTTCTGGAGCAGCCTGCAACGCACCGTGGCCGGCCCCCTGCGGCGCGCCACCAGCGCCGCCCGCAAGATGGCCGGCGGCGACCTGACGGGCGTGATCGAGGTGCCGCGCGACGACGAGATGGGGCAGTTGCTGGCCGCGCTGCGCCAGACCAACGTCAACCTGCACAGCATCATCGGCGACGTGCGGCGCAATTTCGACGAGATCGCACTGGCCACGGGCGAAATTGCCACCGGCAACCTGGACCTGTCGGGGCGCACGGAGTCGCAGGCGTCGAGCCTGCAGCAGACGGCGGCCAGCATGGAGCAGCTCACCACCAACGTCCAGCAGAGCGCCAGCAGCGTTGCCAGCGCCAACGAGCTGGCCGGACGGGCCTCGCGGGTGGCCGAGCAGGGCGGCGAGATCGTGTCGCGCGTGGTGCATACGATGGACGAAATCAGCACCTCGTCGCGCAAGATCCAGGACATCATCGGCCTGATCGACGGCATCGCCTTCCAGACCAATATCCTGGCCCTGAACGCGGCCGTGGA
>JAZJZQ010000561.1:8011-10696 GCA_040389625.1 Pseudomonadota bacterium | reverse complement strand
GCCGCGCGCGATGGTGCCAGCAGTGCAACCATCTGGCCATTGCCCGCTGCGGCCGGTTCGCCGTCGAATGGCGTGCCGATCAGGAACAGGGGGCGCGGAGCATCCTCCTTCATCCACCCCGCCCATGGCCTGGCCGCATCCTGGAACTTCAGTTGCAGCCCAAGCTCCTTCATGACCGCCGAATAAAATCGTAACGCCCGTGGAAAATCCGTGATGCCGATGAAAACATGGGAAATCAATCTAGCCTCTCCGCTGGTTGGCGTCAGGAAATTGGAGACGCAACGCGAAAAACCGTGTTGCGTCCCAAGTTTGGAAAAACCGTGTTACGTCCCCGGTTTTGCGGCAGGTCAGAGCGCGCGGCCGTCGAATTGCTGGACGGGGATGGCGCTCAGGTCGATGTCTTCGAGGCAGCGGATGTTGATGGCGGCGACGGCGTTGCCCTTGGGGTCGGTGCCTTCACCGTACGGGTGGATGCCGCACACGGGGCAGAAATTGTGCTTGATGACGTGCTTGTTGAACATGTAGGTGCTCGCCGCGTCTTCCGGCGTGAGCAGGTGCAGCTCCGCGCGCGGCACAAACCAGAGCAGCGAGCCTTTGCGCTGGCAGATCGAGCAGTTGCATGCCAACGCTCCCTTGATTTCTCCTTCGACTTCAAATGCGACTTTGCCGCAATGGCAGCTGCCTTTGTATTTCATGGGCCACTCCTGGAAATCTGTCTCTCGCGGGCCAGGCATCCTGGCGCCGTGTGAGGCAATAGGTTGATGGGACCCGGCCCGCGCCGCGGACCTGGCCGCGGCTTTAGATGCCGAGTTGACGAGCTGCTAATTCTTTCATGATTTCTTCCGCGCCGCCACCGATCATGGCCACTTTTACTTCGCGATAGATACGCTCGCTCGCCATGCCCCGCATATAGCCCATGCCGCCCAGCGTCTGCACGGCCGCATCGGCGCAAAATTGCATGGTCTGGGTCGCGTGGTTTTTGAGCATGCACACGTCGGCCACCCAATCGGGCCCCGTCTGCTGGCGGTCGGCCCGCTCGGCTATGTTGTTGAGCCAGGCGCGCGTGGACTCGATCCGCATCTTCATGTCCACCAGCTTGTGTCGCACCACCTGGTGGTTGACCAGCGCGGCGCCGAAGGTCTTGCGTTCGCGGGCCCAGGCCAGCGCTTCGTCGTAGCAGCATTCGGCCATGCCCAGCGCCATGGCGGCCAGCGACATGCGCTCGCCGTTGAAGTTGGACATGACGATCTTGAGTCCCTTGCCTTCTTCCCCGATCAGGTTGGCGGCCGGCACCCGCACGCCGTCGAAGCGCAAATGGGCCGTGTCGGAACAAAGCCAGCCCATTTTCTTCAGGCGCGCGCGCGACAGGCCGGCCGCGTCACCCGGCACGGCCAGCAGCGAGATGGCGCCCACGCCGCCGTGTTCCGCGCCCGTGCGCACGGCCACCGTGATCCAGTCGGCCCGCATGCCGGAGGTGATGAATACTTTTTCGCCATCGATCACGTAGCTGTCGCCATCGCGCCGGGCCGTGGTGCGCAGGGTGGCCACGTCCGAGCCGCCGCCCGGTTCCGTGATGGCCAGCGCGGCGATCTTGCGCCCGGCCAGCACGTCGGGGATCACGCGCTGCTGCAGCTCCAGGCTGCCGTGGCGCAGGATGGGCGGCAGGCCGATGGTGTGGCTGAAGGCGCCGGCCATCACGCCGCCGCTGCCGCAATGGCGCGACAGCGTGACCGACAAGGCATTCTTCAGGGCCCAAGGCGCCGGCGTGCCGCCCAGTTGCTCGGGATAGCCCATGCCCAGCCAGCCCAGTTCGGCCAGCTTGCCGTACAGCGCGCGCGGGAATTCGCCGGCTTCTTCCCAGTCTTCCAGGTAGGGCCGGATCTCGGTCGCGGCAAAGCGGCGCGCGGCGTCTTCGATTGCGGCGATGTCGGCGGCGGTAAAGTCGCCGGGGTTAGTGCCACTCATGTGCGTCCTTCAGCTGTCGTTGACAAATAACCATGCTAGCCGAAGATGGTCGATAGGTCTAGACATGATGTCCAATACTGTGGCGTAATGGGCGCATGGGCGCCCGCGGTAACGGTTTGCGGGGCCGGGGCGCTACAATGGCGCCTGTCTTGGCCGCCGCCCGTCGCGCCGGCCCGTGTGCAATCCGAGAAAGAACAGCCAGATGCGATCCGTCACCCTCCGTCCGCGCAACGATGGCGCCGACAAGCCTTCCGCCACCATCGCCAGCGTGATCAGCGCCTGCGAGCGCTTGCTGAACAAGGGCGAAAGCTTTACCACGCTGTCGATCGAGCAGCTGGCCAAGGAGGCCGGCATCGCCCGCGCCACGTTCTATCTGCACTTTCGCAACAAGGGCGAGATCGTGCGCCACCTGATGGCCCAGGTCGGGCGCGAGGTGCGCCACGCGGCCAAGGCCAAGCTGGCCAACCTGGACCAGTTCGGCCGCGCCGAGTTCCTGTCGTTCATGGAGGATACGATCGATATCCAGTACCGCCATCGCGCCGCCATGCGCGCCACGGTGGAACTGTCGGCCTACGATCCCGGCGTGGCCGAGATCTACCGCGGCCTTGTGAACGAGGTGGTGCACGACTTCCGCCGCATCATCGCCAGGCTGGAGGCGGCCGGCGGCGCCCATCCCGATGTGAAGCCGGAAGTGGCCGACATCCTGAGCTGGGCCACGGA
>JAZJZQ010000561.1:0-7911 GCA_040389625.1 Pseudomonadota bacterium | reverse complement strand
TCAGGTCCTGACTCAGGTCTTGAGCTTGATGAGCAGGTTCAGGAGCTTCATGGCGCGGCCCGTGTAGGGCGGCTGGAACAGCATCTGGATCGCCGACACGGGGCCCTGGTAGAACACGGGCCGCAGCTTGGAGAAGGTGTTGAAGCCTTCGCGCGAGTGGTAGTGGCCCATGCCGCTGGGGCCCACGCCGCCGAACGGCAGGTCGTGCTGGGCCACGTGCAGGAGCGCTTCGTTGACCGACACGCCGCCCGACATCACGTGGGTGATGTAGAACTGCGCCAGCGCCTTGTCGTTGGTGTAGGGGTAGATGGCCAGCGGACGGTCGCGGCGGTTGATGTATTCGGCCACTTCCTTCTTGTCGCGGTAGGTGCGCACCGGCAGGATGGGGCCGAAGATTTCGCGCTGCGAGAGCAGCATTTCCGGCGTCGGATTGAGCACGATGTGGGGCGCGAACTTGCGCAGTGCGGCGTCCGGCTTCTGGTCGCCGGCCAGGTTGACCAGGCGGGCGCCCTTGGCGCGCGCATCCTCCAGCGTGTGGCCCAGGCGCTCGTAGGAGCGCTGGTCGATGATGGAGGTGAAGTCGGCGCCGTTGATGTCGGGATAGCGCTCGGCGAACAGCCGCGTGCAGTGGCCCACGAATTCCTCCACCGCCTGTTCGGGGATGAACACATAGTCGATGGTGGTGCAGATCTGGCCCGCGTTGAACAGCTTGACCCACAGGATGCGCTCGGCCGCCGTCTTGATCGAATAATCCGGCCCGACGATGGCGGGCGACTTGCCGCCCAGTTCCAGCGTGACGGGCGTAAGGTTGCGGGCCGCGTTGGCCATCACGGCGCGGCCGGTGGCGCCGGAACCGGTGAACAGCAGATGGTCGAACGGGATGGACGAGAAGGCCGGGCCGCGGCCATTGCCGTCCTCGAAGAACTTGAGCTTGTCCTCGGCGAAGTAGTTGGGGCTGATGCGCATCAGCAGTTCGGCCAGGTGCTGCGAGTTTTCCGACATCTTGACCATGGCGCGGTTGCCGGCGGCGAAAATGGAGGCCAGCGGGCAGAAGGTCAGGTTGAGCGGGAAGTTCCACGGCACGATCACGCCCACCACGCCCAGCGGCTGCGGGATGACGCGGTTGGTGGCCAGCGGGTGCACCATGATGTCGATCTTGCGGCGCTGGGGACGCATCCAGCCCTTGAGGTCCTTGATGGAATCCTTGATCGTTTCCAGTACCACGAAAAATTCGGCGAACAGGGTCTCGAATTCGGAGCGGTTGCCGTAGTCGCGGTTGATGGCGGCCACCAGCTCTTCGCGGTTTTCCTTGAGCATGCGGGCCAGCTGCTGCAGGTCGCGCTTGCGTTCGGCGTAAGTGGGTTCCGGGTGGACGTGATAGGCCGCGCGCTGGCGTTCGAAGCAGGACTGGAAGTCGGCCGGGATCTGGATCTGGTCCAGGTGGGAGGTGGGTGCGTTCATGTTCGTTCCTTCCTGTGTAAGGGTCAGGCGGGGGTGCGCAGTTCGCGGCGCAGGATTTTTCCGACGGCGGACTTGGGCAGCGCATCGACAAAGGCGATCTGCCGGGGGACCTTGTAGGCGGTCAGTTCCTTGCGGCAGAACTCCGTCAGCTCGGCTTCACTCAGCTCGGCCTGCGGGGCGCGTACCACATACAGCTTGACGGCCTCGCCGGTCTTTTCGTCCGGCACGCCCACGCAGGCGCATTCCTGCAGGCCGGGGCAGGCCGATGCCACGGCCTCGATCTCGTTGGGGAACACGTTGAAGCCCGAGACGATGATCATATCCTTTTTGCGGTCCACGATCTTGAGGAAACCGCGGCTGTCGAACACGCCCACGTCGCCGGTGCGGAAGTAGCCATCGGCCGTGAAGGCGGCCGCGTTGGCTTCCGGCTGTTGCCAGTAGCCGCGCATGACCTGCGGACCCTTGACGCACACTTCGCCCGCCGCGCCGGGCGCCGCCTGGTCGCCATTCTCGTCGAGCAGCTTGATGTCGGTGTCCGGCAGCGGCAGGCCGGTGGTGCCGGTGAAGGACGTCACGTCGCCCGGCGTGAAGGTGACGATGGGGCTGGTCTCGGACAGGCCGTAGCCTTCGCGGATGAAGCGGCCGGTAATGGCCATCCAGCGCGCCGAGGTGGTTTCGATCACGGCCGCGCCGCCGCCGCCGGCCAGGCGCAGGCGGGAGAAGTCCACTTCGACTATGCGCGGGTGCGCCACCAGTCCCGCATACAGGGTATTGACGCCCATGAAGGAAGTGGGACGGGCCGCCTTCATCACGTCGATGAAGCCGTCCATGTCGCGCGGATTGGGCACCAGCCAGTTGTGCGCGCCCACCGTGAAGAAGCTGAGGAAGTTCACCGTCAGCGCGAAAATATGGTACAGCGGCAGCGCCGTGACGATCACCTCGTCGCCCGGCACCACGCAGTCGGCCATGATGGCCTTGAACTGCTCGACGTTGGCGACCACGTTGCGGTGCGACAGGGCCGCGCCCTTGGACAGGCCGGTGGTGCCGCCCGTGTACTGCAGGAACAGCAGGTCCGCGCAGGTCAGCGCGACGGGCGCGAAGGGCAGGCCGGCGCCCGCCTGCAGCGCGTCGGCCAGCATGACGGCGGAGCTGAGGCGCGCATCGACCGGCGGGCTGGGCATCTTGACGGCCGTGCCGTCGCCCGGGGTGGCGATGATGACGGTCTTGAGCGCCGTGCGCGGCATCACCTCGGCCACCGTGGCCGAAATGCCGCTGTAGGCGATGATGACCTCGACGCCGGCGTCGTTCAGCTGGTGCTCCAGTTCGCGCGGCGTGTACATGGGATTGACGTTGACCTGCACCGCGCCGGCGCGGGCTATGCCCAGGAAGGCGATCGGGAAGGCCATGAAGTTGGGCGACATGACGGCGATGCGGTCGCCTTTTTTCACGCCCAGCGTCTGCTGCAGGTAGGCGGCGAAGGCGCGCGACTGGCGGTCGATGTCGGCGTAGCTCAGGGTCTGGCCCAGGCAGGTGAACGCGGGCTGGCCCGCGTAGCGTGCCATCGCTTGCTCCAGCATGGCGGTAACGGATGGATAGGCATCGGGGTCGATGTGGGCGGGCAGGGCGGTGCACTCTTGCATATTGCGGGTATCCTGTTGTTGTGATTACGTTGGATATGTCTCCAGAGTGAACGATTGTGGGGCACAAGGGCAAGTCGCACCAGTGTTGATCGCGCCATTAATTTGTCTTAAAATGCCACAATGAGCAGCCCAGCCACTTCCCCAGCCTCCCGCATGGCGCAGTCCGGGCCTGCCACATCGCCCGCCGGCAGTGCGCTGCCGTCCGCATGGTTCGAACCCTGCATCCATTCCGCCTACGTCCAGATCCTGGCCAAGTTCCTGCATGCGCGCGGGCTGGCCTTGCCGTGGCCGGTGTCTGGACAGGGCAGACTGCTGCCGTTCCTCGACGTGCTGCCACTGCTGGACGCGGTGCAGGCCGCCGCCAATCCTGACTTCGGCATCGAGCTTGGCCTGGCGATACCGGCCGCGGCGCACGGGTTGAAAGGCATGGCAGCCATGTCCAGTCCCACGTTGTGGACGGCGATGGAAACGTTTGTGCGTTACGCCCATATCCGCGACCACCTGTTTCAGTACCGTTGCCAGCGCGCCGGCGGCTACGCCACGCTGGAACTGCATCCACGCGTGCCGCTGCACCAGTACACCCGTTTCCTGCAGGGGGCGACGGTGCATGCGACGTTCAATATCTTCCGCGCCATCGCGGACGAGGCGGCGCTGCGCCAGGCCATCGTCGTGCTGCCGTGGCAGGCGCCCGGCACGCCGGATGGCGCCGCCGCCAGCGCATGGCAGGTGGCATACGGCGGCAAGGTGCCTGCCATCCGCTTCCCGCTCCAGGTCGCGGACGAATCGTCACAGACGGCCGACGCCGACCTGCATGCCCGCATGTGCAAGGCCGGTGACGAGGAGCTGACCCGGCTGGCCGGCAGCATAGGCGCGCGCGTGCGCCACCTGATGCACCAGGGGCAGCCGGCCTGGCCCACCCTGGCCGACATCGCCGACCGCCTGGCACTGTCGCCGCGCACGCTGGTGCGCCGGCTGGAGTCGGAAGACCTCAGCTACCAGCAACTGCTGGACGAGGTGCGCAACGAGCTGGCGTGCTGGTATCTGCGCCAGTCGGCCCTGCCCATGAGCGACATCGCAGAACGCACCGGTTTCAGCGACCAGGCCAATTTCAGCCGCGCGTTCGGACGCTGGCAGGGACAGACGCCGCGCGAGTACCGGCGCCGGTTCCAGGTCGAAGGGCAGGCCGCGCCGTAAGGGCAGCTGGTGCGATGCTGAAGTTGAAATGTTGTTAAACTATCCCACGCCGCCCACTGCGGAAAGTTGACGGAGTGCCGATGAAAACCTTGCGTATGCCTTCGGGCGCTGTGGTTCCCGTGCTGGGACAGGGCACGTGGTACATGGGGGAAGACCCGGCGGCGCGGCAGCGCGAAGTCGCCGCGCTGCGACTTGGCCTGGAACTTGGCATGACCCTGATCGACACTGCCGAAATGTACGGTGACGGCGGCGCCGAGGAAGTGGTGGGCGAGGCGATTGCCGGCCAGCGCGATGACGTTTTCGTCGTCAGCAAGGTCTATCCGCACAACGCCGACCGGCGCGGGGCACGGGCCGCGTGCGAGCGCAGCCTGCGCCGGCTTGGCATCGACCGCATCGACCTGTACCTGCTGCATTGGCCCGGCAACGTGCCGCTGGCGGAAACGCTGGACATTTTCGCCACCCTGCAGCGGGAAGGGAAGATAGGCGCCTACGGTGTCAGCAACTTCGACCTCGAAGGCTTGCAGGACGCGTGCGCGCTGCCCGGCGGCGACGCCATTGCCGCCAACCAGGTGCTGTATAACCTTGACCGGCGCGGCATCGAGTTTGACCTGCTGCCGTGGTGCCAGGCCCGTAGCATGCCGGTGATGGCCTATTCGCCGCTGGAATCTTCGGGGCGCGAGCAGCGTGCCATGTTCGCTACGCCGGCATTGCAGGCGGTGGCCGCGCGCCACGGCGTCTCGCCGGCGCAGGTGGCGCTGGCCTGGGTGCTGCGCCAGGACGGGGTGATCGCCATTCCCAAGGCCGTCGATCCGGCCCACCTGCGCGCCAACCGTGCCGCCCTGGACCTCGTGCTTACGGCGCAGGACCTGGTGGAGCTGGACCAGGCTTTCCCGCCGCCGCGCCGGCGCCGTCCGCTGGACATGCGTTAAGCGCCGTCGCCCCGGCATGGCCGGCGCGACTTTTCAATTCCTGAATCCCGATCGTTCTTCCCGCCACGGCGTCGCAGCGGCCTGACAGGCCCTTGCGCGCTATCTCCGCATTGCCGTTTTGCCTCGCGTCAACGTCGTTTTATACCCAAAAATTGTATACAAAATCGGTTGACAATGAATCCACGCGAGCGCAATATCGTCAACAACAGGACTGCACACACCTTGGCAGCAACCTGGTTACGGCCATCGTCACCCGATCCCGTCTATCGCGGCCCGTTCCGCGGCGTCACACCAGCACCACCGAATACAAGCTTGAACCACGCGCCCGGCCGCAGCCGCGCGCGCAGCGGCACTCGAATTGAAATGCGTTCGGCCTTGGGCATGCCTAACGCGCAGTCGGTAGTACGTAACGCCCTACATAAAATAGATGGAGACAAAGTTCATGAATCACTTGCTGTTTCAGGTCGAGGATCGGCCGCCTTTATTCACTACAGTCCTGCTGGCCGCTCAGCATATGCTGGCCGCGCTGGGCGGCATCATCGCAGTACCGCTGGTAGTGGGGGCCGCCCTCAAACTGCCGGCTGACCAGATCATTACCCTGATTAACGCGGCGCTGCTCGGTTCCGGCATCGTCACCCTGATCCAGTGCAAGGGCGTGGGCCCGATCGGTATTCGCCTGCCATGCGTGATGGGCACCAGTTTCGCCTTTGTGGGCGCGGCCATCTCTGTGGGCCTGGAACACGGCGTGCCCGGCATCCTCGGCTCCTCGCTGGCCGGCTCCGTGGTGATGATCGCCGGTAGCTTCTTCATGCCCCAGATTCGCAAGCTGTTCCCCCATGCCGTCACGGGCGTGGTGGTGACCATGATCGGCCTGTCGCTGGTGCCGGTGGCGGTGGACTGGGCGGCCGGCGGTTTTGCGCCGGGTGCCGTGTACGGCGCGCCGATCAACCTGGGCATCGCCGCCTTCGTGCTGGTCACCGTCATCATGCTGGTGCAGTTCGGTAAGGGCATCGTATCCGCCGCCGCCGTGGTGATCGGCATGTTCGTCGGCTACCTGCTGTGCGTCTCGCTGGGCATGATCGACTTTTCGCAGGTACGGAACGCACAGGTGTTCGCCCTGCCGCAGCCGCTGCACTATGGACTGTCGTTCCCCGTGGCCGGCATCGTGGCCATGGGCGTGGCCTTCCTGGTGACGATGGTGGAAACGACCGGCACCTTCATGGCGCTGGGCGCGGCCACCAACACCAAGATGCGCGGCAAGACGCTGGCGCGCGGCATCCTGTGCGATGGCGTCGGTTCGGCCTTCGCCGCGCTGCTGTCCAGCCCTCCCGTATCGACCTTTGCCCAGAACGTGGGCGTGGTATCGCTGACCGGTGTGGCCAGCCGCCACGTGGTGGCGCTGACCGGCGTGATGCTGTTCCTGGCCGGGCTGTTCCCGGTGCTGGGCGCCATCGTCGTCACCATTCCCCAGCCGGTGCTGGGCGGCGCGGGCCTGATGATGTTCGCCATGATTATCTCGGCCGGCGTACAGCTGCTGAGCCATGTGGAGCACACCAAGCGTAACGGCATCATCATGGCGGTGGCCATCGGCTGCGGCCTGGCCGTGACGGTGCGGCCGGACCTGCTGTCCAAGCTGCCCGCCTTCGTCAAGGAGGTATTCGGTTCCGGTATCACCGTCGGCGCGCTGGTGGCCGTGGCGCTGAACCTGGTGCTGCCCGAGCGTCCCGTCGAGCTGGACGACGACGATGAGGAAGAAGTTCCCCAGGCTTTCCTGACGCAGGAGCGCGAAGCAGCTTAAACTAGAGCCCTGCAACACCTTTTCAAGGCCGGCAAGCGATTGCCGGCTTTGGCCATTCACATTGTTTCCGCAGTGCGCGTGCATTGTTTCCGCAGTGTTTTTTCATTCTTCTTATTTCGACAAAAAATGACTAAGACTCTCTTGATCAAGAACGCCCGCGTAGTGGTGACCATGGATGACGAACGGCGCGAGATCGCCGGCGGCGCTGTCTTCATCCGCGACAATGTGATCGTGCAGGTGGGGCCCACCGCCTCGCTGCCGCAGGAGGCGGACGAGGTGATCGACGCCGCCAATCATGTGGTGATGCCTGGCCTGATCAACACCCACCACCATATGTACCAGAGCCTGACGCGCGTGATCCCGGCCGCGCAGAACGGCGAGTTGTTCAACTGGCTGACCAACCTCTATCCGATCTGGGCCAACCTGACGGCCGACATGGTGCATGTCTCCACCCTGACGGCGATGTCGGAACTGATCCTCTCGGGCTGCACCACCAGCAGCGACCACCTGTACATCTATCCGAACGACTGCCGGCTTGATGACAGCATTGAGGCGGCCCGCAAGATCGGTATGCGCTTCCACGCGGCGCGCGGCTCGATGAGCGTGGGCCAGTCCAAGGGCGGCCTGCCGCCGGACCGCGTGGTGGAGGAGGAGGGCGCGATCCTCAAGGATACCCAGCGCCTGATCGAGACCTACCACGACAGCAACCGCTACGCGATGGAGCGCATCGTGGTGGCGCCATGCTCGCCGTTCTCCGTCTCGCGCGACCTGATGAAGGAAGCGTCGGCCATGGCGCGCAGCTACGGCGTGTCGTTGCACACCCACCTGGCGGAAAACGCCAACGACATCGCCTACAGCCGCGAGAAGTTCAACATGACGCCGGCCGAAT
>JAZJZQ010000560.1:0-19997 GCA_040389625.1 Pseudomonadota bacterium | reverse complement strand
TGGCGGCCCCGGCCGACACGCCGCCCCTGATGCGGCTGCAGGGCGCCGCCTATGCGACGGCCATTGCCGAGCATTTCCGCGACCAGGGCCAGAATGTGCTCTTGATCATGGATTCGCTGACCCGCTACGCCATGGCCCAGCGCGAGATCGCGCTGGCCATCGGCGAGCCGCCCGCCACCAAGGGCTATCCGCCGTCCGTGTTCGCCAAGCTGCCTATCCTGGTGGAGCGGGCCGGCAACGGCGAGATGGGGGGCGGCTCCATCACCGCCTTCTACACCGTGCTGACGGAAGGCGACGACCAGCAAGACCCCATCGCCGACTCGGCGCGCGCCATCCTGGACGGCCACATCGTGCTCAACCGGCGCCTGGCCGAGGCCGGCCACTACCCGGCCATCGACATCGAACAGTCGATCAGCCGCGCCATGCACTCGATCACGACGCACGAGCACCAGATCCAGGCCCGCAACCTCAAGCAACTGTTCTCGCGCTACGAGCGCAGCCGCGACCTCATCAGCGTGGGCGCCTACGCGCCGGGCAGCGACCCGGTGCTGGACCAGGCCATCGGCCTGCACGACAAGATCGAACACTTCCTCCAGCAACAGATCACGGAACGGGTCAGCATGAGCGAGAGCTTGGGCCAACTTACCTCGCTATTCGACTGATTGCCTGTCAGCTACGACGCCTATAATGCATCATCATGGCATCCCAATCTCAACTGAATACCCTCATTGAGCTGGCGCAACGGGAAACCGACGACGCCGCCAAACGGCTGGGCGCGGCCCTGAAAGCGGTGGCCGAGGCCGAACAAAAACACCAGATGCTGGTGGGCTACCGGGACGAATACGTCAAGCGCTTCGAGGCGGCGCAGGCGGCCGGCATCACGCCCATGGCCTACCGCAACTTCCAGGCCTTCATGGGCAAGCTCGACAACGCCATCACGGGCCAGCAGGAAGTGATACGGCACGCCGAGCAGCGCAGTGCCCAGGAAAAACAAACCTGGCAGGCCAGCGAACGCAAGCGCATGTCCTACGCCACGCTCAACGAGCGGGCGGCGGCGGCGGCGCTCAAGCTCGAAGCCAAGCGCGACCAGAAGCAGATGGACGAACACGCGGCACGACAGGCCTATTACAAGCGCTGAGTTCGACTCGGCGGCAACCCACCATACAACGGCGCGACCATGCAAACTCCCCTTCTTCCCCTGCCCACCATCGGCGCCAACGCGGCGGCCGCGCCCAAGGTGAGCCTGAACGCCGGCGGCCAGGACCACCAATTCCAGCGCGCCTTGTCGCGTGAAATGGAGCAACGCCAGTCGACCATGGCCGACAGCAAGCCGGCGGCCCGGGCGCCCGAGCGCCGGCCAGCCGGTCCCAGCGCGCCGCGCCAGGCCGCGCCCGCCAAACAGGCCCAGCCGGCAAGCCCGCATGATGCCGACATGCCGGTGCAACCGGGCGCCAGGTCGGCTCCCGCCGTCACCAGCGGCACGCCGGCCACAGGCAAGGAGCAGGACAGCGCCCCGGACGATAGCCAAAGCGACGCCCAGGCCGCCATGGATGGCCCGGTAGCCGACATGCTGGCCCTGGTGGCCGCCTTCAACCCACCGCCGGCGCCAGCGGGCGCTGTAGCGGGCGCCGCGGGCGCCCAGGCCGGCTTGCCGGCCGACCAGGCGGCAGCACTGGCAAGCGAAGCGGGCGCCGCCCTGCCCGACGGCGCCGCCGCGACGGCAGCAACCGACCCGGCCCTGGCACTAGCCCAGGCAGCAGCCGACCAGGCCGGCACTTCCGATACTTTCCAGGCCACCTTGGCCCAAGCCACCGGCCACGCCGATGCCAAGGCGGACGCCAAGCTGGCCGCCGCCGGCACGGCTGAGGCGGCCGTGGCGGCCGACGCCGGCACCGGTCAGGCCGGCCCGGACGACGGCAATGCCGCCCTGGGCCAGTTCAGCGCCACCGACGGCGCCGCTGCCGCAGCCGGCGCCGGCCAGCACAAGACCAAGGCGGCGGCCGACGTAGCTACCTTGCCGGCGGGCGGCGAACGGACCGCCCCGGACAATGCCATCCCCATCATCAAGGCACAGCCGGCCGAGGCGAGCACCGTGCTCAAAGCGGCCATGGCGGCCGAGCCCGCCGCCGCGGCGACCGCCCCCATCGCCCCCGCCGCCGTGGCCGGGCTGGAGATCGCCAAGGCCGCCGCCTCGGTGCCGGCCGACAAGCTGGCGGCCCGGGTAGGCACGCCGGGCTGGGACCAGCAACTGGGACAGAAGATCGTATTCATGGCCGCCGGCGGCGAGCAGAGCGCCACCATGGAACTGAACCCGCCGGACCTGGGGCCGATGCAAGTGGTACTGAGCGTATCGAACGACCACGCCACCGTCGCCTTCACGTCGGCCCAGCCGGAAGTGCGGCAAGCGCTGGAAGCGGCCGTGCCCAAGTTGCGTGAGATGATGAGCGATGCCGGCATCCAGCTGGGCAATGCCACCGTCTCGGCCGGCACGGGCAACCAGGACAATGGTTACAACCAGCAAGCAGCGTCCGCCCAGTCGGGCGGCGGTGGCGGCAGTGGCGGCGGCCAGGGCGGTCCCCGCTACGGCCGCGACAGCGCCGAGCCGGCGCCGCGCAGCGCCGCCCCCATACGCCGCCTGCCAGCCGGCGCCGTCGACACCTTCGCCTGACCACGTCCGCCTTCGCCGCCCAGTTTCATTTAATCGGGGACGTAACACGGTTATTCCGCAGCACCTGGCCGGGAACCGTGTTACGTCCCCGTTTTATTGGAAACCGTGTTACGTCCCCGTTTTATTTTGCGCACAACGTTGCCACAAAATGGCGCGCAGCTTGGCCGTTTTGTTGTCTGTTTCATCAAAGAAACGTCGAGCAGGGCCTGCTTCTGCCCTCTTTTCCACATATGCTGCTGCGCAGTCTTTCCCGATAATGACATAATGACGGCATGAACCACTACCGCACGATGCAAGGATCATTTTGAAAGCGAATCCCAAATTGAAGGCCGACACCAAAGCCGATGCAGCACCGGCGGGCGGCGGCGGCAAGAAGAAGCTGATCATCATCATCGTGGCGGCGGTGCTGGCGTTGAGCGCCATCGGCGGCGGCGCGGCCTGGTTCTTCCTGCACGGTAAAGCGGACGAGGAAGCACCGGTCAAGAGCAAGCACAAGCAGGTCAAGGCCGGCCCGCCCGTGTTCGTGCCGATCGAACCGTTCACCGTCAACCTGCAGCCGGAAAACGGCGCCGACCAGTATCTGCAACTGGCCTTCACATTGCAAGTGTCGGGACTGGAAGAGGTGGAACTGATCAAGAACAATATGCCCAAGGTGCGCAGCCGTTTATTGTTGCTGTTGTCGGGCAAGCATGCGTCGGAAATCAACACCCCGGAAGGCAAGAAGCAACTGAGCGCCGAGATCATCGCCCAGGTCAAGGAACCGTTTGAAGAGCACGGCTCGCCGCAAGACGTGACCGACGTTTTATTCACTTCGTTTATCATTCAGTAACACAGTCATGGCCGATAATTTTCTCTCCCAGGAAGAAGTCGATGCCCTGTTAAAGGGCGTCAATGGCGATCAGGACGACGCGCAGGCGCCGGAAGAAGTCGCGGGAGTCAGAACCTACAACCTGGCAACCCAGGAGCGCATCGTGCGCGGCCGGATGCCTACGCTGGAGATCATCAACGAGCGCTTCGCGCGCCTGTTGCGCGTCGGCCTGTTCAATTTCCTGCGCCGCAGCGCCGAAGTGTCGGTGGGCTCGGTGCGGGTCTCCAAGTACAGCGAGTTCATCCGCAACCTGGTGGTGCCCACCAACCTCAACCTGGTGCACATGAAGCCGCTGCGCGGCACGGCCCTGATGGTGTTCGACCCGGGTCTGGTGTTCCTGCTGGTGGACAACCTGTTCGGCGGCGACGGCCGCTTCCACACCCGGGTCGAAGGCCGCGACTTTACCCAGACCGAGCAGCGCATCATCCTGCGCATCCTCGACATCGTGTTCGAGGCCTATACCAAGTCGTGGGAACCGGTGTACCCGGTCGAGTTCGAATACATCCGCTCGGAAATGAATACCCAGTTCGCCAACATCGCCACCCCCAACGAGGTGGTGGTGGCGTCCACCTTCACGGTGGAACTGGGTTCGGTGTCGGGCCAGATCCACTTCTGCATGCCGTACTCGATGATCGAGCCGATCCGCGACGCCCTCACCTCCAGCCTGCAGGGCGAGGCGCTGGAAGTGGACAAGCGCTGGATCCGCCTGATGACGCAGCAGATCCAGATCGCGGAAGTGGAACTGGTGGCCTCGCTGGGCACGGCCCGCGTGTCGTTCGACGAAATCCTCAACATGAAGGTGGGCGACATCATCCCCCTGCAAATTCCGGAAATGATCTCGGCCACGGTGGACGGCGTACCGGTGATGGATTGCAGTTACGGCGTATTGAACGGACAATACGCGCTCAAGGTCGAGAAATTGCTGGCCAATGCCGATAACATCAAGTAAGCGGTCCAGCAACCATAGCTACACAGGAGAGTAACATGTCGGATAATCAAGACGATCAAAGCTTAGATGACGATTGGGGCGCCGCGATCGCCGAGCAGGCCAAGGCCGAAGCGGAGGCGCTGCAGAACCAGGCCGCCAGCGCCGCCGTGTTCAAGGACTTTTCCAAGCAGCCCAGCAAGACGGAAACCCACAACGACATCGACTTCATCCTCGATATCCCGGTCCAGCTGACGGTGGAACTGGGCCGCACCAAGATCGCCATCAAGAACCTGCTGCAACTGGCCCAGGGTTCGGTGGTGGAACTGGACGGCCTGGCCGGCGAGCCGATGGACGTGCTCGTCAACGGCTGCCTGATCGCCCAGGGCGAGGTGGTGGTGGTGAACGACAAGTTCGGTATCCGCCTGACCGACATCATCACGCCCTCCGAACGCATCCGAAAACTCAATAAATGAAGCCTGTCTTTCTCGTCGGCCTGCTGCTGGCGGCGCTGGCCGCCGTGCCGGCGCAGGCCCAGCGCAGCGTATCGGGCACCATCGCCGCCGCACCGGCGGGCGCCGCGCCGGCTACCGCGACACCTGCCACCGCCCCACCCGCCACCGCCATCGCCGCAACCGCCTTGCCGGCCACGTCCCCCGCGGCCGGCGCAGCCGTCCCCGCCGCCGGGCCGGCCGGCACCGCGGCCACGCCAGACCCGGCGGTCCAGGCCGGCGCGCCGGCCGTTAGCGCCCCGGCCGTCGCGCCCGTCCGCCCGCCTCCCGGGCCGGCCATGACGCTGCCGGCGCCGGCGCCGTCGGCCACCGGCGGCCTGCTGCAAAGCATCTTCGCACTCGGCTTCGTGCTGGCCCTGCTGGTGGGCGCAGCCTGGCTGCTCAAGCGCTTCGGTCCCAAGTCCGTCACGGGCGGGGCCCATGTGCGCCTGGTGGGCGCGCTCAGCGTGGGCGCGCGCGAGCGCATCCTGGTGGTGGAAGTGGGCGAACAGTGGATCGTGGTGGGCGCCTC
Organism: Pseudomonadota bacterium; assembly: GCA_040389625.1. GTDB lineage: Bacteria > Pseudomonadota > Gammaproteobacteria > Burkholderiales > Burkholderiaceae_D > Rugamonas. Next base: position 14,513 of record JAZJZQ010000560.1, on the reverse strand, counting down.
GCCCGGCCGCATGAACGCGCTGGCCACCATGGCGCGCCAGCCCCACGACCCGGCGGACGACGCCGTCGCCGCCCCGGCCCTGCCCGGCGCCCAGTTCGCCGAATGGCTCAAACACACGATAGATAAACGTAATGGTAAATAAGCAAGGCGGCCTGACGCCGGGCGCAGCATGCAAGTGGCTGCTCACTCTGGCCGCGTTGGCCCTGCCGCTGTGGGCGGCGGCCGAACCGGGCATTCCGGCCTTCATCAGCAGTCCGGCACCCGGCGGCGGCACCAGCTACACGCTGCCGATCCAGACCATGCTGCTGATGACGGCGCTGTCCTTCATCCCGGCCGCGCTGCTGATGATGACCAGCTTCACCCGCATCATCATCGTGCTGTCGCTGCTGCGCCAGGCGCTGGGCACGCAGTCGGCCCCGCCCAACCAGGTGATGGTGGGACTGGCGCTGTTCCTGACCCTGTTCGTGATGGGCCCCGTGTTCGACAAGATCTACACGGAAGCCTACCAGCCTTTGCAGGACAACAAGATCACCATGGGCCAGGCGATGGACAAGGGCGTGGCCCCGCTCAAGGAATTCATGATGAAGCAGACGCGCCAGGCCGACCTGGCCCTGTTCGTCAAGCTGTCGCGCACTCCGGCCCTGCAGGGACCGGAAGACGTGCCGCTGCGGGTGCTGATCCCGGCCTTCGTCACCAGCGAACTGAAGACGGCGTTCCAGATCGGCTTTGCCATCTTCATCCCCTTCCTCATCATCGACATGGTGGTGGCGTCGGTGCTGATGTCGATGGGCATGATGATGATGTCGCCGGCCGTCATTTCGCTGCCGTTCAAGCTGATGCTGTTCGTGCTGGTGGACGGCTGGCAGTTGCTGCTGGGCTCGCTGTCCCAGAGCTTTTACTAAGGAGCGGCCATGACCCCGGAAAGCGTCATGACGATGGGCCGCCACGCGATGGAAGTGACGCTGATGATCGCCGCCCCGCTGTTGCTGGTGGCCCTGATCATCGGCCTGGTGGTGAGCATCTTCCAGGCCGCCACCCAGATCAACGAGGCGACGCTGTCGTTCATCCCCAAGCTGGTGGGCATCTTCGTCGCGCTGGTGGTGGCCGGACCGTGGATGCTGGCCGTGATGCTCGACTACATGCGCGAAGTGTTCAGCGGCATCCCCGGCCTGGTGGGCTGAGGCGGCCATGCCAGCCATGCAACACATAGGCGGCGCATGATCACGCTGACCACGGCCGAAATGAATACGTGGATCGCCGCGCTGCTGTGGCCGCTCACCCGCATCCTGGGCCTGATCGCGGCCGCGCCCCTGTTCGGCAATTCGGCCGTGCCGGTCAACGTCAAGGTGGGGCTGGGCGTGCTGCTGGCCCTGATCGTGGCGCCGGCCGTGCCGGCCCTGCCGGCCACCGACCCGCTGTCGCTGGCCGGGCTGCTGATCCTGGCCCAGGAACTGCTGGTGGGACTGGCGATGGGCTTTTCCATCCGCATCGTGTTCGCGGCCGTGGAAATGGCGGGCGAGATCGGCAGCCTGACCATGGGCCTGGGGTTCGCCACGTTTTTCGACCCCAACACCCAGGGCCGCTCGTCGGCCATCAGCCAGTTCCTGGCGCTGGTGGCCACCATGGGCTTCCTGGCCGTCAATGCGCACCTGGTGCTGCTGTCGGCCCTGGTGGAAAGTTTCAGCAGCCTGCCCGTGTCGGCCCGGCCCCTGTACGGGGGCGGCTTCAAGCAGCTGGCGGACTGGGGCAGCATTATTTTCAGCACGGGAGTGCAGCTGTCGCTGCCCATCGTGGCCGCTTTACTCATTACCAACGTGGCGCTGGGCATCCTGACACGGGCCGCGCCACAGCTGAATTTATTCGGTATCGGGTTTCCGATTACCCTAGGCGTAGGTCTGCTGGTCATTGCCATGTCTCTCCCCTACCTGGCAACGCCCATGCAGAACCTGTTTTTGGAAGGCATTGAACGGGCCCGGCTGATGCCGCGCACGTGGTCGCAACGTCAACAACTGCCGCGGACGCCAAGCGCACCGCTGGCGCCGGGCCACAGGCCATAGCGAAAATCAATAGCCAGACGCGACACTTTTGATTTCCGTGAGGCAATTAAAAGCGTATCATGGAAAATCCCCGGGAGAAGCAGCATGACGTCCATTATCTTTAGCTATACGACAGACCAGATCGTTGCCTTGAGCACCAATCAGGTCAAGCTGTTGTCGACTGAAGACATGCAAGCGCTCAATACCGACCAGATCCAGGTGCTCGGCAGCGACCAGCTGCGCGTGCTCAACAGCACCCAGTTGCTGGCCCTGAGCACCGACAGCATCGGCGCCCTGACGACCGACCAGCTGCCCAGCCTGTGGTCCCAGCAAGTGGGCATCCTGAGCACCGGCCAGATCAGCGCCCTGCGCACCGACCAGTTGCCGGCGCTGACGACGGCCGAGGCACGCGCCTTGCGCAGCGACCAGCTGCAAGCACTGGCGGCGCTCCAGGTGGCCGCCTTGAGCACCAACGATGTGGGCGCCCTGCAAACAGGGCAACTGGCCGCGCTGGGATCGGACCAGTCCGCCGGCCTGCGCAGCGACCAGCTGGCCGCCCTGAAGTCGCAGCAATTGCGGGCCCTGGGCACGCTGGCCGTCGGCGCCCTGGGCACGGACCAGGTGGCCACGCTGGCCACGCTGGCCTTGTCCCAGCTGCTGACGAGCCAGATCAACGCCCTCACGCCGACCCAGCTGCTGGCGCTGGGCACCGACCAGGTGGTGGCGCTGGGCACGGGCCAGGTGGCCAACCTGGGCACGCAGAGCCTGCAGGCGCTGTCGAGCGACCAGATCGCGGCCCTGGAAACGCGCGACCTGGTATGGCTGAACAGCGCCCAGATCGCCGCCCTGAGTCCGGCGCAAGTGGCGGCCCTGACCACGGGCCAGAGCGCCGCCCTGCGCAGCAATGAAATCGCGGCCTTGACCACGGACCAGCTGCCGGCGCTGAGCAGCGACCAGATCGCCGTGCTCAGCTCGCTTGCGCCGCTGGGCTCGGCCCAGATGCAGTCGCTCACGACGGACCAGGTGACGTCGCTGACCACGCGCCAGGTGGCCGCCCTGAACAGCCTGCAGCTGGCCGCGCTGCTCGACGTCCAGCTGGCCGCCCTGACCACGGACCAGATCGTCGCCCTGGCGACCCAGCAGATGGCCGCGCTGGCCACGGCCACCCTGGCCCTGCTGTCGACGGACCAGGTGGCCGCGCTGGAGACGCGCGACTTTGCCCTGCTCAATACCCGCCAGATCAATGGCTTCACCCCGGCCCAGGTGGCGGCCCTGACGACGGCCCAGATGGCGGCCATGAACAGCGCCGATCTGGCCGCGCTCAGCACCGACCTGCTGCCCGTGCTCAACAGCGACCAGATCGCCGCCCTGGCTTCGCTGGCCCCGCTGGGGACGCGGCAGGTGGCCGTGCTCACGAGCGACCAGGTGGCCACGCTGGCGACGGGCGACGTGGCCGCCCTCAGCAGCATCCAGCTGGGCGCACTGAACGGCTACCAGCTGACGGCCCTGAGCAGCGACCAGCTGATGGCCCTGAGCCCCCTGCAAGTGGGCAGCCTGCCCACCGCCAGCCTGAACCTGCTCACCACCGACCAGATCGGCCAGCTCAGGACGCGCGACCTGGCCGCCCTGCGCTCGGCCCAGGTGGCGGCGCTGGACACGGGCCACCTGACGGCCCTCACCACCGGCCAGTTCGCGGCCCTGGGCAGCAGTGCCGTCGCGGCCCTGACCACGGACCAGATCACGGTACTGACCACCGACCAGCTGGGCGCGCTGTCCACCCTGGCGGGCATGTCGAGCCGCCAGATCGCGGCCCTGACGACGGACCAGCTGGCCAGCCTGACGACCCGCAACCTGGCCACGCTGGCCGCCGCCCAGCTGGCCGTGCTCAATTCCGACCAGGTGCGCAGCCTCACCACCGACCAGGTGGTCGCCCTCGGCACGGCCCAGTTCCGCGCCCTCAGTTCCGATGCCATCGCCGCCCTCGCGACGGACCAGGTGGCGGCGATGGAAACGCGCGATGTGGCCGCGCTCAATACCAGCCAGCTCAACAAGCTGGGCAGCGACCAGATCGCCGCCCTCACGACGGCCCAGGCGGCGGCCCTGACCACGGCCGAAACGGCGGCCCTGACGACGGACCAGGTGGCGGCCCTGTCGAGCGCGCAACTGGACGCCCTGCGCGCCCTGACGGCGCTGGGCACGCGCCAGGTGCAAGCCTTGACCACCGACCAGCTCGCCACGCTGGTCACGGCCGACCTGGCCGCCCTGCTCACGCGCCAGATCGCCGCCCTGGGCAGCGACCAGGTGCGGGCCCTCACCAGCGACCAGATCGTCGCGCTGGGCAGCGCCCAGCTGCAGGCGCTGGGCACGGCCAGTGTCGCCGCGCTGGGCACGGACAGCCTCGCCGCGATCGAAACGCGCGACATCCCCGCTCTGCGCACGGCCCAGCTGGCCGTGCTGTCGACCGACCAGGTGGCCGCCCTCACGACGGCCCAGTTCGCCGCGCTGACGTCGGCCCAGGTGCGCTCGCTCAACACGGGCCAGGTGCAAGTGCTCAGCAGCGACCAGATCACGGCCCTGCCGGGCCTGGGCGGCTTCGGCAGCAAGCAGCTGGCCGCCCTCACGACGGACCAGCTGGCCGCGCTCAGCACGGCCGACTTCGCCAGCCTGCAAAGCAGCCAGGTGGCCGCCCTCACCGGCAGCCAGGCGCCGGGCTTGACGACCGACCAGCTGGCGGTGCTGAACACGGCCCAGATGCGGGCCCTGTCGACCGGCGCCCTGGCCGCGTTCAACAGCGACCAGATCGGCGCCATCCGGATCGCCGACCTGGTGGCCATGACGACGCGCCAGCTGGCCGCGCTGGGCACCGACCAGCTGGCCGCGCTGCACAGCAACCAGCTGGCGGCCCTGACGACGGCCGAAGTGGCGGCCCTGACGACGCTGCAGGTAAGCACTCTCAGCAGCACCCAGCTCGACGCCTTGAGCGCCGCCGCGCTGGCCGCGTTCACCACGCGCCAGCTGGCCGTCTTCACCACCGACCAGCTGGCCACGCTCAACACGGTGGACTTGAACGCCCTCAAAAGCAACCAGTTCGGCGCCCTGGGCAGCGACCAGCTGGTCGCCCTCACCACCGACCAGCTGCACGCCCTGAGCAGCACCCTGCTGCGGGCCCTGGGCACGCAGGCCATCCCGGCCCTGACGACGGACCAGGTGGCGTCGCTGACGCTGACGGCGGTGGCCAACTTGCGCACGGCCCAGCTGACGGCCCTCACGACGGACCAGCTCGCCGCCCTGGGCACGGCCCAGATCGGCGCCATGACGAGCCAGGAAATCGCCGCCCTGACCCCGCTCCAGAAAGCGGCCCTCAGCAGCAGCCAGCTGGCCGCCCTCAGCACGCTGGCCTCGTTCTCGACGGCCGCCATCGCCGCCCTGACCACGGCCCAGATCGCCTCGCTGTCGCTGACCGCCCTGCGCGCCCTGACGACGCAGCAAGTGGCCGCCCTCACCAGCGACCAGGTGGCCGCCCTCACGACGGACGAGATCGTCGCCCTGACGACGGCCCAGTACCGGGCCCTGACGGCGGCCGAGCTGGCCGCCCTGACGACGGACCAGGTGCCGGCCATCGAACTGGCCGACATCGCCGCCCTCAAGACCGCCCAGGTGGCGGCCCTGACGACGGACCAGATGGCAGCCCTCACCACCGACCAGTTCGGCACGCTGAGCACGGCCGACATCGCGGCCCTGACGACGCAACAGATCGCCGGCCTGTCGACCAGCCAGATAGCCAGTTTCGCCACCCTGGCGCCGCTGGGCAGCCGCCAGATCGCCGCCCTCACGACCGACCAGGTCGCCAGCCTGGCGGCGGCCCGCATCCCCACCCTCAAGACGAGCCAGATCGCCGGCCTCACGTCGGCCCAGGTGGCGGCCCTCACCAGCGACCAGATCGTCGCCCTCAGCAGCGCCCAGGTGCGCAGCCTGACGGCCGCCACCCTGGCCGCCTTCAGCACCGACCAGCTGGACGCGATCGAGCTGGCCGACATCCGCGCCCTGACGACGGCCCAGGTGGCCGGCCTGACGACGGACCAGGTGGCCGGCCTGACGACGGCCCAGCTGTCCTACTTCACGTCGCAGGAAATCGGCGCCCTCGGTTCGCGCCAGCTGAACGCCCTCAGCACGGCCCAGCTGGCCGCGTTCACCTCGCTCGCGGGCCTGAGCTCGGTGCAGATCGCCGGTCTCACCAGCGACCAGCTCACCGCCCTCACGCCGGCCCAGGTGGCGGCCCTGAAGACGAGCCAGATCGGGGCCCTGAGCTCGCGCCAGATCGCCTACCTGACGACGGACCAGATGCAGGCCCTGACGTCGGCCCAGTTGCGCGCCCTGTCGAACCCTGTGCTGGGCGCCCTGACGACCGACCAGCTGGTGGCGCTCGACGCGGCCGTGGCCGTGCTCAGGACCGGCCAGATTGCCGGCCTGGGCAGCGACCAGCTGGGGGCCCTGACGCTGGCCCAGTACGGCGACCTGACGACGGCGGAAATCCGCGCCCTGGCCAGCAACCAGATCAGCGTACTCACCAGCGCCCAGCTCGATGCCCTGAGCAGCCTGCTGCCGCTGGGCACGGAACAAATCCGCGCCCTCACCAGCGACCAGGTCAGCACCCTGGTCAACGCCGACCTGGCGGCCATGAAGACGGGCCAGATCGCGGCCATGAGCAGCATCCAGGCGGCCGGCCTGGGCACGGACCAGATCGTGCTGCTGTCGTCGGCCCAGCTGCGCGCCATGGACAGCCACACGCTGGCGCACCTGAACACGGACCAGATCGACGCCATCGAGCCGCTGGACTTCCGCGCCCTGGGCACGGCCCAGCTGCGCGCGCTGACGACGGACCAGATGGTGGCCTTGCTGACGGACCAGCTGCAGGCGCTGGGCAGCGCCGCCATCGCCGCCTTCACCGTCCCCCAGCTGGCCGTGCTGTCGAATACCCAGCTCAACTCCCTGGGCAGCCTGGCCGACTACAACACGGCCCAGATCGCGGCCATGTCGACCGACCGCATCATGGCGATCTCGACGGACGACCTGGGCTTGCTGGCCACGCGCCAGCTGGCCGCGCTGACGCCGCTGCAGGCGGCCGTGCTGACGAGCGACCAGATCATCGCCCTCAGCGGCCCCCAGCTGGGCGCCCTGTCGACGGCGGCCGTGCGGGCCCTGACCACCGACCAGCTGCCCTACATCGAACTGGGCGACCTGGCCGCCCTGAAGACGGCCCAGCTCACCACCCTGAGCAGCGACCAGCTGCAATCGTTGACGACGGACCAGGTGGCGTCGCTGACGACGCTGGAGCTGGCCGCCCTCAAGCCCAGCCAGATCCCGGCCCTGAGCACGCAGCAGATCGCGGCCGTGGGCGCCCTGCGCAGCCTCACCACGGGCCAGGTGGCCGTGCTCACGAGCGACCAGCTGGCCGCCATCACACCGGATCTGCTGGCCACGCTCAGGACGGCCCAGATAGGCGCACTGAGCAACGTGCAACTGCCCAATTTGACGACGGACCAGGTCGCCGCCCTGCAGACAGCCCAGTTCGCGGCACTGTCGAGCCGGGCCCTGGCCGCCCTCACGAGCGACCAGATCGCCGCGCTGGCGCCGGCCGACCTGGCCGCCCTCAGGACCAGCCAGGTGGGCGCCCTGTCGAGCGACCAGATCGCTGCCATCACCACCGACCAGATCGCCAGCATCGGCACGGCCGCCATCGCCGCCCTCAGCTACCGCCAAGCCGGCAGCTTCAGCACCGACCAGCTGGTGGCCCTGACGGCGGCCCAGGTGCGGGCCTTGTCCACGCGCGCCATCGCCACCTTGCTGCCGGGCCAGTTCAGCGCCATCGAAGTGGGCGACCTGGCCGCCATGCGCACCGACCAGGTGCGGGCCTTCAATTCGGACCAGCTGGCCGCCATCACCACCGACCAGCTGTCGGGCCTGACGACGACCCAGATCGCGGCCTTCACGGCGCTGCAGCTCAGTTTCCTGGACCCCACCCAGTTCGCCTTGCTCGGCTCGCTGGCCGCGTTTGGCACGGCCCAGTTCGCGGCCCTGCCCACCGACCGCCTGGCCGCGCTGGACGATAGCCAGCTGGCGGCCCTCACCTCGGTCCAGCTGGCCGCCATGACGAGCCGCCAGGCCCCGGCCCTGACGACGCACCAGATCGTCCAGCTGAGCGTGCCCCAGTGGCAGGCCATCGGCACGGCCACCTTGCGCTCCCTCACGACCGACCAGATCGTGGCCATGGAAGCGCCCGACCTGGCCGGCCTCAGGACGGCCCAGGTGGCCGCCTTCACCACCGCCCAGGTGGCCGCCCTCGGCACCGACCAGCTGGGCGCCTTCACGTCGGCCGAAATCGGCGCCCTGACCACGGGCCAGGTGCGGGCCCTGACGAGCGACCAGCTGGCCGGGCTCAGCAGCCTGGCCGGCTTCGGCAGCGCGCAGGTGGCCGCCCTCACGAGCGACCAGCTGGCCGCCATCGACGTGGCCCATTTCGTCACGCTCAAGACCGGCCAGATCGCCGCCCTCGGCAGCCACCAGATCCAGTACTTGACGACCGACCAGATCGCCGGCCTGACCACGGCCCAGGCGCGCAGCCTGAACACCTCGGCCATCGCCGGCCTCAGCACGGCGCAGCTGCAGGCGCTGACGATCGACGACTTGCGGGCCCTGGGCACGCTGCAGCTGAACGCGCTCACCAAGACCCAGGTGGGCAGCCTGACGAGCGACCAGCTGGGCAACCTGACGACGCAGGAAGTGGCCAGCCTGGCCACGGCCCAGCTGCGGGCCCTGGGCACGGACCAGCTCAATGCGCTGGCCAGCCTGGCGCCGCTGACCACGTTGCAAATCAGCGCGCTCGGTTCCGACCAGCTGCCGGCCATCGACGCGGCCCACTTCGCCACGCTCAGGACCGGCCAGATCGCGGCCCTGGGCAGCCGCCAGATCATCCGCCTCACCAGCGACCAGCTGACGGCCCTGACGACGGCCCAGGCGCGCGGCATCAGCACGGACGCGCTGGACGCCTTGACCAGCGACCAGCTGCCCTACCTGCCGGCGGGCGACCTGGCCGCCCTGTCCACGGTGCAGCTGCTGTCGCTCAGGACGGCCCAGATCGGGGCCTTGACGACGGACCAGATCACGGCCCTGAGCACCAGGTCGCTGGCCACGCTCAGTTCAGCCCAGATGCGCGGCCTGACCACCAGCCAGTTTGCCGCCCTCGGCACGCTGGCCCTGTTCACCACGGCCCAGATCGGCGGCCTGTCGTCGGACCAGGTGAGCGGCATCGATACGGCCCTGATCGACGGCCTGAGTACGCTGCAGCTGGCCAGCCTGGGACCGGTGCCCCTGTCGGGCATGACGGCCCAGCAGCTCAACGGCCTGAACACGGACCAGGTGGGCGCGCTGGCCACGCGCGCCCTGACGGTGCTCAATTCCGACCAGATCGCCGCGCTCGACGCCAACGCCGTGCGCGCCCTGAAGACCTACCAGCTGGCGGCCCTGACCACGAGCCAGATCGCCGCCATGACGCTGGCGCAGATCGACAACCTGACCACGCAGCAGGTGCGCGCGCTCAAGCTGACCCAGATCAAGGCACTGACGACGGACCAGGTGATGTCGCTTGGTAATGGCGAGCTGGCCGCCTTCTCGTCGACCCAGGTCTGCGCCCTGACAACGGACCAGACCGCCGTACTGTCGGCCGACCAGCTGGCCAGCCTGCCGCTGGGCAGCCCCCTGGTCCTGGATTTGGACGGCAACGGCATCCAGACCCTGTCCATCACGGCCGGCGTGCAGTTCGACCTGTATGGCCAGGGCAGCAAGGTGGCCACGGGCTGGGTCGCCCCCACCGACGGCCTGCTGGTGCTGGACCGTAACGGCGACGGCAGGATAGACAGCGGCAGCGAGCTGTTCGGTACGGCCACCGTGCGCGCCGACGGCAGCCGCAGCAGCGACGGTTTCGCCGCCCTGTCCGACCTCGACAGCAACCAGGACGGCGTGGTCGATGCCAACGATGCGCAGTTCGGCGCGCTGCGGGTATGGGTGGACGCCAATGCGGACGGGGTCAGCGCGCCCGCCGAGCTCAAGACCCTGGCCCAGGTGGGCGTGGCCAGCCTGGACGTGACGGCCCGCAAGACCAGCGTCAGCGACCAGGGCAACTGGACCGGCCTCACGGCCACCTTCCAGCGCAGCGACGGCAGCGCTGGCCAGCTGGCCGACGTCTGGTTCCTCACGGACCGGCCGGCCTTGCAGGCGCCCCTGGGCGCCCAGGTCAGCGCGCTGACGCAGGCCATCGCCGCGTTCGGCCAGCAGGCCAGCGCCCCCGCCACGGGCCAGCTCGGCTTCACGGCCGGCACCACCAGCGCCCCGCCCGTGCTGGCCGGCGTGGCCGGTGACGTGGCCGGCCTGGCCGACCAGCTGCGCCAGTTCAGCGCCGCCAGCGCCCTGCGGCATACCGCCGCGGCGGACCTGGGGCGCGACGACGGGCAGCGCAGGCTGGCCTTCACGGCCTTGCTGGCAAGTAAGTAAGCGGGGGGCCGGGCGGCACGCCCGGCCCGTCTGCGTGACCATTCCCGCATCGAGGGGGACGCTGGCAAGCGCCGGGTCGCCGGCCGCAAAGGACAGCGGGGCCGGCGGCGGAGCGCGTAGCCATGCTGGCCATGCAGTCCGCCACCGGCCCCGCCGGGTGCGATGGTGCGCCGTGCCGCCCGGCGCCGGGCGTCAGCTGATGTAGTTGAACAGGGACAGGCCCGACAACGTCTTGAACGACTTCTGGGCCGCGTCCAGGTTGATCTGCTGCTGGGTGAACGAGGAGATGGCCTTGACCGCATCCACATCCTGCAGGTTCGACAGCGTGGTGGCGTATTGCAGGTTCAAGTCATCGCCCGAGCTGTCGAGGTAATCGAGTTCCTTCAGGCGCGAGCCGACGGCGGCCCGCACCGACAGTACATTGTCGAGCGAGTTGTCGAGGCTGGAATTGACCTGATTGAGCTTGTTGGTCAGGCTGGCCTGGCCGGCCGCGCCGTCGCCGGGCGCCCGCAGCGTCGTGATCAGATCGGTCAGCGTGGTAAACATCGATTGCTTGGTCGAGGGCTGGACCGTAAACTGGTCCTGGTCGGCCGGCGCGCCCTTGATGTCGAACTGCATGCCGTCGAAGGTGATGTTCTGCCCGCTGACATAGGGGATGGGCGTGGCCGGCACGGGCGCCGGCGGCACCGGCTGGCCCAGCGTGACGTCGGTGACGGTGTAGGTGGTCACGCTGGGCACGCCGGGCGTGGCTGGCGTGACGGCGAAATCGAGCTGGTACTGGTGGCCCGTCAACAGCGTCGGGTCCTGCACGGACCCGGGCGAGATGATGCCGCTGCCGCCGCGGGCGTAGTTGCCGGCGGCCGCCCCCGTCAGGAAGGTGCCGTTGCCGTTGATGTTGTTCTCGAATACGGACGAGCCCGAGTCACTGATGGGCAGCTTGCGGGTCGAGCCCACCTGCAGCTCGCGCTGGCCCTGGTCGCCCTGGTAGGCGGCGCCGGTGGCCGTCTGGGTGAAAGGCAAGGTGGTCGACTTGTAGCCGGAAAACAGGTAGCCGCCGGCGCCGTCGGCCGTGTTGGCGATGCCCAGCAAATCCTGCATGCGCCCTTCCAGCTCCACGGCCAGCGATTCGCGGTCCTTCTGCGTCATCGAGCCGTTGCCGGCGTTCACCGTCAGGGTCTTGACGTCCTGCAGCAGGCTGGTGGTGCTGGCCAGCGCCACCTCTTCCTGCCCCAGCGCGCTCTTGGCGTTCTGGCGGTTGGTCACCAGCTGGGTGTTGATGTTCTGCGACTGCGTCACTTCCAGCGCGCGCGCGGTGGCGATCGGGTCGTCGGCCGCCGTCAGGTTCTTGCGGCCCGTGGACAGCTGCTGCTGGGTACGCGCCAACGCCGTCTGCAGGGTGCCGATCTGGTTGACCCCGATGTCGTATATCGTCTTGGAACTGATGCGCATGTTCATGATGCTATCCCGTCAAAAATAATCTCAGCCGCCCAGGTTCATCAGGACGTCGAACAGCTGGCCGGCCACCTGCATCACCTTGCCGCACGCCTGGTAGGCCTGCTGGTAGCGCAGCAGGTTGGCCGCCTCCTCGTCCAGGTTGACGCCCGACACGCTTTGCTGGGCGTTGGTGGCCTGTTGCACGGCCGCATCGCTGGCCTGGCCGCTGATCTGCGCTTCGCGCGTCTTGTTGCCCACGAAGTTGACCATTTGCGCATACGAGGACTGGAAGGTGGCATTGCCGCCGTCGAGCACGTTCTTGGTCTGCAAGCCGGCCAGCAGCTGGCCGTTGCGGTTGTCGCCCACCCCGGCCGTGTTGGGGCCGACGGTAAAGGTATCGTTATCGGCGGGGGCGCCGCTGATGGCGAAGTTGATGCCGCCAAAACTGATCGCGGCGCCATCCGTGTAAGGGATGGCGGGCGTACCTGCCGGATAGACGGTGGGCACGCCATTGACCGTCACCGTCACGTCCTGGGCCGGCGGGAAGCCGGACAGGGAATTGGCGGCCTTGTTGTAGGTCAGCGTCAGCGGCGCCGCCAGCGCATTGCCGGGCGTGAGATAGTTGACGTCCACGCTGCCGGCGCTGATCTTGGCGCTGCCGACGTTGCTGATGGGGGCGGCCGTACTGATGGGCGCGGCCAGCGCCACCTTGGTGCGGTCACTCAGCGCCACTGTGAAATTGGCGGCCGCATTGTAGGTCGGCCGCACGAGGAAGTCGTCGCCCGGCTGCGGCGCACCCGTGATCGTATAGTCCACCCCATCGACGGTTTGCGGCACCGCCTGCGGGAAGGGATTGATCTGGGTCTTGTTGCCGTCGGACTGACGGGTCACGTAGAAATTGGTGCCGTCGTAATCGACGCTGTAGTCGCTGGCCGTGAGCTGGCTGGCGTCCGACACCACGGCCGTCACATTGGCCGTGCTGAGCGGGGAATTGCGGGTGCTGGCCGCCACCGACGCCTGGACCGGGGCGAAGAAATCGCCGCCCATGGCGCCGTTCTGGTCCTGCCCCAGGCGATGCTGCTGGTTGAACGAGGTGGCCAGGCCGGCCGCCACCTGCCCCAGTTCATTCTGGGCCCGGTCCAGCGCGCCGCTGCGGAAGTCCAGCAAGCCGCCCAGCTGGCCGCCCGCGAACACGCTCTCGGGCAAGGCGTTGACGATGTTCCCAGTCTGATAACCAACCGTCACGCGCGTCACGTCGGTGGGCGAGGTCGTCGTGGCCAGCGAGAAATTATGGTTGCCCACCACAAGCGGCTGTCCGGTGCCGATCGACACCGTCAGCATGTGGTTATCGCCGGGGATGACGGTGGTCTTGACCAGCTTGTTCAACTCCGTCAACAGCTGGTCGCGATGGTCGAGCAAGTCGTTGGGGGCCTTGGACGGGTCGCTGCTGAGGCCGGAGATGCTGTCGTTCAGGGCCGCGATCTGGCTGGCGTAGGAATTGATCTGGGTGACGGTCGAGGTGACCTGGCTGTTGACGCCGTCGCGGATCTCCGACAGGCGCCCGCTCAGGCCCTGGAAGCGGGCCGCCAGCGAGTCGGCGCTCGACAGCATGGCCTGGCGCGACGCGGCCGAGGCCGGGTTGGATGCGGCGTCGTGCACGCCGTTGAAGAAATCCTGCATGGCCGGCGACAGGCCGGCCGTGGGGTCGGCCAGCAGGTTGTCGATCTGGCTGATCTGGGCGTAATACGTATCCAGCGACGCCTTGGTCGTTTCCGCCCCGCGCAGCTGGTTGTTGAGAAAGTCGTCGTAGTAGCGCTTGACCTGGGTCACTTCGGTGCCTGTGCCCACGAAGCCGAAGCCCATGTCTTGCGTGCCCGTATCGGACTGGATCGCCACCTGGCGGCTGTAGCCGGCCACGCTCGCGTTGGTAATATTGTTGCCGGTCGTGGACAAACCGACCTGGGCCGCCAATAAACCGCTTTTTCCGATGCTCAGTAGGGACATGATGTGTTCTAACGCTCTGTGTGGTTAATTAACGGCAGCGCCGGCCCAAACTTGAACCGGGTGGCCTGCCGCCCCGTCAGCCGACCAGGGAATGCTTGATGATGTTGGTCAGCTTGCGCGCGTAGTGGGGATCGGTGGCGTAGCCGGCCCGCTGCAGGCCCTGGGCGAAACTGCTGGCGTCGCCGGCGCTGGCCAGCACTTTTTCGTAGCGGGGGTTGCTGGCCAGCAGCTTGGCGTAATCCTTGAAGCTGTCGCCATAGCTGTCGTAGGCGCGGAAGCGCTCCACCTTGGTCTGGGCCTTGCCGTTCACATATTCCGTCGTGACAGCCTCGGCCACCTTGCCCTTCCAGTCGGCGCCGGCCTTGATGCCGAACAGATTGTGGCTGTTGCTGCCGTCACGGCCCTTGATCTCGCGCTTGCCCCAACCGCTCTCGAGGGCCGCCTGGCCCAGCATGAACTTGGCCGGGATGCCGGTGGCGCGGCTGGCCTCTT
>JAZJZQ010000559.1:0-2973 GCA_040389625.1 Pseudomonadota bacterium | reverse complement strand
GGCATGACTTCTCTCAACCCTGCAGTGGCTGGCTGCGATACCCAGCCGGGGGCGCCCCTACGCACGATGCAGCCTTTGCCCGGACGGGGTGTTACTCCGGCACGCTCCCAGCGTACGGTTGCCGGCGTTCCGCGCAACATGGATGCCGGCGGTCCGGGCGCACGGATGAGCTTGCGGCGCGCAGGGCCGTTCGGCGCGATCCTCATGGCCCATGCCTTCGGTTTCTACGCGCTCCAAGGTGGAATGGCACCACCGGTTGCAAGTATGGCGTTGCCGCGGGAAGTGTTTGCAACCTTCATCCCGGAAACGACAGCCCGCGCGTTGCCACGCCCGGCGGCAGCGATACCGGAAGCGGCGTCCGTCGCCAGCAAGCCTGTCATGACCAAATCCGAGTTCGTTCCTGCTCCTGCTCTTGTCACGCCACCGCCGGTCGCGACTGCGCCCGCCACGGTCACGGCCACGGCAAAGCCAACCGCTACCATCGTCGAACAACCGGCACCGGCCACTGCCGCGCCACCATCAGCGTCCTCGGCGCCGGCCGTTCCCAGGACCGTTTCCAGCGGCATCGAATATCTACGTCCGCCACGGCTGGACTATCCCGCCCTGTCGCGCCGCCTTGGCGAGGAGGGCAATATCGTGCTGCGGGTGTTGGTGAATGAGCTGGGCTATCCCGAACGGATAGAGGTGCAGCAATCGTCGGGCCGGCAGCGGCTGGACGAGGCGGCACGCCAGGCGCTGTCGCGCGCTATCTTCAAGCCGTTCACCGAGGCGGGCCAGGCGGTGGCGGCCTATGCCCTGGTGCCGGTCAAGTTCCATCTCGATAACTGAAAGGTGGCACCTGGTGGTAAGATCGGCAAGTTTCCCCGATAGCCATCCGTATTCTCACCACCAGGTTTTCCCATGTTCCTATCCAAGCGCCATTTTCTGCTGGCCGCGGCCATGCTGCCGCTGGCTGTATCCACAACCTTCGCTGCGGAGGATGACCGGGCGGTCGATTTTTTCCGCGCCGTCCAGCTCGACAGCGACAGTGTCGTCAAGCGCACGCTGTCCCAGGGCCTGGACCCCAACGTGCGCGAGCCTGAGCGGGGCGAGACGGGCCTGATCGTGGCCATGCGCTACGACGCCATGAAAACGCTAGCTATCCTGCTGGCCCAGCCCGGCATCCAGATCGATGCCCGCGCACCCAACGGCAACACGGCGCTGATGATGGCCGCCTTCCGCCAGAACAAGCCTGCCGTGCTGACGCTGCTGGGCAAGGGCGCGGCCGTCAATCAGCCCGGCTGGACGGCGCTCCATTACGCTGCCGCGGCCAACAGCACCGACATCATCAACGTGCTGCTCGAGCGCCATGCCGCCATCGACGCCCCCTCGCCGAGCGGCCTGACGCCGTTGATGCTGGCCGCCCGCGAAGGCCAGGAAGCGGCCGTCGCGCTGCTGCTGGAGCGGGGCGCGGATGCCACCCTGAAAGATGGCGCCTACCACCAGACGGCGGCCGAATTCGCCATCAAGGCCGACAAGCCCTGGATCGCGCAAACCATCGGCAAGCACCTGGCCAGCCGCGCTAAACGTTAATATTCCCTGTTTCAAGTTCACAAGATCGGAATTGGCGGGTTTTTCCCGCCCATCTCCACGCTTGGTTCGGCTGCAAGCTTGACGATAATGGTCTCGCCGTATTGACGATTTGCAATACGATCCAACAAGGGAAAACCATGCTGAACGAACGCGAGATCGAAAGCTGCTACCTGGGGCAGTTCATTCCAGTCCATTACCATCACAACATGTTGATGGATCAAAACCGCATGCATGGTTTCAAGTCGGCCATCGACTATGCGGTACAGCCCGGCGCCAAGGTGC
The DNA here is from genome assembly GCA_040389625.1 of Pseudomonadota bacterium. Classification (GTDB taxonomy): domain Bacteria; phylum Pseudomonadota; class Gammaproteobacteria; order Burkholderiales; family Burkholderiaceae_D; genus Rugamonas. The sequence goes on along the minus strand of JAZJZQ010000559.1, from coordinate 1,119 downwards.
TGGAGCTGGGCGGCGGCACGGGTGTGCTGTCCTGGTTCGCGGCGGCCAAGGCGGACAAGGTCTATTGCGTGGAGTTCAATCCGGACATGGTCAAGGAAGCGCGCAAGATGCTGGCGCTCAATCCCAACGGCCATAAGGTCGAGGTGATCCATGCCGATGCCTTTGAATACCTGCCGCCCGAACCGGTCGATGTAGTTATCTGCGAGATGATCCACGTCGGCATGCTGCGCGAGAAGCAGGTCGAAGTCATCGAGTCCTTCAAGCGCCGCTATGCCGCGCGCTTTGGCGGTCCGCTGCCCGTATTCCTGCCGGAAGCGGTCATCATGGCCGTGCAGCCGCTGCAGCAGGAATACGATTTCGAAGGCTTCTATGCGCCCATCGTCCAGTTCCAGGAAACGACGGCCATCTATCCCGGCACGGTGGAAATGGCGCAGCCGGCCGTCTACAGCATCATCGATTTCAACCAGCCCAATGAGCTGATGTACAGCTGGCAGGGCAAGTTCGTCGTCGAACGTAATGGCCAGATCAATGCCATGCGCTTCGTGACCAAGAACATCCTGGCCGTGGTGAGCGAACGCTCGACCACCATCGACTGGCTCAACCATTACATGACGCTGCCGCTGGCCGTTCCCGTGCGTGCCTGCGAGGGCGACGTGCTGCAGGTGAGCTTCCAGTACCGTGCGGGCGGCTCCATTCCATCCCTGCAGGCCTCGCTGACGGCGGAAATCATGTACGAAGCGGCCCAGCAGCCGGTCCAGCGCGTCCCGGCCTACGCCTGATCCGTGCCCGATGGGGCAGAAAAGTCCCCCGGATGGCGTCCGGGGGCGTATATTTCGTCTTTTACACTCAGCCAGCAAGACGAACAAATATGGAACAGCAGGAAAATAACGACCAGCGCTACCTCGTGCAACAGAACAAGATCAGCGACGGCGAAAGCAAGCCGCCCGTGTTTGCCAAGGTCATGCGCAGCAAGACCGGTGTGTTCGAAGGCGTCTCCTTCATCAAATCGAAGGAAAAGGCGACGGTGATGACGATCGCCGAAGCCAACCAGGCCATCGACTGGGCGACCAAGAAGAAACCGAACGCCCGCGAATACGTCACCAAGATCATTTGCGTCGG
>JAZJZQ010000558.1:21376-23654 GCA_040389625.1 Pseudomonadota bacterium | reverse complement strand
CGAAGCTCTTGATGGCGATGTGCGCCAGCACCAGCAGCACGCTGAAAAAGACCGGACGCAAGGAGGGGATCACAATACGCCGGTAAATCGTGGGCAGGCTGGCGCCATCGACCATGGCGGCCTTGATGATGGCGTCGTCGACGCCGCGCAAACCTGCCAGGAACAATGCCATGACGAAGCCGGACGACTGCCAGACGCCGGCGATCACCACGGTGTAGATCGACATGTCGGAATTGACCAGCCAGTCGAAGCTGAAGCTGGTGTAGCCCCAGTCGTGCATCATCTTTTCCAGGCCCAGGCCGGGGTTGAGGATCCACTTCCAGGCCGCGCCGGTGACGATGAACGACAGCGCCATCGGGTACAGGTAGATGGCGCGCAGCGCGCCTTCGTGGCGGATGCGCTGGTCGAGCAGGATGGCCATGGTCAGGCCGATGGCCAGGCAGACCAGGATGAACAGGCCGCCGAAGATGCCGAGGTTCGCGGCGGCGGTCCACCAGCGGTCGATCTCGAACAGGGTGGCATACTGGCCGAAGCCGGAATACTCGTAATTGGGCATCATGTGCGAGTCGGTCAGCGACAGCCAGGCCGTCAGGCCGATGAAGCCATACACGAACACGAGCGAGGCAATGATGGTGGGCGACAGCACCAGGCGTGGCAGCCAGGTGTCGGCCAGGCCGGCGAAGCGGCTGGCGCGGACCGGGGCGCGGGCCGCGGTGGCGGCGGCCGGGCTGGCCGGGGTTGCGGTTGTAGCGGACATGGGGTTCTCCAAAGCGGGAGGCCGGAGCCGTCATTCCGGCGCGGGCGGGGTGCCATGCCGCGCACCACAGGATGGGCGGCATGGTTTCCCGCCTGCGCGGGAACGACGTACTGGCAGCCTCTGTGCGCGGACCGCGGTCCGCGCGACAGCATTACAGCATCGGTTGCAGCTTTACTTCGTCTTGGCGGCCTTGGCCAGCGCTTGCACGGCGGCCTGCGGCGTCATCGACGAGTTCATGAACTTGGCGATCACGTCCTGGATCGCGCCGGCCTTGGCCGAATCGATCGCCATGCCGTGGGCCATGCTCGGCTCGAGCGAACCGGCCTTGCTGCTGGCGGCCATGTCGTCCATCGAACGGGTGGCGCACGAGTCGAACTTGGCGCGCGAGACGCCGGCGCGGACCGGGATCGAACCCTTGTTCAGGTTGAACACTTCCTGGAACTCGGGGCTCATCACGGCGTTGGCCAGGGTCAGCTGGGCCTTCTGCTCTTCAGCGCTCTTGACCTTGAACATGGCCAGCGAGTCGATGTTGAAGGTGTACGATTTCTCGGTGCCAGGTGCAGGCAGGCACAGGAAGTCCTTGCCCGGTACCTTGCCGGCGGCCGTGAATTCGCCCTTGGCCCAGTCGCCCATGAACTGCATGCCGGCCTTGCCGTTGATGACCATGGCGGTGGCCAGGTTCCAGTCGCGGCCGGCCGCATCCTTGTCGATGTAGGTCTTGATCTTGCCCAGCGTTTCGAAGGACTTGACCATGGTCGGGCTGGTCAGCGAGGCCTGGTCCAGCTTGACCAGCGCTTTGTCGTAGAAGGCGGCGCCGCCTACGCCCAGCACCACCGATTCAAACACGGTGGCGTCCTGCCATGGCTGGCCACCGTGGGCCACGGCCACCATGCCGGCGGCCTTGATCTTGTCGGCGGCGGCGAAGAATTCGTCGAAGTTGGTGGGGGCCTTGGCGCCGGCCTTGGCCAGCACGGCAGGGTTGACCCACAGCCAGTTCACGCGGTGTACGTTGACGGGCACGGCGACATAATGACCCTGGTACTTCATCACCTTGGTGACGACGGATGGCAGCAGGCTTTCCCACTTGCCTTCGGTGGCGGCCGCGTCGATGTTGGCCAGCACGCCTTCCTGGCCCCATTCCTGGATGGCCGGGCCCTTGATCTGGGCGGCGGTGGGGGCGCTGCCGGCGATCACGCGTGCCTTCAGGGCGGTGGTGGCGTTTTCGCCCGCACCGCCGGCCACGGCGAAGTCTTTCCAGGCCACGCCCTTGGCTTCCATCATCTTCTTCAGTTCGGCGATCGATTTCGCTTCGCCACCGGAAGTCCAGTAGTGCAGCACTTCAACCTGGGGTGCGGCCATGGCAGCGGAGGCGGCGACGGCGGACAGCAGCAGGGCAGCTTGAACGAGGGGTTTGAGGGTCATGTTATATGTCTCCGTTATGTGGATTGATGTAACTTTGCTACGTTATCACGAAAACGCGCCGGCACCGTACAGACTGGTGTGGTGCCGGCGCGCGGGTAG
>JAZJZQ010000558.1:0-21276 GCA_040389625.1 Pseudomonadota bacterium | reverse complement strand
ATCACGAAAACGCGCCGGCACCGTACAGACTGGTGTGGTGCCGGCGCGCGGGTAGGCTACAGGGCAGGCAGGGGAAGGGCCGGGCGCAGTGCCGGGCGGCTTACCACCATGCTTCCATCTGCAGGCCGATGGAGGAACCGCTGGTGCCGTTGCCGTACACGGGGCCGGAATTGTTGGCCGCGTTGACCAGGGCCGTCGCTTCCTTGTTCCACTTGCCGTAGGTGAAGTAGGCGCGCAGTTCAGGACGCTGCCAGAAGCCTTCGCCGACGGTGATGGTCGGGGCGATGGTCAGCTTGGTCAGGCGGGCCGTTTCGCCGGTGGTGCCGGACTTCAGGCCCGTCACGCCCAGTTCGGCTTGCAGCTTGAAGTTCTGGGCGAAGGCGTACACGGGACGGATACCGGCCGTGGTCCAGGTGGTGCTGCCGTTGGCGTCGGACTTGTCCTTCTGCCACAGGGCCACCATTTCGGCGCTGAACTGCTTGGTCGGCTGTATCCACAGGTCGTCGAACACGCGCACGCGGGTCACGTCGGAGCCCAGCGTGGTGCTGCCCGCGGAACCGATACGTGCGCAGCAAGGACCGCCGATGCCGGTGCCGGGGCCGACGCCGTACTGCACGCCGACGGTGTTGCCGCCACCAAAGGTACCGGCCTGCTTGTGGAACAGCGATGCGTTCCAGCCGTTGTGGTCCTGGGTGCCCTTGCCCTGGGCCGTGATGACGGTGAATGCGGCGTCCAGCGTGCCGCCGGCGTTGACGGGCAGGCCTTCGTACACCAGGTTCTGGCGGATCGCGGCCGGGGTGTTGATGACCGTCGACAGACTCGGATCGTACTGGTTCTGGTCGTTGTCCTTGAACACGGCGTAGCTGATCTTGCCCGGGCCCAGGTTGATCTTGTCCAGGCCGCCGCCGGTGCCGTTCATGTTGATGAACTGCATGTCCAGCATGTGGATGTCAGGACGGTAGTAGTAACGCTTGCCGACCCAGACCGTGCCGCCGTTCATGAAGGGCAGGTTGCGCGCCTCCACATAGGCCTTGGCCACGTTCAGGGGCGCGTTGCCGAAGTCGGAGCTGTTCTTGTAGGCGTTGGCCCACAGGGTGCCGACGAAGGAGGCGCCGTTTTCGGACTTGGCCAGTTCGTGGGTGTAGCCGAATTCGGTGTAGCTGTCGCACTCGTTGCCCAGGCGGTAGCTCTGGGTAGGACCGCCAAGGCCGAAGCAGCTTTGCGGGCCGTGGGTCGAGCTGGCGCCGGAACCGGCGCGCAGGTAGCCGTGGAAGCCCTCGGTATCGTTGAACGCGTCGGCGTGGGCTGCGCCGCTGGCCAGGGCCAGGGCCAGCATGGCCGGGAGGGTTTTCAGGACGGTATGCTTCATTACGACAGTCTCCTTATGGTTATCAGTGCGGACCTGGACACGTCGGCATTTCTGCCGCGTTATCTCTCGTTCCATGCCGGCGTATCTGCCACACTGTTGCTGCTGCGGTGGATGTTGTAGTTTTTTGCTACGGCAAATGCACAGTAGCATCGGCCCCAATGTGATGCTAGTGAGACACGTTTCTCTACCTGAAATATGGTTAAGTGCTTGATTTTATTGGATTTGCCCTGTTTTTGCAGGTGTTGGCCGCTTACATTTCTTTACAATGGGTGGCGCGGCGCAAGGGCCTGCCAGCCCGTCATTGCAGGCCTGGCAACGGATAACGGGGTGGGCGTCCGGCTGCAACAAAACGCAACAATTCCATACGCTTTATTGCAAAATGCTGAACATGGTTACCAACGTTTGTTGCTTTATCTAAGGTATAGTCTCTGCGGCAACATGGCCCCCATGCTGCCGCAATCGATAAGAACAGGCCCATCCGACGAGGCGGGCCGCTGCTGGAGTGAGGAGACATGGTGAAAACGCTGCGCAGGCTGCTGCCGCTGGTGTGCCTGGCGGCATGGGGCGCCGCGCAGGCGGACGGCTTGCAAGTGCTGCATTGGTGGAAGTCGGCCAGCGAGCGCAAGGCGGTCGACCTGATCGCCGCCCGCCTCAACGACGAAGGCATCGCCTGGCGCGACAGCATGATCCCCAATGGCTCGGGCGTGGGCGCCGGCATCGTGCTGCGCAGCCGCATGCTGGCCAAGGATGCGCCGGAAGTGGCGCAGGTGAACGGCATCGTGATCCGCGACTGGGCCCGGCTCGACCTGCTGCTGGACCTCGATGCCGTGGCCGCCGCCGGCAAGTGGGACAAGCTCTTGCAGCCCACGGTGGCCGCCGCCATCCAGTCCGACGGCCACGTCTACGCCGCGCCGCTGGGCATCCACCGCATCAACACCCTGTTCTACAACCGCAAGCTGTTCGCCCAATACAAGCTGAACCCGCCCGCCACCTGGGCCGAGTTCGAGCACGCGGCCGCCGTGCTGCAGCAGGGCGGGGTGGTGCCGCTGGCCCAGAGCAGCGAGCCGTGGCAGGTGGCCACCCTGTTCGAGACGCTGGTGCTGTCCGAGAGCGCCGAGTTCTACCGCGCCCTGTTCCAGCGCCGCGAAGCGGCCGCCTATGCCGACCCGCGCCTGGTCAGCGCGCTGACCCGGCTGCGCCACCTGAAGAAATGGATGGACCAGCCCGTGCCCGAGCGCACCTGGGACGAGGCCACGCGCCAGCTGGCCGACGGCAACGCCGCCATGCTGGTGATGGGCGACTGGGCCAAGGGCGAGCTGGTGGCGCGCGGCTTGGCCGTGGACGAAGGTTTCGGCTGCGCCGTCGTGCCCGGCACGGCCAGCTACCACCTGTACAACATCGACACCCTGAGCATGCTGGCCACGCGCGAGCCGCACCGGCCGGCCCAGGAAAAGCTGGCCGCCCTCATCATGACGCCGGCGCTGCAGAACGACTACAATCTGGTCAAGGGTTCCATCCCCGTGCTGCGCAACCCCATGCTGACCAGGATGGACAGCTGCGCCCGCGCTTCTTTCAAACTGTTTTCCAGCGGCCCCGCGGCGCAGATACCGAGCCTGGTGCACCGCATGGCCACCGACGAGATCGTGCGCGACGCCATGGTGGCCGAGCTGCACCGTTTCTTCCTCGACGACGGCGTGACCGTCGCCGACGCGCAGCGCCGGCTGGCCGCCATTGCGCGCACCTTCACCAAGACACACTAGGCAACACCATGCGTAAGATACTGATAGTCGACGACGACCAAAAAACCCGCACCCTGCTCAAGACTTACCTGGAGAAGAACCAGTACGACGTGGGCCTGGCCCACAACGGTGAAACCTTCCTGGCCGAGTTCAACCGCTACGCCGACGAACTGTCGCTGGTGATCCTGGACGTGATGCTGCCCGACACGGACGGCTTTGCCCTGTGCAAGACGGTGCGGCGCCGCTCCAACGTGCCCATCATCATGCTCACGGCCAGCTCGGACGAGACGGACCGCGTGGTGGGGCTGGAGCTGGGCGCGGACGACTACATCTCCAAGCCCTACAGCCCGCGCGAACTGCTGGCCCGCATCAAGGCCATCCACCGCCGCACCGGCATGGACAATGTGGCGGCGCCCCGCTTCTACCGCTTTGTCGGCTACACGCTGGACACGGTGGAACGCACGGTGACGGGCCCCAGCGGCGAACATGTGCCGCTGACGGGGCTGGACTTCCAGCTGCTCAAGTATTTCGTGGAACACGCGGGCGACATCCTGGACCGCAACGTGCTGTGCGAGGAAACCCGGGGCCGCGACGCCGGCCCCATGGACCGCTTCCTGGACGTGCAGATCAGCCGTCTGCGCCTGCGCCTGAACGATGGCGGCAAGCAGCCGCTGCTGATCAAGACCGTGCGTGGCGCCGGCTATGTGTTCTCAGCCGATGTGACGGTCAGCAATGTCTAAGCAGTCACTTCAACAAGCCCATGGTGTCGTTATGGCGCCTTGCCGTGCACGCGCACTGTCTTCGTCGCCATGCCTAGCCATGGCCGTTTTGAAATGACTTCGCGGCTGCGGCCGGGGCGCTGGCTGGCGCGCATCCTGCCGCCGTCGCTGCTGGGACGGCTGTCGGTCGTGATGGTGGCCGGCGTGTTGCTGACCCAGCTGGCCGGCAACTGGATCTGGGCCACCCAGCGCCACGCGGAAGCGGAAGTGGAAGTGCGCACGGCCACCCAGCACCTGGCCCACAGCGCTTCCAAGGTAATCCGCTTCTTCCTCAGCCTGCCGCCCAATTACCGGCCCCTCATCATCCAGCAGTTCCGCGAAATGGGCGGTACCCGCTTCCTCGTCAACGTCAACCGGGCGCCGGTGGAAATCGCCGGCATCGGCGAGCAGGCCCTGGCCGACGTGGCCATCGCCCAGGTGCGCACCACGCTCAAGGAAGACGTGCCCAACCTGAGCAAGCTGCGCATCGATTTCGCATGGCCCGACCATCTGCCCGTCAGCGACGACGGCACCACCCTCAACGACATGCCGGAAGGGTGGGTACAGAACGTGGTGCTGACCAAGCCGGCGCCGGCGCCCATCCTGCTGATCCAGGCGGAAATGGGGCCGGGCAACTGGCTGTACCTGGCCACGCTGATGCCCAATCCCTATTTCCTCGACAGCAGCAATCCGCTCACGCGCGACCGCGTGCTGCTGCAAGCGCTGTCGCTGGCGGCCGTGCTGCTGCTGTCCATCCTCGTCGTGCGCTGGACCACGCGGCCGCTGGCGGCCCTGTCGGAAGCGGCCACCGCGTTCGGCAACGGCGAACGCATGCCCGACTTGCCGGAAACGGGCAGCCGCGAATTCGTCAAGACGGTGCGGGCCTTCAGCGCCATGCGCGAGCGCATCCAGCGCTACATCGAGGACAGGGAACGGCTGTTCGTCTCCATCTCGCACGACCTGCGCACGCCCATCATGCGGCTCAAACTGCGCACGGAATTGCTGGACGACGACCAGTTGCGCGACGAGTTCCACGAAGACCTCGACGAGCTCGACATGATGGTGAAGGGCGCGCTGCAGACTGTAAAAGATAGCGACATCCACGAGAATCCCACCGAGATCCGGCTCGACGCCTTGCTGGGGCGCATGGTGCGCGACGCCCAGCTGGCCGGCCACCAGGTGTCGTTCGCGGCGTCGGGCCTGAGCGTGGCGGCCAAGCCGCTGGCGCTCAAGCGCGCCATCGGCAACCTGCTCAACAACGCGCTGCATTACGGCAAGCAGGTGGAACTGGCCGTGGAACCGCGGGGCAGCAACATTGCCATCGTGATCCGCGACCACGGGCCCGGCGTGCCGCCTGAGGCGATAGCGGGGCTGGCCGAGCCGTATGTGCGGCTCGAGCATGGGCGCCAGCAAAACAGCAGCGGCATGGGATTGGGGCTGGGCATCGCGCGCGGCATCGTGCAAGCCCACGGTGGCGAACTGCTGCTCGACAACCATCCCGAGGGCGGCTTCCGCGCCACCATCCTCCTGCCCGGCGCAGCCTTCACCCCGCTCGAAAGCTGAACGGCGCCGCTTGCTGATGCGGTCGCGGGCATCGCCGTGCATCTTGTGCGACAGTAGCCGGATAAATGGGGAGATAAATTGGGACGTACCCCTTTTTCGAATTAATGGGGACGTACCCCTTTTTTCGGTGGCGTGCTGGGCTGCAACTGGCTATTGCGTTTGTGCGGGCCGCCGTCATATCGGTGGCATGGCACGCGCAGCCAGGCAGCACGGATGGCGAGGCGGAAAATGATTGCTGTCTTACATACGATGAGAGGTGAATTCACCAGCGCCCTGGCCAGATGGCCGTCGTTGCTGATGGCGCTGGTCTGCGCCTTATTGTTTGCCATGCTGCCGCTGCGGGCGGCGAGCGCCGAGCCGGATGCGATTACCATCGAGCTGGCGCCGGCCCAGGCCCAGCAACTGGTGTTGCGGGCCATGCAGCATCTGGCGCCGGGCGGTGAGGCCCGTCGCCGGTATCGTCTGGCGCTGCCGTTCGGCGCACCCTTGTTCCCACCGGATACAGACCTCGCGCTGTCGCCCACGCCGGCCCTGGCGCGCTGGCTCCAGCTATCCCCCGATGCGCGCCGCCATGACGTGCTCATCGTGCCCGACGCCGACTACTATTGGGATGCGGGCGGCGCGCCTTTCTCTTGCCAGTTCATCGTCCACCTGCAAGGGCAGGGTACCCGCCAGACCCGGCTCACACTGATCCAGGTACAGCCCACCGAGCGGCATGGCAAGAAGCTCGACCTGCTGGGCCGCACGGGCCCGGGCTTTTATCTTGACATCCGTCCCGCCGCGCCGGCCCCGCAGGCAAGCGCCGACCTGCTAGGCTTGCTGGCCGTGGCGCTGGTCCATCCACCATCGCCGTCCCATTAAGCCCAGCCCCGTGGCGAACAGCAGCGCCGTGGTGGGCACGGGCAGTGTCGGCGCGCCCGGCACTTGCAGCGCAAACGGCGCCGTTACGGGATCGGATAGCTGGACCAGCGCGCCGCCGGCCAGCGGATCGCCATCCCACCATTCGCCCGACAGCGTGAACACCCCGCTGTCGCTCTGGCCCGGCGTGGCGAAGCCGAATACCTGGACACCGAACAGGCCGGCGATGGTGGCCGCATCAAAAGCGCGCGACGCACTGCTGCCCGGCGCCAGGATGGGGAAGTCGAAATAGCTGGCGTCCGGCGTGCCGATGCTGAACGACGATGCGCTCAGCTGGGTGGGTACGAACCAGTCCACCGTGTCGGTGTTGCCGATGTCGTAGCCCCAGCCGGTCAGCTGGCCCGGCTGGCCGCTGATCATGCCGCCCGACGGCGTGGCGCTGAAAGTGAAGGTGAACGGCGTGGCGCGCGCGCCCGGCGCCAACAGCAGGCTGGCCAGCAGGCCGGCCAGCGCGCAAAAGGTAAAGGATTTCATGTCGAGTCTCCCTGCAAGAGTGCTGCATTGAATGCCGGAAGCGGCCCGCCCACGGGGACGGGCGCGCTGCTTCATTTCGGTATCACGGCCTGCGCCTGCGAGTAGGCATAAGGCACACCCGCGATGTCGGACACGGTGCCGCTTTCGCTGACACTGAAGCGCTGCACATCCGCCGGCGTGTTGAAGGTCAGGCGCACAGTGAAGAAGCTGCCCACATCCACATTGGGCGTCACGAAGGGCAGGGTGGGCGACAGGGCCGTGTTGAGCGTCACCATGCCCGTGCCGCTCAGCGTGCGCAGGCTCAGGGCAGCCAGCGTCATGTTCTGCGCCGTGCCCGCGCCCGTGTTGGTAAAGCGCAGGTCGATGCCGGTCACGCCGGGCGCCACTGTCTCCTGGCCGACGATTTCCGCGATGAAGTTGGGCTTGCCCGGCACCTGGGCCGCGCCCGTCACAAAGCTGGTCAGCGAGGCGCTGTTGTGGACCGCCGGATCGCTCACGCTTTGCACAGCCGCCGTGACGTTGTCGGCGCTGCCGATGCGGGCGCTGGCGGGCGGCGTCAGCTGCACCGTCACGTTGCTGCTCTCTCCCGTGCCCAGCGTGACGCTGGCGGGACTGACGCTGCTGACGTAGTGCTGGTCGTCCGTGGCGGCAAAGCTGAAGGTGGCGGGGGCGCCGTCGTTACGCACCTGGTACATCAACGCCGTCGTCATGCCTGGCCGCAGGTCTTGCGGGGCGGGCGGCTTGAGCGATACGGTCTGTGGCGACACCATCAGGCTCACCAGCCGCTGGAACGGATAGCCGGCGCTGTCGGTGCCGGTGGCATAGGCCAGGAACGGGCTGTTGGGCACGGTGATGGGGCCGAAGAACTTGCCGCCATCCGTGGCATCCTGCTCCAGCGCCAGCGGCCCGATCAGGCCGAAATTCTTTTGCCGCAGCTGGAACTGGGGCGCGCTGCTCAGTTCCGTCAACGCCGCCAGCGCGTACAGCGACTGGCCCGGCTCCGGTTCGCCGTCGATGGCCAGCAAGCCCTGGTGCGGCGGCTGGGCGCCGAAGCGGGCCAGCTTGAACGAGCTGAACGCCAGGCCGGCGATGCCGCTCACATTTACGTACATGATGCCGGACGTGTCGCCCACGGTCAGCTGCCACGGGCCGGGCATGGGGTGGTCGATCGAGATGATGGTACCGCTGCTCAGGTTGAGGAAGGCGGTGGCCGTGGCCGCGCTGATGACCACGCCATCGGGCCGGACCAGGTTGACGAATGGCGGCACGCCCTGCACGGCCGTGCTGACGGACACGGTGAGCCGCGTCATGCTGGCATCGACAGGCACGGGATAGGTCTTGTGCACGGGGAACTGGTCCTGTACCGACAGGATCTGCACGGCATTGTTGCGCCCCACCAGGTCGGCCAGCTGGGTGACGGCCCCGGCCTCGCCGCCGAACAGGAAGAACACCTGGCCGCCCGTTTCGCTGGCCGCCTGCAGGAAGCCGGGCGTGATGGGCGAACAGCTGCCGAACAGCACCGGATAGATCTTGATGTCCTTGCTCTTGGCCAGGCCGATCACGGCCCCGGCCAGCGCCGCATCCTTGGCCGCCGCGTCCGTGTACATGAACAGGTCGCCGCCGGGATCGGCCAGCGACAGGCCGTGGTAGATGCCCGTCATGGCCAATTCCGGGCAGTCGCCGCCGCCGGCTGCGCCCAGCGCGCTGATGGCGGACTTGAAGACGCCGGCATCGTTGGTGGCCAGGTCGGGACCGGTGAACGGATCGTTGAACGGGGCCAGCACGTATTGCAGCGGTTCCTCGTCCGTGCCCAGGCGGGCGTTGACGATGCTGATGGCCGAATTGCGCACGCCGGCGATGATGCCGCCCATGCTGCCGGTGGTGTCGATGGCGAACGCCAGCGTGGGCCCGGCGCCCAGCAGGGCCTTGAGCTGGGCCGGCGTGATTTCGGCCTTGATGTCTTCCACGAACTGCTGGGTGGCGGCGATGGCGGCGCCGGCGGCCGTGTTGTGGAAGGTGCTGTGGGGCGAGATGTCGCAATACAGCGTGTCCTTGTTGATGCCTTCGCGGAAGTAGCCGAGCAGGTCGCTGGACTTGGAGCTCTTGTCCAGGGGGCCGCCGTGGCTGCACTTGAAGTTGCCGGGCTTGACCCGGTCTTCGCCGCCGTAATAGCCGCTGGTGAGCAGCGAGCCGACCAGGTTGGACGAGTTGGCGCAGGTAAGGCCGGTGTCCGTGAAGCCGGAGCACGTCGTCACGCCGGGGCCGGCAAAGGCCAGCGGGTTGGGCCGGCCCACGTCCGGATTGGCGCCGCCGTTGCCCATCTCGACCCAGTTGCTGTGCGAGTAGAAATCCTGGATGGTGTGCAGGGCGCTGCCCAGGTTGTCACGCGCGCCGGTGGCGTTGATGGGATCGCTGCGCAGGGCGTCCAGCACATTCTGCTTGAGCGTGGCCAGGCGCAGCTGGGCGCCGGCCGCGTTCTCGCCGTCGAAGTGCTTGGCCGAGCTGGTCTGGTCCTCGTCCACCTTGGCGTCGGCCTCGATGATGCGGTCCAGCGCCTTTTGCATGGAGGCCGTCAGCTTGGGCACGCTGAAATAGCGCTTGTCGAGGTCCTCGATGCCGCGCTGGGTGATGTCCTGGTGGGTCAGGCTACCGGCCGACTTGGACGTGATGAAACAGACCAGGCCATTCTTCGGGCAGAAAGCCTGGCTGGGGCCGCTGGCGCTCAAGGCCAGCAACGCCAGCAACGGCGCCAGCCAGCGCGCGGCCAGGCGGCGCGGCAGGTGGCGCGTGATGCGGCGGCGATACGGATGATCGATGGACATACCATATCCTTTCCAATACGTGCAGCAGGTTGAGGGCGGGCCGGAACGGCCCCTGGCGCGGGCACGCATTTATCGTGCCGAGCCCGGCCATGCCCGTGGCGACGGGCGGCGCGCCGTGGAGCGGGCCCGGCACTGTCAGCTTTTCCGACAGGGGCGCGGCCGGGGTCGGGCGCCGCATGCCACGGTGGAGGAGGGGCGCAAATCGGCACTCTGTGACGCCAATTGTGCAGTTCGTCGCAATCTGCTGCGCCCGTTGCCGGGCTCTGCTACATTGGCGAGCATCCGCATCCCCGACCGATGGCGAACCAGAACCACCCCCGAGGAAACCATTTATATGAAGAAACTGCTCCCTTTTGGCCTGCTGCTGGCCGCCGTCTGTACGCTGCTGGGCCGCGCCCATGCGGCCGATGAATATGTCACCGAATCGCGCCCCATCGATGCGCGCGTGGTGCGCGTGCTGCTGGACGGCGTGATCGACCTCAAGCTGACGCACGGCGCCCAGCCGTCGCTCATCATCGTGGCCGACAAGCGCTATATGGGCAAGATCACGGCCGTACAGACGGGCGACACCTTGCACCTGGATACGGAAGGGCGGGGCATCAAGCTGAACCGCTCCAATGTGCGGGCCGAACTGGTGCTGCCGGCGCTGCGCGAAGTGGTGTCGGAAGGCGTGGGCATGACGGAGGTGAACGGCTTCATGGGCGACGAACTGGAGTTGACGCTGGACGGGGCCGGCTCCATGAAAGTGGCGGGCGACTACAAGAAGCTCAGGGCCAATCTGGGCGGCGTGGGCAGCATGCACCTGTGGGTGAGCGAGAACGATGTCGTGGAAGTGGACTTGCATGGGGCCGGCTACATCACGCTGGGCGGGCGCAGCAAACTGCTGCGCGCATCGCTGGGCGGGCTGGGCGGGCTCAACGCGCAGCAATTCCAGGCCGACGCCGTGGACCTGCAGCTAAGCGGCCTGGGCAACGCCACCGTCACGGCCCGCAACGACGCCACGCTCAACCTGAGCGGCCTCGGTTCCGTCACCGTGTACGGCAAGCCGGCCAACCGCAATGTCAGCGTCGACGGCCTGGGCAAGGTCAGCTGGAAATAACCGGGGCCAGACCGATGAACCGACAGACATACACATCGTTAATCGACATGAAAAAAATCATCTTCGCGATCAGTTTGCTGCTGGCCGCGCAACAGGCCGCGTACGCCGGATTTGCCGACGGCGCCATGGCCTACAACAACAAGAACTACGCGCTGGCCTACCGCGAAATCGCGCCCCTGGCCAAGGCCGGCAATGCCGACGCCGAACATCTGCTGGGGCTGATGTACTACATGGGCCGCGGCGTGCCGCAGGATTACAAGCAGGCGCTGGAATGGCACCGCAAGGCAGCGTTGCAGGGCAAGGCCGACGCCCAATACGTGGTGGGTGCCATGTACTACACGGGCAACGCCGTGATCCAGGACCACAAGCAAGCCATCGTGTGGTTCCGCAAGGCGGCCGAGCAGGGGCATGCGGAAGCGCAGCAGGTGCTGGGCCTGATGTACCGCTACCACATCGGCGGCATGCCGCAGGATAACGTGATCGCCTACATGCTGTGGAATTTGGCCGCCGCCAACGGCTCCATGAACGCGGCCGAACAGCGGGCCGCCGTGTTGCGCAACATGACGCAGGAACAGATCGAAGAAGGCCAGGCCCTGTCGGCCGCGTGGAAGCCGAACACGCCGCTGCCGCGCCAGTCGCGCACGGGCGGCAGCTAAACCCCGCTTGCCCCGGTTGACAGGCGCGGCGCGACCGCGCGCCTGTTGCTGTCATTTGTGGTGCCTCAACGCTGGAAACTGCCGGAAGCGCAAGCTGTGCGGACGATAAACGCACAGTTCGCTTCCCATGAGCAGCTACCGTTTCGACCGCGCCGACTACTATGCCCGCCTGCACCGGCATGACGAGTGCCTGGCCGAGGCCATCGTCCAGCGCCGCCGCGCGCATGCGCCGTATTCTTCCCATCTCGACTACTGGAACTGGCCTGCGGGTGCCCGTCTGGGCGAGCGGGCTTACCGGGTGCGCGACGCAGTCGCCGCGTCCGAAGCGATTGCGCTGCGCGAATTAGAGGCCAAGTTGATCGGTATCGGCCTGGCCGACATCTGGCCGGTGCTGCGCGAGATCTGCCATGATGTCGCGCTCTACGTCGGCGGTGGCGTGCTGGCAGGCGGCGTCATCGGCGCTGGCGTGGGCATGCTGGTGTTCGGGGCGGGCATATTGCCGGGCGCGACGGCCGGCGCGCTCGTCGGGGCGTAGGCGGGCAATCTGCTGCTGGGGTTCTTCGGCCTGAAATCCGTCGTCGGTTTCATGGCCGACAGCCTGCCGCGCGCTGCACATGCCTATCAGGCCGGCTTCCGCGAAGCATGGGGACGGATGCCCGATCTTGGCATCAACTCGTTCGACGCACCGCATTTCGGCGCGGATTTCCAGCCAGGCAGCACGTATCACGCGGCACGCGACTTTGCGCGCGGCCACGAGATCCTCGTCATCGCCCTGCTGGCCGGCATGGTTGCTTATCTGACGAGAGGCAAGGGCCAGTTGCCAGCCCTGCTGGCGGAAGTGCGCCAAAGCGCCCGGTTGGGGCCGAAGATGGCCGGTTGGCTGGAGCAGAACGCCGACCGCCTGGTCAGGCAGCCGCTGTTGCAGGAGCGCGGAGAGGGGACGGGCAATGGCGCCATCGGCGCCGATACTGCCGGGCAAGCGCCATCGTCCCGGCCGCGCCAGGCGGGGAAGAGTACTGCGCCGGCCGAAACGGCAGGCAAGGTGTTGCGCGAAAGCGAACAGCTCATCGGCAAAACCGAAGGCGGCCCGGGATCATGGCAACTGTCGCCTAAACGCACAGGTGGTGAGGCATATCAAGAACAAATCACGGGCGTGCGGCGGGGGATTGAATATGATGTGCCAAGTGATCGCGTACCATCGGGGAAAGTCCGCTTCGATGGATTCGACGCGGAGCGCAAGGTTTTGCTTGATGCCAAGGACTGGAAGGGCTATCCGCCAAAAGATGTGGATTTCTGGCAGAAGAAGCTGAGCCAGCAGGCAAACAATCAATTGACAGCTGCGAAGGGGATTCCGGTGGAGTGGCACTTCAGTACTCAGGAAAGCCTGTTCGCAGTTAGAAGAGCCTTGGACGCCGAGCAAGTCAGTGGTATCAGATTAGTTCTGACGCCAAAATCATAAGGGGGATATTACCTATGTCATTTTTCTATCTTGGAGTTTACTGGCCGGCGGTTCGTCCCCTAACCTTACGTCAATATACGGATCTAACGCGTAGTTTTCTGCAATTGCTGGAAGGAATACACCCCGCATTTCGATCATTAGAATGGGTTGGCGACAGACCGAATTCCGCGATAGATTTGTCTTCCAATCTATCCAATTTGGATGAATTAATTTATCAGCATGCGAGATTCGACGAGACCATATATCAGAACACGAATCCGGATGGGACCCCGTCGTGGCAATCGGTCGGCTACCTAGGCTACAGCATGGACTTTGGCACAGGGAAATCAGCGCGAGCAGGAGGCGTAAGTATCGGGATTAAAGCGGGGGGCTATGACATTCCTACGCCCAATGC
This sequence comes from Pseudomonadota bacterium, assembly GCA_040389625.1. GTDB lineage: Bacteria > Pseudomonadota > Gammaproteobacteria > Burkholderiales > Burkholderiaceae_D > Rugamonas. Next base: position 8,025 of record JAZJZQ010000558.1, on the reverse strand, counting down.
GATACGGATCGCCGTCCCATTGCCGGGCGATACAACTTTCCCGCACCGCGAGTTCTACGATTATGATTTCCTGAAGGGCCTGTTCACCAAGATGATCGCGTTCTGGAAACCGGCGAACGGCTTGGTAACGATGCCCCCATTTTCCGAAGTGGTCGTGGAAGATGCGCTGCCATATGTCGGTTGGCTCACGTACCTGAAAGATCCGCGCGCCGCCGCATTGCGTAATTGTGATGCGCTGCGTGGATTGACCTTTGAAGAGATGCCCGGTGGTGGGACGTTGATTTCACTCGATAAGACAATTATTTCTCCAACTAACTTCGCGCAGGTGGAGAAGGCGCGCTGTTTGCGCCGCATGCTAGTTGCTGAACGAATTGTCACCTAGTTGGCTACTTCGACCGTCCCGATCTGCAAACGGCTTGCTAGCATGCGATATTTCACCGTAGGCGCTTATTGGCATAAGCGGCAGTTGACGTTGCAGCAGTATGCCGATGCCACGCGCACCTTCTTTGTCCAGTTGCAGGAGTTTCACCAGGTTTTTCGCCAACTGGAATGGGTAGGTACGCGCCCCAACTCCGCCATCAAAGTGAACGCTGACCTTGGAAATCTTGATGAGCTCATTTTCCAATATGCCGGCGACAGCCACTACTTCCATACACACGCGAATCCGGATGGTACGCCATCGTGGGAGTCCACCTGTGCCTATGGATATTCGATGATTTACGACACTGGAAGGGCCGCGTCAGGCGGTGGGGTTGGCGTTGGGATTCGCGCTGGGAATGCTGAAACCAGAACCCCCAGTGCCGTTACGATTTCCTTTCCCGCCGTTGACGATGCCAGGTTCCCGTATCGCGAGTTCTACGATTATGCGTTCTTGAAGAAGCTGTTCCTGATGGTGATTCGCTGCTGGGAGCCACAAAAAGGACTGGTCATGTCACATGCTTTCTCTCACGCGTTTGTTGACGAGGGGCCTACGCACGTCGGTTGGCTCACTTATTTGCGCGATCCGCGGGCGGCGGCATTGCGACATAGTGCAGCGCTTAGCGGTTTGCATTTTGAAGAAACGCCCGATGGTGGGACACTGATCTCACTCGATACGCAAATCATTTCGCCGGACAACTTCGCGCAGGTGGAAAAAGCACGGCGTCTGCGCAGCAAGCTGATCGCCGAAAAAATCGTTTAGCACCGAACTGCGTCGCTACCTTCGGGACGGCTACTCCAATGCTTCCGAAACCGCATCTATTGCATGCCAGGAAAATGGATGAGCTACTTTAACTTGGGCACTTACTGGCATGGCCGATTATTGACGTTGCAACAGTACGCGGACGAAGGTCATGGGTTTCTTTCGGAGTTGCTCTGCCTGTATCCGGCCTTTCAAACGTTGAGCTGGGTGGGCGATCGCCCAAACTCCGCCGTTAGCATTTCGGCAGATTTGAACAATCTTGCGGACCTAATTTATGACCACGCTGGAAGCAAGCGTCATTTGTACGAGTACGCAAACGCCGATGGAACACCTTCCTGGCAATCGACCTGCATTTTCGGGTATTCCATGAGATTTAGCACCGGCAAGCCTGCGTCCGCAGGCGGCCTAAGTGTGAGCATTCGTGCAGGCAGTACCGAATCTCCAATCCCGAACGCTGTAACCATTTCCTTCCCCGACGTCGAAGATCCAACATTTAGTCATCGCGAATTCTATAGCTATAAATTCCTGAGGGATCTGTTCTTGTCAGTCATCGGATTTTGGAAGCCGGAAAGAGGATTGGTGACGCAGCACGCCTTCTCCGAAGCGGTATCTGGTGACGATCTACCGTACGTTGGCTGGTTTACCTACCTACGTGATCCGCGCGCCGCCGCGCTGAGGAATAGCGTGTCGTTGGCCGGCTTGGAATTTGAAAGGGCAGCTGACGGCGGTACTTTGATTTCGCTCGATAGGGCTATCATTTCGCCAGACAACCACTTGCAACTTGAGAAGGCACGGCGCCTGCGCAGCAAGGTGATTGCCGAGAGGCTCGTCTGAACGTGGGCATATTTCTTCCTGATGCAACGACGTTGGCGGTGCGCTCCTAGGCTTTGCCTAACTGGGAGTCCTTGTTGATGTCCGGTTCTTATTTGGGAATTTACTGGCCGGCGAACCGCGCGCTAACTTTGCGGCAGTACGCGGATGCGACGCCCAGCTTTCTGACGCTATTGCGAGGGCTGCATCCTGTTTTTCGATCATTGGAATGGGTCGGAGACCTACGGCTGAGTGAATGGTGGCACTGCCCCTGACCTCTGTTGAACGAAAGTTTCCAGGTCCTCTTGAAGCTACTTCGACTTCTGTCCTTCAACAATACTTCGACTACTGACTTCTCAGTTGCTTTGGTTTCCTACTTCCCCGCCTGCCTTGACCCGGCAAGGCGAGTTCCCACCATCGGCCAGGCCGTGCGCGGCAATGGGCGCGCATCTACTACTTCCGCCATGTCCCGATGCAGTCCGTAGACTGGCGCAAGGCGGTACGGGATGACCTTGGGCTCTATTGGGCTTGCGCATTGCCTTTACTGCCGCCGTCGCTAGCTGCCGACTTTGGGTGAAGCTCTAAAATAGAATGTGTCGTTCAAGAAATCAAGTGAGGGCGCACCGAATCCCGGATTTCTGGCGAAATCCACCCGTTTTCAGGGGTGTTTCGGTGGCGACAAAAAAGCCACCGCACCGGGAGACCCAGCGGGTGGCTTTTTGTCGGCCGCGGCCGTATGCGAGAACGAGCGCCACGTTCCTTATTGCTGTGCAGGCAAACGACCACTTGTCGAGGCTGGTGCGCCCCCCCCTGGACATAGCGGAAAGCCATCGGGCTGCACTTCATGCCGTCGGTTTGGGATGTCATCCTTCCCGGCAAGAAGATAAACACAGCCATCGTTTTCCAGTTGAGCCTTGACGACACGTTTTGAGAATGGCCCAAAGCCAATATCTTCAATGTAGGTCCCCGGGACAACTTCGCGCTCGTAGTTCATGACCGATTCTGCTGTACGAATCGAGAAGTGAACATCCAGCAGATGCTTGACCTCCACCACCGAATTCGGTGCTACCGCCAAGGTCGCTATCTTATGGCTGTCGTCCTTGTAGGAGATCGCTACGCCACGATTGGTTGCATTCGCAAACATGACGGTCGTGGGCATAGAACAAGCTGCAAGCGCCGTCGAGAGCAAAGCCGCAACGCCAAGATTAGCGAAGACTTTTCGTAGGTCTAAGTTATTTCGCGCAAGTACATGCATCGCTTTCCTCCTTCTTGAAGAAATCCTGAGCTCGCTTTGTGGCTTCATCATAAATGTCTGGATGCTTAAACGGTCGCCTAATCATATCAAGACGCCCCTTCGTCCTGTGGATGGACTCGTGCGTAATCGTCTTATATAGGCTATACATACCATCCCTGTCGAGGTCTCCGTTGTAATAATTGCTAAGGGTGACGTTCATCGTAGCGGGGTTGGTGACGGCCGTGTCTTGTCCATCGAACGTATCTGAAATGTCGACGGTATCAGGAACCTTCAGGTCGGGGTTATTTTTGCGTGCCTTTTCGAGCATGCAATCAACCTGTGCTCTTGTCAGACCATCCGGATCGATATACGAAAGCGGATTATTTCCGACGTAGGCATACGTGTTGATGCCGCCGCGCAATCCTACTGGGTCAGACTCGATATAACGACCAGTTTGCGGATCATAATCTCTGAAGCCATTGTGGAAGAGGTTGGTCTCTTTATCGTAATACTGGCCGGGGAAGCGCTGGTTATAGGTGAAAGCGCCCGCGCCGGACGGGTTTTCGCTGGGGCTATCCATGCCGAATGGATCGGAAGTATCCCAACGCCAGACAACGGCACCTGTTGCGGCGGACTCGATCACGCGCGGGGTGCCGAGGTGGTCGGAATAGACGTTGTACACGTCGACTGATTTCACTACGGCGACCGGCAAGCCTTCGAGGTAGACCGTCTCCTCGACTGGTGCACTGCCTGCATCGTATTCACCGAGCAGTTGGCCGGGGCCGTCATACGCGTAGAAGTTCACCCCACTTGGCACGTAGCCGCCAGCCTTGCTTACGCGTTCGCCCACGCCGTTGTACAGGTAGGTCGTTACGACACCGGCGTTCGTAACACTCGTCATGCGCCTACGATTGCTGTAAGCATAGTTCAGCGTGCCGTCGCCGGTCAGATTGCCAGCGGCGTCGAAATTGTTGGTCTTCGCAGGCAGAGGGCCGCTGGTACTCGCCAGGCGATTGCTCGTCGTGCTGATCGTGTTCGAGTAGGTATTGGCGCCCAGGCTGACTTGCGTGCGATTGCCGTTGGCATCGTAGCTGTAGCTTTGTGAGGTCGTGGCGGTCGTGTAGCTCGTGAGTCGATTGAGCGCGTCGTAGCCGAAGCTTTGGTTGTAGGCTGCCGCGGTTGCATCGCCGGTGTGCGCCATGGCCGTGATGCGGCTGGCGGCGTCGTAAGTCAGGGTACGAGTAAGGCCGCTCCCCATCGGGTAGGTCTTGACGCGGCCATCGAGGTCGAAGGTACGTGCGACGATGCCGCCATTGCCCCACAGCCAGGACTGCACGGCGCCGAATGGCGCGTACTGGATGTTATCCAGCAGAACCTTCACTTCGCCGGTTGCTGCGGTCAATGTCATGCGCAGCACGCGGCCGTTGGCGTCGTAGTCGTAGTCGATGCGATTGCCGCTAGGGTAGGTCAGGCTTTGCAGCTTGCCGTCGGCGCGGTACGCATAGCTGGTCGTGCGGGTGAACGTCGTGCCGCCGGCAATGGTCAGCTGCGTTTTGCTCAGCAGGCGACCGGCCTGGTCGTAGGTGTAGCTGGTCTGGCCTGACTCGTCGATCATCTTGGTCAGGCGGCCGATGGCGTTCGGCGCGCCCGATGCACCGCCGTCGTATTCGAACTGCGTTGGCACGTCGCCGCCGTAGGAGATGCGCGTTACGCGCGAGAGCACGTCGTAGGCGTAGGTCGTGACTTTGCCGCGGGCGTCGGTGGACGTGAGCAGGTTGCCTGCGGTGTCGTAGGTCTTTACTGCGTTACCGGTATCCGGGCTGCTCATCGCGGACTGCAGGCCCAGGCCGTCGACCGTGTAGTTGGTCGTCAGGCCGCGCGGATCGCGCACGCCGGCCATTTGGTCGCGGGCGTCGAGCGTGTAATTGATTGCTGGACGTGCAGCGCCCGCGACGGGCGGCGGCTGCAGCTGCTTGGTCACCCGGTTCAGGCTGTCGTAGGTGATGTCGGTGATTTGCTGTAGTGGATCTTTGATCTGCGTGCGATTGCCGTTGTAGTCGTACTGGTAGTTGTAGATCGTGTCTTGCTGCGTCTGCGCCATTGCTGGATGCATGGCGATAAGCAGGGCTGCGGCGGCAGCGCTAAGGTAGCGGCGCTTCATTGCATACCTCCGGTCTGTTGGGTCATGCGTCCGAGGTTGTCGAAGATGCGCGAGGTTTGGCGAGCTAGCATGCCGCTAGGGTCGCGCACTTGTTCAGCCGTGCGGTTGCCGAGGCCATCGAGGGTGTAGTCGATGCGGTTGCCCAATGTGTCGCTGATGGAGGTCAGGCGGCTGGCGTTGTCGTACCCGTAGTTGATGGCACTGCCGTCGGGTAGTGTGACCTTCGTCATATTGCCTACGCCGTCGTAGTCGTAGCTGGTGGTCTGGCTGTGGCCATCAGCAGATACGGTGCGGTTGCTTAGCCATCCGCGCGGCGTATAGGTCATGGAAATGGTGTCACCGTTCGGTTTGGTGATGGTGCCGGGCCGCCCGCTTACGTCATAGTTCGACATGTTGGTCGTGTGGCCAGCCGCGTTGACGATGCTGGTCAGATTGCCAGCGATATCGTAGGTGAAAGTGGTGGTGTCGTTGACATCGGTGCGAGGGCCTTTGATGGTCAGTACCTGGCTGGCCGCGTTATACGTGTAGGTCCAGGTTTGCACTGGGCCGACGACAGTCGCGTTAAGGCCTAGAGAGCCGTTGGCGTCCGTCGTGGCCTGGATCGACTTGGTCAGCATGTTGCCGACGGTGTCGTAAGTGTACGTTGTGATGCGCAACGCCTCCGCGACCTTTAATGGGAGAGGTAGCGTCGGATGCCAACTGGTCGTTGTCGTGCGTTTGACGGATGTGTCGTTGAACGCCTCTGTGCTCGTTAGCTCAAGATTGCGGGTCAGGTCGAAGGTTTTATAGACCCTGTTGCCTTTGAAGTCGTAGTCGGAATTGCGATTTCCGTTTGCATCGTATGAGTAGCTGACAGTGTTGGACACTGTGCCGTAAGTTTGCGTCAAGGCAGAGACCAAAAGTTTTCCATTGACAGTCGAGAATCCGTAGGTGCGGACCGCTCCGAGTGGATCGGTAACGGTATTGGCGGCGTAATCAAACGTGTATTGCTCAATGTTGTTCGCCCGCGCGGCGGATATAGGCCAGCCCTTGTCGTTGTACTTAATGCTTCCGGTACGCACAACATTACCGGGCGTGATTTCATCGGCAATCCCGGTCAGGTATTGCCACGCTGACGCTTTCGAATTGACGGAATCTGTCTCGTCATAATAGTACTCACGATGCCCGCCACCTGGGTAAGTCACGGTATTCACCGAGGCGAATTTTCCGCCGTAGGTGTACTGATAGATGTTCCCGGCAGGGTCCGTCATGGTGGTGATACGCGCCGCCTCGTCATATGTGAAGTGCAGCGATTGGCCCAGATCGTTTGCCACGTCCGTGAGAACCCCCGATCGGCCATCTATGGTCGCCGGGGTGCTGTAGGTCAGGGCGATCTTACGGCCCCGCAGATAGCGAATTTCTGCCAGCCTGCCGCTCGCATCATAGATTTCGATGTCGCCATTCTCCAGCGTCAATTGCCATTGGGTTGGATTGTTGCCGGAATCGCGAGAGCTGACTATCAGCTTGGGCTTGGTAGTGCCGTCTGTGTTCCAAGTGCTGCCGCCATCAATCGACGAAAAATAGAAGCCGTAGCCATCGGGATTAACAATGTTGACCGCCTGCTTGTCGGAGTTGAACGGCCCCCAGTCGTCGCCCCAGCTTCCAGTGCCGTCTGGCTTCGCACGCCAATGAAAGGAGTACGTCTTCAGCGGGTCATATTTTCGGAGCGTAAGCGTCTTGGCGTACGTGTGGCGCCACGAGTAGCCCAGTGCCCCTTGATCAGCCTGCAATTTGCTTGAGTAGTAACGAACGAATTCCAGGCCGGCAGGCGAGCCGTAGTCTTTTTCGAATAGTACTTCTTCCTTGTTACCAAACTTGACCGGATCACCATGGCAAGGACAGTCAGGTTGCGCCTCCGGGGCGTCGTAACAAAGTATGCTTGTGTCAGCATTCAAGACTGGGTTTCTTGGGCAAGCTGCAACCAATTGCACTAATCCGGAATACCAGGTTGTGGTTCCCCAATCCGGATGATTTTGGTCCGCATATATCTTGCAATAGATGAGATTGTTGTCGAAGTGATCAAACCCCAATGTATTTGAGCAGGTATAGTTGGCTGCCTCTGTTTTGTCACTGAAAATACCCGAAGCCAGCCCGGCTGGAGCGGGTGACGTCCAACCAATGATCGGCGGCCGGCCGTTGGCGTGAACGCCGCCGCAAATCGCGAACAATAACAATAACCGCCACATAAATTTCTGCATATATGTTCCCCGAAGAAATAAATTGTTGCCACGCATCATAAGCATATTTTTAGTTCCAAAACTCAATAATTGTCGCTGGGCAATAAACGGGGGAAACCTGTCCGGCGTATCCGGGGCCTGTGCTGCGTACCCACTGGGGCGTCGAAGACCCGGTCCGCGCCACCGGCAGCGATGCGGGGATCAACGCCGCGTACATGACGGCCTATCGCAGCTTGCGCGCGCGCATCGAGGCATTCTTTGCGTTGCCGCTGTCGAAGGACGAGCCGGTCGGCGTGGCGCGCCTGCGGGACTTGGCTGAGCCGGGCGCGACCCAAGCCTGACCTTGACCACCATGGCGTCGGCGCTTGCCCTCCCGCCTGCGCGCAACGCCGCCCTGAAGTACAATCTTCCCTTTGCGTTGGAA
>JAZJZQ010000557.1:4159-14065 GCA_040389625.1 Pseudomonadota bacterium | reverse complement strand
AACACCGACCGCGTGATGAACGACACCTTCTGGATCGGCGTGTTCCCCGGCCTGAGCCGCGAGATGCTGGACTTCGCGGTGGACAAGCTGGAAGCCTTCTTCGGCGTCAACTTCTAGGCCCGCCATGCACCAGCCGGCACCCTATGTCGCCCCGTTCCAGGCCATGCTGCCGCCCAACGCCCGCCTGCTGGTGCAGGCCGGCGCCACCGACGGCGAGCTGGCGCGCGACTACCGCAAGCTGTACCCGGCGTCCTCGGTGCTGGTGGTGGAAGGCGACTGGCTGCGCGCGCAGCAGGCCCGCGACTACGCCGAGCGCGTCGAACAGGCCGACCTCGACACGGCCGACGGCGCCCTGTTCCGGCGCCTGGAATGGGCCGACGGCTGGTACTTCGACGCCACGCTCGAACAGCTGGCCGACCCGCTGCACGTGCTGCGGCAAGTGCGCAAGGTGATCCAGTTCGACGCCTGCATCGTGGCCCGCGTGGCCAACCGCGCTTACTGGGATGCGCCGGCCGCGGCGCCGCGCCATGGCTGGACCGTCAACGACCTGCTGGCCCTGTTCCAGCAGGCCCGCTTTCGCGTCGCCGGCGGCGTGCTGCTCAATCCGGGGCCGCTGCCGGCGCACGTCGAAAGCGCGCTGCAACGGCAGGCGGCGGCCAGCGGCGGCGCGCCGCAAGCGCTGCTCGAGGCGGCCCAACCGTCCCATTACCTGATCAAGGCCGTCCCCGCGTGATGAACGACCACCCCCTGTTCTACTGCATCGCCCACGCGCCCTTCAACTGGAAGATGCCCGACTTCATGACCATGCTGGGCTCGGGCGACTACGTGCCCGAGCACGGGCTGGCCATGAGCCAGCTGCTGTCGCCGCAAGAGGCGGCGCGCAACCGCTACCTGGGCGAGTACCTGGCGCTGTTTGAAATCCGGCGCCGCCTGATCGCCGATGGGGCCCAGGGCTTCGTCGGCTTTTGCCACTACCGCCGCTTTGCCCTGACCGAGCCCATCGGCGTACTGACCGGCTTTAACTACCACGCCCATCCGGACCTGCTGGCGCAGGTCAAGCCCGAGCATTTCTACGGCGACGGCCAGACGCCCATCGTGCCCATCACGGTGACCTTCGCCGGCAGCGTGCTGCAGCAGTACGAAGCGAACGGCGTGGCGCGCGACCTGCTGATGTTCTTCGGCGACGCCATCGACTGCGGCGTCATCACCAACCTGGAAGCGGCCAACTTCCTGTGCAACCCCTCGTTCATCACGGCGCCCACCGTGGCCTACATTCCCGTCCAGTGGTTCGTGGAGATCGTGCACGACCTGGAACTGGTGATGTCGCGCTACTTCCGCCACCACTATGTCCAGCGGCCCGGCTACGCCGACCGCAGCATGGCCTTCTGCTGCGAGCGCCTGCAAGCGTTCCTGCTGTCCAAGCGCATCGCCGCGTGGGGGCCGGACAAGGTGATCGCGCGCGCGCTGGTGCGGCTGGACGAACACTATCCCCGTTAGCCATTGCCATGAAAATCGTCCCCACCGCCCTGCCCGGGTGCTACCAGATCGTCACCGACATCCGCCGCGACGAGCGCGGCAGCTTCGTCAAGGTGTTCCATGAAGAGACCTTCCGCCGGCACGGGCTGGCGACCGGCTTCGCCGAGGAATACTATTCGACCTCGCGCCGCGGCGTGATACGGGGCCTGCACTTCCAGACCCCGCCCCACGACCACGCCAAGCTGGTGTACTGCGTGCAGGGCGCCGTGCTCGATGCGGCGCTCGACCTGCGCCGCGGTTCGCCCACCTACGGCCGCCACATCACGCTCGAGCTGAGCGCCGAGAACGGCCACATGCTGTACCTGCCGGCCGGCCTGGCGCACGGCTTCTGCTCGCTCAGCGCGCAGTCGCTGATGGTGTACAAGGTCACCAGCGCGTATGCGCCCGACAACGATGGCGGCGTGCTGTGGAATTCGGCCGGCATCGCCTGGCCGGCGCAGGAGCCCGTCATGTCGGCGCGCGACCGCACCTTCCCCACGCTGGCGCAATTCGACACCCCGTTCGTCTACGCCGCGCCCGGCGACGCGGCGGGAGCGCCCGCATGAGCGCCCCAACGTCCGCCGCGCCGGCCGCCGCCGGCCCGCGCCGGGCGCTGGTGACGGGCGCCTCCGGCTTCGTCGGCGCCGCGCTGGTGCGGCGCCTGCTGGCCGAGGGCTGGGAGGTGCACGTGGTGCTGCGCGCCAGTTCGTCCGCCGCCGGCCTGGCGCCGCAGGCGCGGCAGCACCGCCACGACGGCAGCACCCTGCAACTGATCGACATCATGCGGACCGCCGCGCCGCAGGTGGTGTTCCACCTGGCCTCGCTGTTCCTGGCCGCGCACCAGCCGCAGGATGTGGAGCGCCTGATCAACGCCAACCTGCTGTTTTCCACCCAGCTGGCCGAAGCGATGGCGGCCTGCGGCGTGCGCCAGCTGGTCAACACCGGCACCTCGTGGGAGCACTACGAGGATGCACCGTACAACCCGGTCTGCCTGTACGCGGCCACCAAGGCGGCGTTCGCCGCCCTGCTGCGCTACTACGTGGAAGTGCACGGCCTGCGCGTGGTGACGCTCAAGCTGTTCGACACCTACGGCGCCGGCGACACCCGGCCCAAGGTGCTGAACCTGCTCAAGCGGGTGGCCAACGAAGGCATGGCGCTGGCCATGTCGCCGGGCGAACAACTGGTGGACCTGGTCTACATCGATGACGTGCTCGATGCCTACCTGCTGGCCTGCGGGCAGCTGGCGACCCAGGCCCGGCCGATGGAAGAATACGGCGTCTCCAGCGGCCAGCCGCTGCCGCTGAAGGACATCGCCGCACTGTACGCGCAGGTGAGCGGCAAGCCGCTGGCCATAGACTGGGGCGGCCGCCCCTACCGCGAGCGCGAGGTGATGGTGCCCTGGCACAGCTACCGCGGCCTGCCCGGCTGGCGCCCCAGGGTGACGCTGGCCGAGGGCCTGGCGCTGTTCCACCACGGCTGACGCGGCCCGACATGGCCGGCCGGGATCGCCGGTGCGGCGCCGGGGCCGCCTAGCAGGCGGCCGGATCGAGCGCCACGCCGGCGCTGGCCATCAGCGCCAGGCGCGCCTGGCGCGTCTGCGGATTCGGCGCCGGGTGCTTGCGGTACAGGTGCAGCATCACGGCCAGGATCTGGTCGTCGCGCGAATTGCCGCGCCGCATATTCTCGGGCGCCGTGGCCGCGCTCTTGTGGATCACCACGCCGTCCGTATCGAAGTGCACCAGCTGGTGGCCCCGCATGGCCGACAGCAGGAAGTCCCAGTCCTCGTAAATGATCAGCCCCGTCTCGTGGTGTACGTCGCGCAGCACGTCGCGCCGGTAGGCCACGCAGCTGTTGGGAATCCGGTTGCGCACGTACACGCTGTCGCCGCTCACGTCGGCGATCGACACCTTCTGCCCGCCCGGCAGCACGGCCGGCGGAAACACCGTGCGGTCCTCGTTCTGGATCTGGAAGTCGTGGAACAGCAGCGCCGGCCGGTCCTGCTCCAGGCGCGCCTTCAGTTTGGCCAGATGGTCGGGGCGGTAGGTGTCGTCGTCGTCGAGGAACAGGATGTACTGGCCGTCGGCGATGGCCAGCCCCAGGTTGCGGCTGGCGGCCGGTCCCGGCACGCCCGAGCAGCGCAGCACGTAATCGAAGCGTCCCGTGAGCTGGTGCAGTTCCTGGTAGGGCGGCAGATAGCCGGCCGTGTCCGACACGATCACCACCTTGAAATCCTGGCAGGTCTGGGCGATCAGCGTATCGAGTGTACGTTTGAGCAGCAGCGGACGGTCATGGGTGGGGATGATGATGGTGAACACGGTCCGCCTCCGGCAGGTTAGGGTTCGCGTATCGATTCGTCGAGTGCGCGGGTCAAGGGGAACAGCAGGTAGGACATCACGGTACGGTGGCCCACCACGATCTCGGCCGTCACCGTCATGCCCGGCAGCAGGCGCGCATCGCCGGGCAGCTTGCGCAGCTTGCCGTGGAAGGGGATGCGGCTCAGGTAGTAGGCGTCCAGCCCGCCGCCATTGCGGTCGGCCGTTTCACGCTTGAACGAATCCTGGCTGATGAAGCGCACCTTGCCGTCGAGCATGCCGTGTTCCTGGAACGAGTATGCGTCCACCTTCAGGTGCGCCTGCGCGCCGCCCTTGATGTAACCGACGTCCTGCGAATCGATCTGCACTTCCGCCTCCAGCTCCGAACCCAGCGGCACCAGCGTCAACAGCGGCTCGGCCTCGCGCACGATGGAGCCGATCGACAGCTTGCCGATCTCCAGCACCACGCCGTCGGCCGGCGCCACCAGCTGCACCATCTTGTGGCGCTTGTCGGCCTTGGCCAGCTGCTCGCTGACGCTGTCGCGTTCGCGGCTGGCGTTGAGCAAGTCTTCCATCGACTTCTGGCGCCAGCCCTTCTCGAACGCGGCCCGCTCCGATTCGGCCGCGGCCAGCTCGCGCCCCATCTCGATGGCCTTGTTGCGCTGCAAGTCCATGTCGCGCTCCACTTCCAGCCGGCGGTCGCGCGCTTCCAGCAGGTGCATCTTGGCGCCGAACTGTTCGGCCATCAGCTGCTCCTGCATCGCTTCCACTTCGCGCAGCGATTTCACGCGCAGCGCCAGGATGGCCTGGTCATGCTTGTTGGTGTCCAGCCCGGCCCGCAGGCGCGCGATGTTTTGCTCCATCCTGGTCTTTTGCGCCTCGTAGTTGGCCTTGCGCTCCGTCGACAGCTGCGCCTGCAGCTGGGCGTCGTCGCTGGCGCCGCTGCCGACATGGGCGCCCGGCTTGCCGGCCAGCTCGGCGCGCAGGCCGGCCGCCTGGGTGTCGAGCGACTGCAGGTGCACCCGCAGCTGGGATTCGTCGGCGGCCGCGAAGGTCGGATCGAGCGTGGCCAGCACCTGGCCTTTCTTGACGATCTGGCCCACCCGCACGTCGATGCTCTGGACGATGGAGGTGTCGAGCGGCTGCACCACGATGTTGGGCAGCGGATTGACCAGCTTGCCATGGGCGATGACGATCTTCTCCACCGGCGACACGCAGGCCCACACGATGAAGCTGACGAACGCCAGCAGCAGCAGGTGCAGCGTCAGGCGCACGAACTTCGGCAGCGGGCCCCGCTCGATGGCGTCGGCGTCGGGCAGGAAGTCGATCTCCGTCTCGTCCCGCTTGCCGCGCATGAAGTTTAAAGGTGACTTGTTTGCTGGTTCCATAAGTGCTGGTAGGTTTCGCTACGGGTGAGCAGTTCTTCGTGACGGCCGGCATCGACCAGCGAGCCCTGATGCATCACCATGATCTTGTCGGCGTTGACCAGGGTCGACAGGCGGTGCGAAATCATCACCACGGTGCGGCCCACGGCGATGCGCGACAGGTTGTTGATGAAGATGGCTTCCGATTCCGGATCGAGCGCCGAGGCCGCCTCGTCCAGGATCAGGATGCGCGGCCGCGCCACCAGGGTACGGGCGATCGACAGACGCTGCTTCTGGCCGCCCGACAGGTTGGTGGCGTTCTCTTCCAGCACGGTGTCGTAACCCTGCGGCAGGCGCTCGATGAATTCGTCGGCGCCGGCCGCCTGGGCCGCGGCCACCAGCTCGTCGAAGGTGGCGTCCGGCTTGGTCACGGACAGGTTTTCGCGCACGGTGCCGCGGAACAGGAAATTCTCCTGCAGTACCACGCCGATCTGGCGCCGCAGATGGGACAGCTCGATCTCGCGCGCGTCGATGCCGTCGAAGCGCACCAGGCCTTCCTGCAGCGGATAGAGCCCCTGGATCAGCTTGGTCAGCGTGGTCTTGCCGGAACCGGAGCGGCCCACGATGCCCACCACCTGGCCTTGCTCGATGGTGAAGCTGGCCTGGTTGAGCGCCATGTTCTGCGCACCGGGATAGCGGAACACCACGTTGTCGAACTTGATCTCGCCCTGCAGCACGGGACGCAGGCCGTTGGCGCCGGGCCGACCTTCCGGCGCGCGGTTCATCACCTCGCCCAGCATGCGCACCGACAGCGCCGTCTCCTGGTATTCGTTGACCAGGCCGACGATGGAAATGAGCGGCTGGGTGACGCGGCCCGACAGCATCTGGAACGCGATCAGGGCGCCCACCGACAGCGTGCTGTCGAACACGTCGGCAGCGCCGACGATGATCAGTGTCACGGGCAGCAGCTTGCCCAGCAAGTCGGTCAGCGAATTGCCGGCGATGGAAATCTGGCCGACGCGAAAGTGCATGGTGATGGCCTCGGCCGAGCGCTGGTCCCACACCCGGCGCTGCGACGGTTCGATGGCCAGCGCCTTGACCGTGCGCATGCCGTGGATGGTTTCCACCAGCATGCCCTGGCGCTGGCCTTCGGCCGCGTACAGGGCGTTCAGGCGGCGCTGGAAAGTGGGCACCATGGCCAGCACGATGCCGCCGATCAGGCCGGCGAACAGCAGCACGATCAGGGTCAGCTTGAACGAGTAGCTGAACAGGACGGGGATGAACACCACCAGCGCGATCAGGTCCAGTCCGGTGAAGAACAGGCGGCCGGTGAGGAAGTTGCGGATCTTTTCCAGCTGCTGCATGTGGCGCGTGACGACACCGGCGCTGGTGGTCTCGAAGAAGTCGATCGGCAGCGACAGCAGGTGGCCGAACACGCGGCGCGTCAGGCGCATGTCGATCTTGTTGGAGGCGGCCAGGGTCAGCGTCTGGCGCAGGAAGCCGAAGGTGGAGTCGAACACCAGCGCCATCACGATGCCCACGCCCAGCACCTGCAGCGTGGTCACGCTCTGGTGCGTGAGCACCTTGTCGATCACCAGCTGGAAGAAGATCGGCGAGGCCAGCGCCAGCAACTGCATGGCGATGGCGGCGATGAAGATGTCGCGGAAGGCGGCTTTCTGCTTCAGGATTTCGGGAATGAACCAGCGCAGGCCGAACGGCTGGTTGGGATCGGTCAGCCTGTGGTGGCGTTTGACGAAGAACACCTCGCCCAGCCAGCGCTGTTCGAACTGGCTGCGGGCCACCAGCACCACCTGCGCATTGCCGGCGGCCGGGTTGAGCACGGCGGCCTGGTCTTCCGCGCCATCCTGGCCCGGCTTGACGCCCACCACGATGATCATGTTGCCGTCGGCCAGGCGCGCCATCAGGGGGAACACGCCGTCCTGCGCCATCAGGCGCGGCCAGGTCAGCTTGTCGGCCTTCGATTTCAGGCCGATCTCCGCCGCAATCCGCAGCAGCGCCCCCGTACTTGGCTCCTCGGCGCGCAGCGCATTTTCATCGATGATGCGCTCCGGGTTGATTTGCAGACCGTGATGCTGCGCGATGGCAGTCAGGCACTGGATCGCGGTATGGGGAAATTTATCTTGCATAGGCCTGTCAAAGGTAAAAGCTTGCATTAGCGCACTACCGTGCCAGCCTTGGGATTCTAACCCAGCGCAAAGCTTGCCGGCGCCTTTTCTGTTGTAGAAACACAAGGGCGTTTGCCGGCCTGTTCCTTCGCTTAAAAAAAAAACGGCAAGGCCCGCAGGCCTTGCCGTTTCTGGCGCCAGGGCGCGCCTGGCTTACTTGGCAGCCAGCAAGCCGGCGCCGTGGTTACCCGTCAGCAGTGCTTTCAGGCGCAGGGTCTCCTCGCTCGAGGCCTGGCCGGACGCGGCCGTCAGCTGGCTGTTGTCGTAGCTGCCGATCGCGCTGGCCAGTGCCGCCACCGCCGTGTTGCCGGCGCTTGGCATCTCCAGCTTGGTCGCGCCGGTCGCGGCCGTCGTGGCGGTGAAGCTCGCCATCGCTGCCGACAGGCTGGTGACCGAGTTGGCCAACGGCGTCGACGCGCTGCCCACGGCGAACCAGACGTCGGCTGCCTGATGGGTGGCCCCATCGGCCGTCTCGTAGGTCGACGTCAGACCCACGGTATTGCCGTTGTTCTGGCTGCCGTCGACCTTGGCGGTCAGGCCCAGCTTGGTGATGCCCAGCTCGGTCAGCGATTTCAGCTCGTCGGCCTGGCTGACGCCATCGGCGTTCGCGTCCACCCACACTTGCAGCTTGCCGAACTGGCCGTCCTTGGCGTCGATCACGCCGTCGCCGTTGCTGTCCATCGCCGCCAGTGCCTGGTAGCCGTTGCCGGCCTTGGAACCGTCGGCCAGCGTGGTGCCGGTACCGAACAGTTCGCCACCATCGTTGATGGTGCCGTCGCCGTTGCGGTCCATGACCAGCAAGCCATCGCCGCCGCCGATCCAGCCGGCGTTGACCTTGGTGCCGTCGGCATTGAGGTCGAAGCTGACGCCGGCATTGGACGACAAGGTGTTGATGCCGTTGCCGTTCAGGTCCAGCACGATAGGCGAGATGCCGTGAGTCGCGTTGAACAGGGCGTTGGCCTGGTCGGTGCTCATCGCCTGGATCTGGGTCGAGGTCAGCGCGTTGCCCTGTTGCGAGCTCAGGTTCTTGATCTGGCCCGTCGTCAGCGCGACGATCTGGTCGGTGGTCAGTTTCACCAGTTGCGTGGTGCTCATGGCCACGAACGACGAGGTCTTCAGCGCCTGCAGGTCAGCCGTTTCCAGCGCCACGATGCCGTTGGTCGACAGCGCGCGGATCTGCGCGGTGCTCAGCGCATTGAGCTGGTTGCTCGACAGCGCAACGACCTGGTCGGTGGTCAGCGCGCTGCCGATGGCGGCCGTGCTCAGTGCCGCAACCTGGTTGGTGCTCAGGGCAACGATCTGGTTGGTGCTCAGCGCCGTCAGTTGCGCGGTGCGCAGGCTGGCGATGGCCGCCGTCTTCAGCGCGCCGATGTCACCGGTTTCGATCGCGGCGATGTCGGCCGTCGACAGGGCCTGCACTTGCGCCGTGTTCAGCGTGCCCACCTGGTTCGACGACAGCGCCACCACCTGGTCCGTCGTCAGGCCGTTGGCCAGCTGCGTGGTGGTCAACACGGCGACGTCGTTGGTCGACAGGTTGGCGATCTGGTCGGTCGTCAGCGCCTTGACCTGGTTGGTGCTCAGGGCAGCCATGGCCGAGGTCTTCAGCGCACCCAGGTCGTCGGTGCTCAGGCTGGCGATGGCGGTGGTCGACAGCGCCACAACCTGCTGCGAACTCAGCACGGAAGCCTGGCTGGTGGTCAGCGCGGCAATCTGGTCGCTGCTGAGCGCCGAGATGGCGGCGGTGGTCAGGGCCACGGTCTGGCTGGTCGACAGCTTGCTGACCTGGTCGGTGCTCAGCGCGGCGAGCTGCGCCGATTTCAGGGCGGCGATGCCGGCGGTGCTGATGCCGGCGATGTCGGCCGTCTCGATGGCGGCGATGTCGTTGGTCGACAGCGCGCCGATCTGGGCGGTGGTCAGGGCCGCCAGCTGCGACGAGCTCAGGGCCACGATCTGGTCGGTCGTCAGGCCGTTGGCGATGTCGTTGGTGCTCAGCACCGCCAGTTGCGCCGTGCCCAGGCTCTTGACCTGGTTGGTGGTCAATGCCGCCACCTGCGCGGTGGTCAGCGCGGCGAACGACGAGGTCTTGATCGCGACCAGGTCGCCCGTTTCAATGGCGGCGATGGCGTCGGTGCTCAGGGCGGCGACTTGCGCGCTGCTCAGGGCGGCGGCTTCGGCACTGCTCAGCGCCACCACCTGGTCGGTCGTCAGGGCCTTGACCTGGTTGGTGGTCAGGCCCGCGATGGCGGCCGTCTTCAGGGCGGCGAAGTCCTGGGTTTCCAGCGCCGCGATGGCGTTGGTCGACAGGCCGGCAACCTGCTGGGTGCTCAGCGCGGCAGCCTGGCTGGTGGTCAGCGCGACGATCTGGTCGGTCGTCAGGCCGGCCACGCCGGCCGTGGTGAAGGCCACGATCTGGTTGGTCGACAGCGTTGCCACCTGGTCGGTGGTCAGCGCGGCGATCTGCGCCGATTTCAGCCCGGCGATGCCGGCGGTGCTGATGCCGGCGATGTCGGCCGTCTCGATGGCGGCGAT
>JAZJZQ010000557.1:0-4059 GCA_040389625.1 Pseudomonadota bacterium | reverse complement strand
TGGCGTCGGTGCTCAGGGCGGCGACTTGCGCGCTGCTCAGGGCGGCGGCTTCGGCGCTGGTCAGCGCCACGATCTGGTCGGTCGTCAGAGCCTTGACCTGGTTGGTCGACAAGATCGCGATAGCGGAAGTCTTCAGGGCAGCAAAATCGGCGGTCTGCATGGCGGCCATGCCGTCGGTACTCAACGCACCGACCTGCTGGGTCGACAAAATGCCGGCCTGGGCGGTGGTCAGCGCAACGATCTGGTCAGTCGTCAGTGCCTTGGTTTGCGCGGTAGTCAGGCCACCCAGCGCGTTGGTGTTGATAGCGGCGAAATCGGCTGTGGTGAGCGACGGCAGGACGCTCGTCGTGATCGCTCCGATTTGCATGGAACTAAATACGGCGACCTGCGTACTAGTCAGGGCGGCGATTTGATCCGAGTTGAGCACCACTATGTCGGAGGTCAACAACGCGCTGATCTCTTGGGTGGTCAGATTTGCAATCTGATCAGTAGTGTAGCTAGATAAGATGCTGCTCATTTATATTTCTCCTGATGGACGCCGCTATTTTCTGATTGGAAACGAATTGGAGCCGACAGGGTATCCCCGTAGCTCCTTCTCCTGACCAGTGGCAATTGCCGATTTCTACTTGCTTTATATTCTGTACACCTGAGGCTGTGGCCACAAAAACCCGGCCGTTCATTCTTAACGTCAACAAAAAAGTTAACTTTAGGAAAAAAACGCCGAGCCACCATGGATCAGCAAACCCAATAAAAAATTTCCATTAATGCAATCTTGGCCTACTTGCGGCCTTTAATCCCAGCGCATCCGCATTTGGTCCGTTTCGGTACAAAGCGACCGCTGAGATACTTCCATTAAGTAAACTTGTTCTCGTCCGGCAATTAATTTCCGTGCCAGTCTGACCGCGTAAGTAACATGTTTACGCAGAGCAATGTCCTGAAGTATAACTCACCTGGTTTCCCAAAAGAATGTTTACGCGACGTTGTCTCTTGCTCGCAACCTATTGATCTTGCAAGATTTTGTCGCTGCTAAGAACATGCCGGAGCGTGTCCAGACCATTGTAGAGGCTGCAATTTAGATGCCATCTGGCAAACAGATTGGCGAAATCCGCTTAATTCACTGGGGAAATTCAAGTCTGGGCATGACTGTGCATCACCTTGATGACGCCCGCGTGACAGGGCACCGGCAGGCGCCACGGCAGCCAACGGCCATACGGCACCGGCATGCCCTGTTTTAGGGATAGCCAGGCCACAACGGATGACAGTAAGTGACAAACGTCCCCATCATAAAATTTCCGTCGTGACAAGTTTTGTCATGCGAGCGTCGCCGTAGGACCAGTCCTACGCAGCTGTATTCTCGCTAAATTGCGGGGGAAATTTCTCTCAAAAATACACAATTGCAGAAATCTGCCGACAAAAAACAACAGCGGCGCCCCGTTGCCGTGACGCCGCCGTCAGCGCTTGCGCCTGGGAACCGCCATCACCCGGCAGCGGGCGCTTGCGGCAAGGCTACGGCGCACGCCGCTCAGGTACGCTGCTGCGCCGCGACCCAGGATTTGATGCGCGCTTCCAGCACATCCATCGGCAAGGCGCCCGCACCCAGCACCTGGTCGTGGAAGGCGCGGATGTCGAACCTGGCGCCCAGCTGCTGGCGCGCATAGTCGCGCAGTTCCAGGATCTTCAGCTGGCCGATCTTGTAGCCCAGGGCCTGGCCCGGCCACACGATGTAGCGGTCGGTCTCGCTTTGCACGTCCACCTCCTCGATGCCCGAGTGGGCGTGGAAGTAGTCCACCACCTGCTGCCGGTCCCACTTCTTATAGTGCAGGCCGGTATCGACGACCAGCCGGATGGCGCGCAGCATCTCGTCCTGCAGGTGGCCGTAATAGCTGTACGGGTCGCCGTAGAAGCCCAGTTCCTCGCCCAGCCGTTCCGCGTACAGGGCCCAGCCTTCCGTGTAGGCCGTGTAGTTGGGCTGCTGGCGGAAGGCGGGCAGGCCCTGCAATTCCTGGGCGATGGCGATCTGCATGTGGTGGCCCGGCACGCCTTCATGCAGGGCCGTCGTTTCCACGTCGATCAGCGAACGCTTGGCGAACTCGCCCGTGTTGACCATCACCCGGCCCGGGCGGCTGCCGTCCGGCGTGCCCATGTTGTAGGACGCGGCCGCCGCGCCCTCCTCGCGGAACGCTTCCACCGGCAAGATGGCCACCTTGGCCTTGGGCAGCACGCCGAACTGCTGGGGCAGCTTGGCATACATCTGGTCCGTGTACTTGCTGTACAGGTCCAGCAGTTCCTGGCGCGACTTCGGATGCAGGGCCGCGTTGGCGTGCACGGCAGCGTTGAAGCGCTTGAGGTCGGGGTAACCCATTTTCTGCGCCACGGCCAGCATCTGGCCCTCGATGCGGGCCACTTCGGCCAGGCCCAGCTGGTGGATCTGTTCCGGCGTCTGCGCCGTGGTGGTGGCGCTGCGCACCCGGTAGGCGTAGCGGGCTGCGCCGTCCGGCAGCGACCACAGGCCCGGCTCCGTGCGGCCCTGGGGCAGGTAGACATTTTTGACGAAGGCGGCGAACTGGCGGTAGGCCGGCGCCACGTCATGTTCGATGGCGGCCAGGATCTGCTGGCTCAGGCGCGCCTTGTCGGCCGCGCTGAAACTGGCCGGGAAACGGTTCAGCGGTTCGGCGAACGGCGAGGCGGCCGGCGCCATGGCGGCCAGCTCGTCGCACTGGCGGGCGATCTTGGGGATCAGGAACTGGGGCGGCATCAGGTGGTCGTGCATGCCGTTCTGCATCTGGATGGTGGTGTCGCTGAAGGCGCGCGGCAGCTGGTGCAGGCGGGCCAGGTAATCGTCGTAGTCCTTGACCGTATCGAAGGCCAGCGCCGACACCAGCTGGGGCGCGTCGATGTGGATGCCCGAGTTCTGCAGCACCGGCATTTCCCATTCCTTGTAGCGGGCGCCGTCCAGGGTCAGGTGCAGCGCGCGCACCATCAGCGTCTGGTTCAAGCGCTCCTGCTCGGGGAAGCCGGTGCTGTCGATGGCTTCGAAACGGCGCAGGAAGTCGGCGCTGGCGCGGATGTCGGCCTCCACGGCGGCCTGGGAAAAGTCCGTCAGGCGGTCGTTGTAGCGCTTGTCGCCCAGCATGGAGGCAAATTCGGGATTGGTGCGCATGGTGTAATCCCACTGCTCCTTGATCAGGCTGTCGAGCGCCTGGCGCCGCGCGGCCAGGTCGGGCGCGGCGGCGCCGGCATGGGCCACGCCCAGCGCGAGGAAGAACAGCAGCGCGCCGGCGCCGCTACGGGAAGTCAGAGTCATGGTGGCCTGTCCGTTAAAAGTGGTGGAGCCTGCAATGTAGACGGATCAGCCACGGCCGGCACGGGGAATGTGACAGGGCGTTGAAATTCGGGCATGAATTGCAGAACGGCGGGACTGGGTGCTGCAGACCGGACGGGAATTCTTGGTATGATGGGGGGACGCTGGCGCCACGCGCCGGCACCGAACCGTGCATCCATCCCCATCCAGACTCTGAAGACACCGCCACCGTGAACACTCCCAACCTGTCCATCACGCCCTCCGCCCACCGCCTGAGCGACGCCGAGCGCGCCAAGCTGATCAGCAACCCCGGCTTCGGCCGCATCTTCACCGACCACATGGTGGTGATCCCCTACCGCGACGGCGCCTGGCAAAAAGGCGAACTCAAGGCCTACGGCCCCCTGCAGCTCGATCCGTCCTGCTCGGCCCTGCACTATGGCCAGGCCATCTTCGAAGGCTTCAAGGCCTTCTCCCAGCCGGACGGCAGCGTCAAGACCTTCCGTCCCGAAGCGAACGCGGAGCGCTTCAACCGCAGCGCCGCCCGCCTGGCCATGCCGGCCCTGCCGCCGGCCCTGTTCATGGAAGCGGCCGACGCCCTGATCGCGCTGGACGCGGCCTGGGTGCCCAAGGCGGTGGGCGAGAGCCTGTACCTGCGGCCCCTGATGTTCGCCACCGACCCCTTCCTGGGCGTGCGTCCGGGCAGCGAATACCTGTTCGTGCTGTTCGCCTCGCCGGCCGGCGCCTACTTCCCGCAGGGC
>JAZJZQ010000556.1:0-1502 GCA_040389625.1 Pseudomonadota bacterium | reverse complement strand
CGGCCACCACGGGCGGCCAGGGCTACGTGGCCAAGACGCCGATGCTGCGGGCCGAGTACCACTTCTGACAGAAAAAGGGGTACGTCCCCATTTTTTAATGGGGACGTACCCCATTTTCGATTAAGCCGACGCGCCGCAACTGCGACCCGTCGGCTTTTTTAGAAAAAGGGGTACGTCCCCATTTTTGGGGATGCCGGTCAGGACATCAGGCTCAGCTTGACGAATACGCACAGCAGCGTCCACACGAGGGCGCCGACGGCGTAGGCCTGGGAGCAGATTTCCTGCGCTTCCATGTCGTTGCTGATCTTGAGGATGGTGGTGCTGCCCTGGAACAGCAGCATCAACGCGGCCAGCAGGCCCACCACGAGGATGGCTACCGTCAGCAGCAGGCTGGGAATGGCCAGCGCCAGCGCCGACAGCCACATGGGCACGGCCGAAATGGCCGCCAGCAGCAGCGTGTCGCGGAATTCGACGCGCACCTGGTGCGCCTCGGCGATGGTCTTGATGGCCTGCGCCATCAGCGGTACGGTGCACAGCTCGGCCACCAGGAACAGGACGGCGATCATCTGGAAACGCTGGGCCGAGGCCGTCATCCAGTAGACCTCGGGATGGTGGCTGCCAGCGTAGATCAACATGGCAGGCGGGATCAGCGACAGCGGCAGCACCAGCGACAGCAGGGTCTTCCAGATTGCGGGGTGGACCTGGCTTAGTTTGTCCCAGGCGCCGTGGGCGGAAAACGGCATCTTCAAAAAGTCTAACGTGCTCATATCGCATCTCCTCGAGTTGATTGGCTTGTGACCGGCAGGGGACTATGGCCATGCCCCTGTTGAGGAAACTATATCACTTTGTGAGGTATTTGAAAGCCGTTCCCGGGCGCCGAACCCACGTCAAATCAAGTTTGACGCACACGCGCGGGCAGGGCAACCGGCGTCAGATCAAGCCGGCCACGCATTTGCGGCGCGCTTGCCGCCCAATTGCTGCTCATGCCAGCTGGCGCCGCAGGACGGGCGCCTTCGCCGCCGCGCGCGGCCGGTGCGCCGCTGCGCCCGGCAGCTTGAAGATGCTTACCAGTTCGGCCAGCCGGCTGGCCTGGTCCTGCATTGAGGCCGCCGCCGCCGCGGCCTGCTCCACCAGCGCCGCGTTCTGCTGGGTCACGCCATCGATATCCATGATGGCCGCGTTGACCTGCTCGATGCCGGAGGTCTGCTCCTGGCTGGCCGCCATGATTTCGCCCATGATGTCGGTCACGTGCTTGACGCTGTCGACTATGGCCGTCATCGTCACGCCGGCGTCGGCCACCAGCGTGCTGCCCAGCCGGACCTGGGTCACGGAATCGTTGATCAGGGCCTTGATTTCGTGGGCGGCCGAGGCGCTGCGCTGGGCCAGGCTGCGCACTTCCGAGGCGACGACGGCAAAGCCGCGCCCCTGTTCGCCGGCGCGGGCCGCCTCCACGGCCGCGTTCAGGGCCAGGATGTTGGTCTGGAAGGCGATGCCATCGATTA
>JAZJZQ010000555.1:0-2275 GCA_040389625.1 Pseudomonadota bacterium | reverse complement strand
TACCAGACCCTGCTGGGCCGCGACGGCTTCCGCAAGGGCATGGACCTGTACTTCGCACGGCACGATGGCCAGGCCGTGGAATGCGACGACTTTCGCGCCGCCATGGCCGATGCCAACGGCCGCGACCTGACCCAGTTCGAGCGCTGGTACAGCCAGGCCGGCACCCCCGTGGTGACGGCCAGCACCCATTACGACGCCCTCTCCCGCAGCTACGAAATCACGCTCAGCCAGCACTGCCCGGCCACGGCCGGCCAGCAGGACAAGCTGCCGTTCCACATCCCCGTGGCCGTGGGCCTGCTGGGCGCGGACGGCAAGGACTTGCCGCTGCGGCTGGACGGCGCGCCGTCGGCCAAGCGCGCGCCCACCACCGTCGTGCTGGAACTGACGGAGGCCACGCAGACCTTCCGCTTCAAGGGCATCGACGAGAAGCCCACACCGTCGCTGCTGCGCGGCTTCTCCGCGCCCGTGGTGCTGGAATACGACTACACGGACGCCGAACTGCTGCACCTGTTCAGCCACGACAGCGATCCCGTCAACCGTTGGGAAGCAGGCCAGCGCCTGGCCATGGAACGGTTGCTGGTGCTGACCAGCGCCGTCGCCGCCGGCGACACGCTGGCGCTGGACGACACCTTCATCGCCGCCTTCCGCAACGTGCTGACCGATGCCACGCTGGACCCGGCCTTCCGCGAGCTGGCCCTGATCCTGCCGTCGGAAACCATCATCGCCGAGCAGGTGCCCGTGGTCGATCCGCAAGCGATCCATGCTGCGCGCCAGTTCATGCGCCGCACCATCGGCGCCGCGCTGCGGCCGGAACTGCTGGCCCAGTACCACGCCAACCAGACGCCCGGCGTCTACAGCCCGGACGCCATCTCGGCCGGCAAGCGGGCGCTGAAGAACCTGGCCCTGTCCTACCTGCTGACGGCGCCGCGCGAGCAGGAACTGGCGCTGGCCCAGGAGCAGTTCGCGCAGGCGTCCAACATGACGGACCGCGCCGCCGCGCTGGCGGCCCTGATCCACAGCGGCGCCGACGCCAGCGCCAGCCTGCACAGCTTCTACGCCGACTTCGAGCAGGACGCGCTGGTGATCGACAAATGGTTCGCCATGCAGGCCGCCGCCCCCGGCACCGACGTGGCGGCCGTGCGCAAGCTGATGCAGCATCCGGCCTTCACGCTGAAGAACCCGAACCGGGCCCGCAGCCTGCTGTTCAATTTCGCCAACGGCAATCCGCCCCAGTTCCACGCGGCCGACGGCAGCGGCTACGACTTCTGGGCCGAGCAGGTGATCGCGCTCGACAAGATCAACCCGCAGGTAGCGGCCCGCCTGGCGCGCAGCATGGACCGCTGGCGCCGTTACGTGCCGGCGCTGCAGGTGCACATGCGCCACGCGCTCGAACGCGTCGCGTCGCGTTCCAAGCTGTCGAACGACGTGCTGGAAGTGATCAGCAAAGCCCTGTCCAACTAATTATTTTCACCAACCAAGGGAATACATGAAACGCATCAGCCTCACCCAATACCTGGTCGAAGAACAGCGACTCAACAACACGATCCCGGCCGAACTGCGCCTGTTGATCGAAGTGGTCGCGCGCGCCTGCAAGACCATCAGCCACTCGGTGGGCAAGGGCGCGCTGGGCGAAGTGCTAGGCACGGCCGAGACGGAAAACATCCAGGGCGAAGTGCAGAAGAAGCTCGACATCATCTCCAACGAAATCCTGCTGGAAGCGAACGAATGGGGCGGCCACCTGGCGGCCATGGCATCGGAAGAGATGGAATCGATCCACCCGATCCCGAACCGCTATCCCAAGGGCGAATACATGCTGCTGTTCGATCCGCTGGACGGCTCCTCCAACATCGACGTCAACGTCTCGATCGGCACCATCTTCTCCGTGCTGAAGGCGCCGGAAGGCATGGGTGAACCGACCGAGGCCGACTTCATGCAGGCCGGCAGCAAGCAGGTGGCCGCCGGCTACGCCGTGTACGGCCCGCAGACCATGCTGGTGCTGACCACCGGCCACGGCGTGAACTGCTTCACGCTCGACCGCGAGATGGGTTCCTGGGTGCTGACCCAGCGCGACATGCAGATCCCGGCCAAGACCAAGGAATTCGCCATCAACATGTCCAACATGCGTCACTGGCATCCGCCCGTCAAGCGCTACGTGGACGAACTGCTGGCCGGCGACACGGGCCCGCGCGGCACCAACTTCAACATGCGCTGGATCGCCTCCATGGTGGCCGACGTGCACCGCATCCTGAACCGCGGCGGCATCTTCATGTACCCG
>JAZJZQ010000554.1:0-2785 GCA_040389625.1 Pseudomonadota bacterium | reverse complement strand
TCGCCGCCTAGCCCACCACACCAGGAGCCCCCGCCAGATGTCCGCCCTCGACAACCTCATCGCCAGCACCATTCGTCCCGACGTGCGCGCCATCGGCAGCTACCACGTGCCCGACGCGAGCGGCTACATCAAGCTCGATGCGATGGAGAACCCGTACCAGTTGCCGGAGCCGCTGCTGCGCGAGCTGGGCCAGCGCCTGGCCGACGCGGTGCTGAACCGCTACCCCATCGCCTCCTACAGCACGCTCAAGCAGCGCATCTGCGCCCGGCTGGGTGTGCCGGCCGGCTACGACGTGATGCTGGGCAACGGTTCGGATGAGCTGATCTCTATCCTCGACATGGCATGCGCGCTGCAGGAACGGCGCGCCGTCGTGCTGGCGCCCACGCCCTCGTTCGTCATGTACCAGCGCTCGGCCCAGTTCGCGGGCATGGATTTCGTCGGCGTGCCGCTCAAGGACGACCTGACGCTGGACTTGCCGGCCATGCTGGCCGCCATCGCCCGGCACCGGCCGTCGCTGGTCTACCTGTCCTACCCGAACAACCCGACGGGCAACCTGTTCGATGCCGACGCCATCGTCGCCATCCTCCATGCCCTGGGCGAGACGGGCATCGCCGTGGTGGACGAAGCCTACGAGCCGTTCGCCCAGGCCAGCTTCATGGCCCGGCTGCCCGAGTTTCCCAACCTGGTCGTGATGCGCACCGTGTCCAAGCTGGGCCTGGCCGGCATCCGCCTCGGCTACATGTCGGCCGCGCCGGAACTGCTGGCCCAGTTCGACAAAGTGCGGCCTCCTTACAACATCAACGTGCTGACCCAGGCAGCGGCCGAATTCGCGCTCGACCATCTGGACGTGCTGAACCAGCAGGCGGCCCTGTTGCGGGCCGCACGCGCCGATCTGGCGGGCGCCATGGCCGTCCTGCCGGGTGTGACGGTGTTCCCGTCGGCGGCGAATTTTATCTTGATACGGGTGCCAAACGCCGACGATGCCTACGCGAAACTCGTTGATCGCAAGGTATTAGTCAAAAATGTGAGTAAAATGCACGGTGTGCTGTCCAATTGTTTGCGCATCACGGTCAGTACCCCGGAAGAAAACGCCGCCTTCCTCGATGCCCTGAAAGCATCGTTGGCAGCCTGATATCATCGTAGAGCCCTTCATGAACCGCACCGCAGAAATCACGCGCAACACCAACGAGACGCAAGTCCGCGTCGCCATCAACCTGGACGGCACGGGCCAGCAAAAGCTCAATACCGGCGTACCCTTCCTGGACCACATGCTGGACCAGATCGCCCGCCATGGCCTGATCGACCTCGACGTCGAAGCGACGGGCGACATCCATATCGACAACCACCACACGGTGGAAGACGTGGGCATCACGCTGGGCATGGCTGTGGCCAAGGCCATCGGCGACCGCAAGGGCATCCGGCGCTACGGCCACGCCTACGTGCCGCTGGACGAGGCGCTGTCGCGCGTGGTGCTCGATTTCTCGGGCCGGCCCGGCATCGAATACCATATCCCGTTCACGCGCGCCATGATCGGCACCTTCGACGTCGACCTGACGCTGGAATTTTTCCGCGGCTTCGTCAACCACGCCCTGGTCACGCTGCACATCGACAACCTGCGCGGCACCAATGCCCACCACCAATGCGAAACCGTGTTCAAGGCCTTCGGCCGGGCGCTGCGCATGGCGGCGGAACTGGACGAGCGCGCCGCCGGCACCATCCCTTCGACCAAAGGCAGCCTGTAAACACGCCCCAGCCGGGCGGGCGGCTCCGGTCACACTTTGCATGCATGGAATATGAATAAAATTGTTGTAGTGGATTACGGCATGGGTAACCTGCGCTCGGTGGCGCAAGCCCTGCGCGCCGTGGCGCCGGACGCGGAAGTGAAAATTTCCGGCGAGGTGGCCGACATCGAGAACGCGCACCGCATCGTGCTGCCGGGCCAGGGTGCCATGCCGGACTGCATGCGCAGCCTGCGCGAATCGGGCCTGCAGGAAGCGCTGCTGCGGGCGGCCGACAGCAAACCCCTGATGGGCGTGTGCATCGGCGAACAGATGCTGTTCGACGTGAGCGAGGAAGGCAATGCGGCCGGCCTGGGCCTGTTGCCCGGCAAGGTGGTACGCTTCCAGCTCGACGGCATGCTGCAGGAGGACGGTTCCCGCTTCAAGGTGCCGCAGATGGGATGGAACCAAGTGCGCCAGACGGCGTCTCACCCGATGTGGCAGGGCATCCCGGACCACAGCTATTTCTATTTCGTGCACAGCTATTTCGCCCTGCCGGAACAGGCCGCCCATGTGGTGGGCGAGACCGTGTACGGTGCGCCGTTTGCCTGCGCCGTGGCGCGCGACAACATCTTCGCCACCCAGTTCCACCCGGAGAAGAGCGCGGCCATGGGCCTGCAGCTGTACAAGAATTTCGTTCACTGGCAACCTTGAGTTCCCACCCTTTTACTCTTTCAACACTGACACGACCATGCTGCTCATTCCTGCCATCGACCTCAAAGACGGTCACTGCGTGCGCCTGAAACAAGGCGATATGGAACTTGCCACCGTATTTTCCGAAGAACCGGCCGACATGGCGCTGCACTGGCTCAAGCAGGGCGCCCGCCGGCTGCACCTGGTCGACCTGAACGGCGCCTTTGCCGGCAAACCCAAGAACGAAGGCGCCATCAAGGCCATCCTCAAGGTGGTACAGGAGTTCGCGCTGGAAAACGATATCGACGAGATCCCCGTCCAGCTGGGCGGCGGCATCCGCGACCTCGACACCATCGAGCGCTACCTGGACGCCG
>JAZJZQ010000553.1:0-3720 GCA_040389625.1 Pseudomonadota bacterium | reverse complement strand
AGGCGGCCGGCGGCATCAGCTTGCGCTGGCGTTCCTCGCGCGGGGTATTGCCGAACAGGGCGCCGAAGGCGGTGGAAAAATGCGAGCCGGACGAGAAGCCGCACATCAGCCCCACCTGGACGATGGAATGGTTGGTCTCCAGCAGCAGCTGACGGGCCCGCTGCAGGCGCAGCTCCAGGTAGTAGCGCGACGGCAGGCTGCCCAGGTATTGCTTGAACAGGCGCTCGAGCTGGCGCCGCGACAGGCCCACCAGGCCGGCGATGTCGTCCGTCGACAGCGGTTCCTCGATGTTGGCCTCCATCAGCGTCACCGCTTCCGACAGCTTGGGCTGCAGCGCGCCGAAGCGGGCCTGCAGCGCCACCCGCTGGCGCTCCTCGTGGCCGCGCACGCGGTCGATGCACAGGCTTTCCTTGATGGCGGCCTGGACCGTGGCGCCGTACAGGGCCGCCACCAGGGTCAGGGCGAAATCGATGCTGGCCGCGCCGCCGCAGCAGCTGAGCATGCGCCCGTCCAGCTCGAACAGATGAGGCGTGAGGATGGCCCGTTCCGTGGCCGCCTCCGTTTCCGCGTACAGGGCCCACGGCAGGGCGATGCGCACGCCCGCCATCAGGCCGGCGTCGGCCAGCCACAGCACGCCGGCCCCCACCCCGCCCCAGTAGCGGGCCGAGCGGCAACGCTCGACCACCGTGCGCAGCAGGGCCGGCGGCGGCGGCGCCTGGTGTTCGTCGGCCACCAGCAAGGCCAGGTGCCAGCCGGGCTGGGCCTCGGCGGCCTGCTGCGGGCTCAGGATGTCGAGCCGCAACTGGTCCGGTCCCAGCATCTGGGCCGCCAGCCGCAGCGGCTGGACCAGGCCGGCCCAGGTGATGGCGTCCGGCTCGCCCGCGTTGACCAGCAGCAGGCGCAGCGGCTGTTCCTGGGCCAGGCGGGATAGGGAGGAAAATGGCATACGGCGAATTCAGTTCTGACGGGGCGGGCGGGACGGTGGCGCCGCGCTCATTCGGGCGCCAGCACGGCGGCGGGCCGGGTGCTGCTCCACTGGCTCACTATCATACCGGAGATCAACAACGCCGCGCCCAGCAAGCCGTTCCACGCCAGCCGCTCGTCCAGCCAGACATAGCTGAAAATGGCGGCGCAGCCCGGCTCGAACGCATAGATCACGGCCGCCTCGTTGGCGCTGCTGTGGCTCTGGCCCCACGTCTGCAGGGAAATGATGGCGGCCGTGGCCACCACGCCCAGGTAGATCAGGTTGCTCTTGTAGTCCAGCACGGCCTGCCAGGTGGCCGCCTGCCAGGGACCGGCCTGGGCACCGGATGGCATGTCGCGCCACAGCAGCCAGGCCCCCGCGCACAGGGCCACGGTGACGATCTGGGCCGCCGTCAGCGTCATCAGGCGCGCCACCTTGCGGGTGGCCGCCTCCATCATCTTCACATACAGGCCGAAGCACAGGGCCGCCAGCAGGGCCAGCGTGTCGCCCCGGCCCCAGCTGATGCCGCCGTCCCAGCACAGGGCGAACAGGCCGGCCAGCGCCAGCAGCAGGGCCACGACGATGCGGCGCTCGGGCAGCTTGCCGGCCGCCATGCCCAGCAAGGGCACCACCAGCACGTTCAGCCCCGTCAGGAAGGCGTTGCGGTTGGAACTGGTCAGGGCCAGGCCTTCGATCTGGAACACGTAGCAGAAAAACAACACCACGCCGGCCAGCCAGCCCTGCCACAGGTCGCCCGCCCGCGCCCGCCACAAAAACGGCGCCAGCAGGACGCCGGCCAGGGCGAAGCGCACCAGCACGATGGCGCTGGCCGACAGGGCGCCCGTCATATCCTTCATGGCGGGAAAGGTGGTGCCCCAGACGAGGGTGACGGTCAACAAGGCGGCGATGCCGCGCAGATGCAGGGGCGCAGAAGGCTTCAAACAGGTCTCGACGGAAGGCTGGCAGGTTGCGGCGCGCCTACGTGGACGGCCGGGGAGCCATAGTGTACCCGCTCCACGGTGAAATTGCCGGGCCGGGGCCGGGAAGCAGCGGCCCGGCCAGCTATAATCATGGTCTATGGGTGAACGCTATTTGAAAAGTATCCGGCTGCTGGCCGAATGCATGCAGGGTTTTGAACGCCTGTCGGCCGATCACGTGCGCCAGTGCGGCCTGACCCACGCCCAGTTCGACATCATCGCCACGCTGGGCAACACGCAGGGCATGTCGTACAAGGAACTCGGCGAAAAGACCCTGATCACCAAGGGCACGCTGACCGGGGTGATCGAGCGTCTCGAGCACAAGGGCCTGGTGCAGCGCGAGCGCAGCGCCGACGACAAGCGTTCGTTCTTCGTCCGCCTCACGGCGGCCGGCGAACGTACGTTCCACGACGTATTTCCCCGCGTTGTGGCCAGGGGCGGCGCAGTCTTCGCCGATTTTACGGAAGAGGACTACGCGGCCCTTGAAAAAACCCTGTCCGCACTCAAAACTGTCATTATCGGCGGCAGTCCGGCCACCCACGACTCAACCAAGGAAAACATTTGAAAACGACTCTGCTCGAAGGCAAGAAACCTGCCAAATTCGATAAACACATCATCGGCAATCTGTTGCTCAACGTCAGCACGCCGGACGTCGTGCGCCAGGAAAAGCTGTTGATCGGCATCCGCAATGAAGAAGGTGAAATCTACCGCCTGATCGGCGCGACCAAGCACAACAGCTTCATGAACGCGATCGAGGAATTGTTCGACCTGGGCCTGGTCGATGAACTGCAGGACACGGACGCGACCCAGGATGGCTGCGACGCCATCTTCAGCGAGGCCTGATCCGTACCACACCCTTGCGGCATGCTATTAACATGCCGCAAGGGATAGAAAAGTATTTTGCGAAAAAGTTCCACACGGCAATATTCCGAGTATAATTTTTTCGATGGACAGACTGGACGCCTTCAAGCAGATCGCAGCTCAAGCGAGCCGGGGAGAGTTGACGTTCCCCACCAATGTCAATGCCTCGTTGCGCCTGCAGCAGGCGCTGGGCGATCCCGACTGCCATATCGACGCGGCGGCCAAGCTGATCCAGGCCGATCCCCTGCTGGCGGCCCGCACCGTGGCCATCGCCAACGCCGTCGCCTACAACCGTTCCGGTAATGAAATTTCCAGCGTGCGCGCGGCCGTGCAGCGGCTGGGCATGCGCACCCTGCAGTCGCAGGTGGCGGCCCTGATCGTGCGCCAGCTGGGCGGCCAGTCCAGCGACCCGGCCGTCAAGGCCAAGGCGGCCCAGTTGTGGGAACACACGGCCCATGTGGCCGCGCTGGCCCAGGTGATCGCGCGCCGGGTGACCCATGTGGATCCGGACACGGCCATGTTCGCCGGCATCGTGCACGAAGTGGGCGGTTTCTACCTGCTGTCGCAGGCCGGCGCCTGGCCCGGCATCCTCGACGGCGAGCCGGGCGACTGGATCGAATTCGGCGAGGCCGAAATCGGCCGCGGCGTGCTCAAGAAGCTGGTGATCCCGGAGCCGGTGGCCCAGGCCGTGGAAGCGATGTGGGTGGGCCTGCGGGCCTTGCCGCCGGAAACCCTGGGCGACACGCTGCTGCTGGCCAACGACCTGGCGCCCGTCCCCTCGCCCTTGCAGGAACGTCCCGGCGCCACCACGCTGCTGGGCGCACGCACCATCGACTTCCTCGTCGGCGAAGGCACGCTGCACGACATCCTGGCCGAATCGGCCCACGAAGTGCAGGCCCTGTTCGCCGTCCTCATGCT
>JAZJZQ010000552.1:0-3374 GCA_040389625.1 Pseudomonadota bacterium | reverse complement strand
AACGCGGCAAATGGTGCGGTTCAAAGCATAGATTGCGCCAAAGGTCTATAATGTCCGGAATGATTTTACGTAGGAGTCTGATATGAATGCTGTTGCTGAAGCGCAAGATGTAATCCCGTCGCCTATCATCTTTACCGATAGCGCGGCTGAAAAGGTCGCCCAGCTGATCGAGGAAGAGGGCAATCCCGATCTGAAACTGCGCGTCTTCGTGCAAGGTGGCGGCTGTTCCGGCTTCCAGTACGGCTTCACGTTCGATGAAATCATCAACGAAGACGACACCACCATGGTCAAGAACGGCGTCACGCTGCTGATCGATTCGATGAGCTACCAGTACCTGGTGGGCGCGGAAATCGATTACAAGGATGACCTGGAAGGTGCCCAGTTCGTGATCAAGAACCCGACCGCCAGCTCGACCTGCGGCTGCGGTTCCTCGTTCTCGGTCTGAGTTTCAGCGCCGGGCGCACGGCCGCATTCGCGGCTGCTGCGTTCGTGCATGCACGGCGGACAGCGCAGGCTGCTCCGCCGTTGTTGTTTGTGCGCTCCGTTTTTACGCCCCGTTTTTACGCACTATCCTTGGGCCGCGTTGCTGTGCCCTGGCATCCGCGCTGACTGCGGCGGGACGGGGGCCGCCCACCGCGCTTTCCATGGGGGCAGGCTTGCCACGTCAATGCGGGTACAGCGCGCCCAGCACCCGCGGGCCCGCCGCGCCCGTCACCGCCGGCAGATTGCCCGCCAGCCGCTCCGTGTAGCGGTAGCCCAGCCAGGCGAACGCCAGCGCTTCGACCCGGTTCGGCGCCACGCCCAGCGCGTCGGTCGACGCTACCTTCACTTTTCCGTCCAGTGCCGTTTCCAGTGCCCGCAGCAGGGTGCTGTTGTAGGCGCCGCCGCCGCACACGTAGACGGCGTCCGCCTCGGCGCCGTAGCGCTGGATGGCCTGCGCCAGGGTAGTGGCCGTCAGTTGCGTCAACGTGGCCTGCACATCGGCCGGGGCCGCGTGGGGGAAGGCGGCCAGTTGCGCATCGAGCCAGTCCAGGTGGAACAGGTCGCGGCCCGTGCTCTTGGGCGCCGGCAAGGCGAAATAGGGCGCGGCCAGCATGGCTTGCAGCAGCGGTGCGATGATGGTGCCGCCGGCGGCCCAGGCGCCATCCGCATCGTATTCCTTGCCCTGGTGGCGGGCGATCCAGCCATCCATCAATACATTGCCGGGGCCGGTGTCCAGGCCCGTCACGCGGCCGTCGCCATGCAGCACGCTGATGTTGGCGATGCCGCCGATGTTGGCCACCACGCGGGCCCGTCCGCTCAGGCCGAACAGGGCCTGGTGGAAGGCGGGCACCAGCGGCGCGCCCTGGCCACCGGCCGCGATGTCGCGGCTGCGGAAGTCGGCGATGACGTCGATGCCGCACAGCTCTGCCAGCAGGGCAGGGTTGTTGGTCTGGCGGGTAAAGCCCAGCTCGGGCCGATGGCGTATGGTCTGGCCATGGACGGCCACGGCCCGCACGGCCGGCGGCGCCAGGGCCGCTTGCGCCAGCAGGTCGGCCACGCAGCGGGCGTAGCAGGTGGCCAGCCCGTTGGCGGCCAGCGCTTCCCGTTCGATTTCGTTGTGGCCGGCCGCTTGCAGGGCCATCAGTTCGGCCCGCAGCTCAGGCGGGAAGGGCAGGTAGGCGGCGGCCAGGGTGCGGACGGCGTTGCCGTCGAAGTCGGCCAGCGCGCCATCGACGCCGTCGAGGCTGGTGCCGGACATGAGACCGATATACAGGGCCATAAAGGTGTCCTTGTGCGCAAAGCCTGTATTTTGCCTGACCGTCTCCATTCCTGCGCGAACTACTGCGAAAAATGGGGTACGTCCCCATTAATTTGAAAAAGGGGTACGTCCCCATTTATTTGGGGTGTTGGTGATGGGCGAAAAAAAACAGGCCGCGCGGGCCTGTTTTTTCGTTGGTGCGGGCTGCCTTACTTGGCGGCCACACGGGTGCCGCCGGAACCGGCCGGCTGCAGCAGCGCGAAGCGGTGCGACATGTCGGCCGCGTACGTGCGGAAGCGGGCCAGCTCGGCCACCGTCAGCGGGGCCTGGGCCTGCACGTTCAGCTTGGACGGGTCCTTGGCTTCGCCGGCGACACGGAATTCATAGTGCAGGTGGGCGCCGGTCGACCAGCCGGTGGTGCCGACGTAGCCGATCACGTCGCCCTGGCTTACTTTCATGCCCTTTTTCAGGCCGGCTGCGAAGCGGCTCATGTGGGCGTAAGCCGTGGTGTAGTTGTTCCAGTGCTTGAGCACGACGAAATTGCCGTAGCCATTCTGCACGCCGGCAAAGTCCACCACGCCGTCGCCCGAGGCGCGGATCGGGGTGCCGGTCGGTGCCGGGAAGTCGATGCCCTTGTGCTGTTTCCACTGGCCCGAGATCGGGTGCACACGCATGGCGAAACCGGACGAGATGCGGCTGAATTCCACGGGCGATTTGAGGAAGGCTTTCTTGAGCGACTTGCCGTCGAAGCTGAAGTAGCCGCCGCCCTGTTTGCTTTGCGGGTCTTCGAACCAGACCGACTGGTAGGTGGTGCCGTGGTTGGTGAATTCGCCGGCCAGGATACGGCCCGCGCGCACGAACTCGCCGTTCTGCCAGAACGTCTCGTAGACCACGTTGAAATGGTCGCCGCGCTTCAGGTCGCCGCGGAAGTCTATGCTGGTGGAGAACATCTCGATGATCTGCTTGACGATGGAGTCCGGCAGCTTGGCGCCGTCGTCGCTCGAATCGGTCGCCGCGTACAGGGTCGAGCTGATGGTGCGCGCGTGCATTTCGATGCGGCGCTCCAACTTGGCTGCTTCTTCCTTGGCCACAAAGCTGTCGCCCTTGCGGGTGATGGTGATGTTCTTGACGGGCATGTCCTTGCCGTCGACCACGGTCGCCTGCAGCCATTGCAGGTTGCCTTCGTCGTCCGTCTGTGCCTGGACCCGCTTGCCGGTGGTGAGCTGCATCACGCCGTGCGCCACTTTGTCCTTCTTGATGAAGGTTTCGGCGGCGTCGTCGTCCACACCCAGGCGGTTCAGCAGCGCGGCCAGCGTGTCGCCGGCGCGTACTTTTTCCTCGTGGATGTAGTGCTCATTGGTCTGCTGCTGTTCCAGCGCGGCGATCTGCGTGGACAGGTTGGGCAGGGCCAGTTCTTCGGACACGGATTTCACCGGCAGATCCGAAGCGTCGGGCGCCAGTGGGGCGACGCCGGCCGCACCGAACGCGCACACTGCCAGAAACAGGGCGGAGGCGCTGATGATGCGTGCCTTGCGCGTCGATCCTAGCAGTGTGAACAAGCGTGAGCTTGTGAATTTGTTTGTAGGGTTCATGCAATCAGTTAAAATTTGCCGCTTGAACTATTCAGGAACGT
>JAZJZQ010000551.1:0-1838 GCA_040389625.1 Pseudomonadota bacterium | reverse complement strand
CCGCTTCGGCCTGAAGTTCCGCGCCGTGGCGGCCGACAACGGCGCCATCGGCGGCACCGGTTCGCACGAATTCCACGTCATCGCCAGCACCGGCGAGGACGCCATCGTCTACTGCCCTACCTCCGACTACGCGGCCAACATGGAAGCGGCGGAAGCGCTGCCGCTGGCCGCCGCCCGTCCCGCCGCCGCGGCCGCCCTGGTCAAGACGGCCACCCCCGACGCCACCAAGTGCGAACAGGTGGCCGACCTGCTGGGCCTGCCGCTGGCGCACACCGTCAAGACCATCGCCCTGACGGTGGACCATGAGCAGGACGGCAAAGTCACGCCGCAGTACTTCATGCTGCTGCTGCGCGGCGACCATGAACTGAACGAAGTCAAGGTGGGCAAGGTGCCCGGCCTGGCCGCCCACCGCTTCTCGACGGAAGCGGAAATCCTGGCAGTCTACGGCTGCGTGCCCGGCTACCTGGGCCCGATCGGCACCAAGGCCCCCGTCACCGTGGTGGCCGACCGCACCGTGGCCAACATGGCCGACTTCGTGTGCGGCGCCAACGACGCCGGCTTCCACTACACGGGCGCCAACTGGGGCCGCGACATGGCCGAGCCCACCCTGGTGGCCGACCTGCGCAACGTGGTCGAAGGCGACGCCTCGCCGGACGGCAAGGGCGTGCTGGCCATCGAACGGGGCATCGAAGTGGGCCACGTGTTCCAGCTCGGCACGGCCTACTCGGAAAGCATGAAAGCCACCTTCCTCGACGAGAACGGCAAGCCGGCCCCGTTGCAGATGGGCTGCTACGGCATCGGCATCACCCGCATCCTGGGCGCGGCCATCGAGCAGAACTTCGACGACAAGGGCATCATCTGGCCGACGGCGCTGGCCCCGTTCGAACTGGTGCTGTGCCCGATGGGCATGGAGCGCAGCGAGCTGGTCAAGGCGGAAACGGAGCAGCTGTACGCGCAGGCACTGGCGGCCGGTATCGACGTCATCGTCGACGACCGCGGCCTGCGTCCGGGCGCCATGTTCGCCGACTGGGAACTGGTGGGCGTGCCGCACCGGGTGGTGATCGGCGAGCGCGGCCTGAAGGAAGGCAACCTGGAATACCAGGGCCGGCGCGACACCGAGGCAACGGCCGTGCCGCTGGCCGACATCATCAACTTCATCAAGGGCAAGCTGGCCGCCTGACCGTGGACATCCTGACTGCACACAGCGCGGTAGCCGGCGCCGACCGGCGCCGCTGGTGGGCCCGGCCCCAGC
Source organism: Pseudomonadota bacterium (assembly GCA_040389625.1). GTDB lineage: Bacteria > Pseudomonadota > Gammaproteobacteria > Burkholderiales > Burkholderiaceae_D > Rugamonas. The sequence goes on along the minus strand of JAZJZQ010000551.1, from coordinate 586 downwards.
GCTGGCTGATGGGGCTGGCACTGGCGACGGGCGCGCTGCACGGTCCCCACGCCCACGCCGGCAGCCAGAAGGAAGAAGCGCTGGCCGACGCCGTGCGGGTGGCGTTGTCGAACGCCATCCTCGATGCGCGTCCGCCCAAGCCCACGTTCCGCAATCCGGCCGACGAACAGCGCTACCAGATATGGCTGACGCAAATGTCGGCCCGGCTGGCGCGGCGCCTGCCGGACCCGCAGCTGCGCACGGAATTCCTGGAAACGGCGTGGTACGAAGCGCACCGGGCCGGTCTCGACCCCGGCCTCGTGCTGGGCCTGATCCAGGTGGAATCGGCCTATCGCAAATATGCCGTGTCGATGGTGGGGGCGCGCGGCTACATGCAGGTGATGCCATTCTGGACCAACGTGATCGGCGACCGCAACCGCAGCGCCCTGTTCAACATGCAGACCAACCTGCGCTACGGCTGCGCCATTTTGCGCATGTACCTGGACATGGAAGCGGGCAACCTCTACCTGGCGCTGGGCCGCTACAACGGCAGCCGTGGCCGTCCCGAATACCCGAACGCCGTGCTGTCGGCGTGGAACAACTGGAA